>JANQMT010000062.1:0-50653 GCA_028279945.1 Clostridia bacterium
TTTTGAAATTCACTAAAGTGTTTTTCAAACATCTGAGTAGTGGTATTCACTAAACCCATAGTTGCAATCATTAAGCTGCAAGTCAGTATGACCCCTACCAGAATGAAGGCCATTCTCTTTTTATTTCTAAAAGCATTTTTTATGATTAATTTCCAGCTAAAGGAAAGTCTTTTCCATATGATTGAGATTCTTTCTAAAAAAATTCTTTTGCCTGCCTTAGGTGCTTCAGGCCGCATGGATTCTGCAGGCATGATTTTCAGTATTTCTTTAGACCCCCAAATACCTGAAGTGCCGCAGAAAACAATTGCATAGGCAACAGCTATTAAGACATACTGGTAGTAAATTTGTATCCTCAATATAGGGATATTAAAAAAACCGATATACAGCTTTGTCAAACCGCCAGCCAGTACTGCCCCCGCTGCAGAGCCTAATACAGCACCTAATAAACCTGCGCTTAAGGCATATTTTGTATAGTGGGTAATGATTTGAATGGAGCTGTATCCCAGAGCTTTTAATACACCAATACTCATCCTATCATTCTTGACCATTCTTGATACCATCATAATCAAAACAACGCCTGCTATGGATAAAAATAAGATGGGTAAAGAGTTTGAAGTCTGCTCCAATTGAATCAGCTCTTCAGAAAGCATTCTATTGCTTAACTGGTCTTTTTTATGTATGACTCTTTTTAATCCAAACTTTTTTAGATCTTCTTTGATTTGGTCTTCTATTTTGTCTGCATTTTGATTCTGTTGAATTCGCATTAATATTTCATTAGCACTTCCTACAAGTCCGACGCTTCTTTGAGCAAATTCTTTGGATACATACACCACACCAAATTGCTCTACATTAGGTATAAGGTTTTGTTCATTTTCAATTAGATAAATATACTCTGCACTTGCGGCAATTCCTTTTACAGTCATCTTATATTGCCGCCCGCTAATTTGAAGCTTTATTTTATCTCCAATCTTTATATTTCTGGCTCTTGCAAATTGCTCTACCACTACAATATCTTCATCTACATTCTCAATGGCACTGCCTTCTTGATAATACAGACTGTTCACCAATGCATTTTTCGAAATGCTGGTTACTCTTACAGTGACACGTTCATCCTCGTCATCCGTAATCATAGGTACATCCATAACAATTCTTCCAGATGCCTCCAGAAGCCCGTATTTTGCCTCTAAGGCTTCAATATCCTTCTCAGGTATTTGTACCACTTGTACATACATATCTGCAAAGTGAGTCAATTGATAATAGTGTTCTAATGTATGCTTTAGATTGGCTGCTGCCGAACTCATGGCCATAAAAATCATAATCCCTACGGAGACCACCGTAACAATAGCTATAAAGGAGCCTTTAGATTGTTTGATTAAACCGATCAATCGCTTATTTAATTTTTTCATTACCACTCAATCCCTTCCGGGTCGATTGGGTTATCGTTTTTACTGATCTCAACTATTTTACCGCTTCTCATTTTTATGACCTGATCCGCCATATTGGCTATGGCTGCATTATGTGTAATGACAGCCACTGTAATGCCCAGTTCTTGATTAACTTTTCTTAGGAGCGATAATATTGCTATTCCTGTGGTATAATCAAGGGCACCTGTAGGTTCATCACATAAAAGTATTTCCGGATTTTTGGCTACGGCACGGGCTATGGCAACTCTCTGCTGTTCTCCACCGCTCATCTGAGAAGGAAAGTGGTCTTTTCTATGGGTAAGGCCAACGTCCTCTATGACTTGATCAATATTCAAAGCGTTTTTACAAATCTCTACTGCCAGTTCAACATTTTCTCTGGCTGTTAGATTTGACATAATATTATAAAACTGAAATACGAAACCTATTTTATTTCTTCGATACTCTGTTAATTTTTTTTCGTTAAAAGTTGTTATCTCTTCATCATTTTGAAATACCTTTCCGGATGACGGCAGGTCCATACCTCCAATAATGTTTAAAAGGGTGCTCTTACCAGATCCGCTGGGACCTAATATAACTGAAAACTCTCCTTTAAACAATTCAAAGGTGGCTTCTTTTAATGCGTGGACTGTCACTTCACCCATCTGATAATTTTTACATATTTCTTCAGCACGTAAAATAATATCCTTCATTAGAATCACTTCCAATTCTTTAAGAAATTAAATGCTAATTCATAATTATTCATTAAATATAGATGTGACTTTAAAGTCATTTTATGCGCCATATTGTGTTTTGTCAAGGATTTTTATATGTATTGTATAAAAAATCTGTAATAGCATATATTATTAACCTACCTAATATATTTATTATAAATATTAAAAAATGAAAAATATCCTTGCAGTATTTTAAGTAGTCCATTATAATAAATTTTGATAAAGTACATAAAGAAACTGTTAATCTATCTACAAACAGGCTTGCATTCATTATCCTATTGATTTATCTGGCAAGTTAGGGATAATAAGGAAATTATTTTTTTTAAAATATGGGAGGTAAATTAAATGGTATTTGAGAAAGTTAAAGGCATTATTGCAGAACAATTAGGAGTAAGCGATACTTCAGTTATAACACTGGAAACTTCTCTCATGAAAGATCTAGAAGCTGATTCTTTAGATGCTGTTGAAATTATAATGGCGATAGAAGACGAATTTGATATTGAAATACCAGATGAAGACGCTGAAAAATTCCAAAGCATCGGCGATATCATTAGATATGTAGAAGAGAAAACAAATTAGGATTAATTTATTTTTTTATTAGTGATATGCAAATAAATCAGGCCTAAGTCAGCTCATGCCGACTATAGGCCTGTTTTTTTTAGATTAATATCTCCTGTAGCTGCTAAATGGTATTCGTTCAGCTAGTCCAAAAATGATAGTGATGGATATGCATCTAAGCTCAAATTATCTTGTTTTCCATTTATATAATCATAATAGGCTGCACAACCGATCATGGCTGCATTATCTGTGCATAGCTCTATGGATGGATAATACAAGGATATGGCTGCTTCCTCGCATGTTTTTTTTAACATGCTGCGCAATAAACTATTAGCAGCGACGCCACCGGCCATAGCCAATGAATTTCTGCCTGTTTGTTCGAGTGCTAGTAATACTTTCTTTATTATTACTTCTACTGCTGCCATTTGAAAGCTTGCTGCAACATCTGCATTATGGATGGTATTTCCTTTTTGCTTTTGGGCATTGATGTAATTTAAAACTGCTGTTTTGATACCGCTAAAGCTAAAGTCAAGGCTTCCTTGTTCTAAATAAGTTCTCGGAAATGCAATGGCATCTGGATTGCCTGTTTTTGCAATCTTATCAATTTTAGGTCCTCCGGGATAACCCAGTCCTAAAACTCGAGCTACTTTATCATAGGCTTCTCCTATTGCATCATCTCGGGTTTGTCCTAATACTTGAAAACGATCATAATCTTTAACATCTATTATATGCGTATGTCCTCCCGATACCACCAAACTTAAAAATGGTGGCCTTAAATCCGGATGCTCTAAATAATTGGCACAAATATGACCTTTGATGTGGTGAACGCCTATTAAAGGTTTTTTTAAGGCAAAGGCTAGTGCCTTTGCAGTAGACAATCCTACAAGAAGTGCGCCCACCAGTCCCGGTCCTTTTGTTACACCGATAACATCAATGTCATTTAAGGTAATGCCTGCGGTTTCTAATGCTTCATCGATGACTATGTTCATATTTTCCAGATGGTGTCTGGAAGCAATTTCAGGTACCACGCCACCATAGTCCTTATGTATGTCAATCTGTGAGGATATGATATTGGATAGAATTTGTCTGCCGTTTTTTATGACTGCTACGGATGTTTCATCACAGCTTGTCTCTATGGCTAGTATTATTTTTTCTGCCTTGTCTTTTTCTTTTATTTGATTCATAATGACACCTCAAATTTGTATAATTGAGAATTTAAAAAGGATTATCTCACTTTATTAACCCTTATTATTATACACGAAATATAAGTTCATGAGTTATTTTAAATTACATAGAAAAACGAAAATAATCACTCTACTGCCATAGAGTGATTATTAGTTCTCAATCTTACTTCTGATTTTACTCTAGATCCATTTGGAAGAGTATTCTATCGGTTTTGTTTAACTCGCACCTATTGTTGGTAGTAAAATGGTTACAATTTTCGCAGGATTTATAGGTAGACATGTTAAAAGAATTTATATCTCTTCGTTTAACGAAGTTCTTACAATAGGATGCTACTGAGCACATTTCATCGTTATAGTCATACTCATCATTTCTCACCGTATCACCTCGCAAATATTATTTTCATTTTAGACCGTTTAAGTTGTATCTTTTATACTACCTATTATTTCTTATGAAAAAAAATATATACATAGTGTTCACATTGTGACCAATGAATAATTGATCGTTAATCATTAAGGAGAATTTTGTTTTACAAAATTTCATTAATATAAAAATGAAGATTTTGCATAGCAAAATCCTCCACAATTATTCATTATTAACTATTCATTATTCATTGCTCCACTCAGGTCTCTTTCCACATTATTACGGCATCTTCTTTGTTGTCTTCATAATATCCTTTTCGAATACCTGCTTGAGTAAAACCAAATTGTTGGTATAGGTTAATGGCAGGTTCATTTGAGGCTCTTACTTCTAATGTAATTTTAGTAATGTTTTCTTCTTCAAGGACTTGTATTAAAGCTTTTAGCAATTCACGTGCAATACCATTTCGCTGAAAGCCGGGATGGGTAGCTATATTGGTGATATGTCCCTCATCCAATATTCTCCATACCCCTGCATATCCAATCACACGATTTTCATGTTGTACTACCAAGTATTTTGAAATAGCGTTATTGAGCAGTTCATTTAAAAAAGCCGCTTCACTCCAAGGCACCGGAAAGCAGAGGTTTTCTATGATTAATATATCTTTTATGTCCTTTACAACCATATCTCTTATGATAATATTTCTCATTTCCCCTCATCCTGCCGCTTTTTTTCCAGGTTTCTTTCAGCTTCTGATTTTCTTTGGTAGTTGGGTTTTACTTCATAATAAGCTTGTTGTTTTTCATTTTCAAAAAGCTCTAAGCCTAATTGTCCTACGGAAGAGGCTTTTTGATATTTGTTATAACTGGGTGCAAAATTTGCTTTTTCGCCCAGTACATTGACGATTTGTTCTTTATAAGGTAAAACACCGTCTCCTAAGAATACTATGTCTTCATACTCTCTTAATTTCTCTAAAAGTTCTTCAATAAAATATGCAGACGGATGAATGACTTCTCTGCAATCATGATTTTCCCATTGATAGGCGGCTCCATATACTTGCTGCCTTCTAGCATCCAAGATTGGACATATTATGCCTGAATAATATGGTAGATTATACGCCATTGCTTTTAGGGTCGGCACACAAACTACAGGAATATCCTGAGCTTGTGCCAGTGCTCTTGCGGCAGAAACGCCTATTCTGATTCCTGTAAAAGAACCCGGGCCTTCTGAAACAGCAATGCCTTGTATATCATCTATTGATAGATCACATTTATTTAATAATTCTTCAACCATTGGCATGAGTTTTTGTAAATGGGTCATCTTTGCATTGCTGGTGTACTCACCTATAAGCCTTTCTTCATTGATTAAAGCTATGGATGCTGCTTGAGATGTGGTGTCTATTGCTAAAATAAGCATATTCTCACTCCTTATACTCGTATCAAAATTAATAATGAAAATTTTGCAAAGCAAAATTAACCTTAATTATTCATTATTAATTCACCTCTAATATTTAGGATTCTATCATTATCACCTTCACCTCTGGATAATTCAATCCAAATGCTTTCCTCAGGTAAAATTTCTTGTATTTTATCTGCCCATTCTATCAAGCAGACGCCGTCTCCATACAGGTATTCTTCTATACCGATTTCGTACATTTCATCTATGTCATGGATTCTATAGACATCAAAATGGTATAATGGAAACCGTCCTTCGTATTCATGTACGATGGTAAATGTGGGACTGGTCACCGGTTCTTTTACACCAAAAGCATGGGCAATGGATTTAGATAACAGGGTCTTGCCTGCTCCAAGATCTCCTTTTAAGCATAAAATGTCGCCTTTATTTAATTGTTGTGCAATTTTTTTTCCAATTTCTCTGGTTTCATCTTCACTGTGACTGATGATTTGCTGCATTTGATATACCTCTTTATTTCAATATGTAGGTGATATATCGTATAGGAATACAACCCACCTATATATTATACTGAAAGGATTTTGGTTATTCAAGATTCTTTAAATTACTTGTATAGATCTTACATCTTTCATCATAGATCCTTATTTTCTTAGTTATTATAATATAAAATGAGATAGAGTGTTTGAAATATCACACCCTATCCCACAATTAACGGTTTTTATTTATTATATATGTTAAGAATAATATATAATTTTCATTATATCTTTATTAATGCTTTAAAAATGAAGATACAGCATTTTGTGCAGCATGGCTTACCATATTATCTATTGCAGTGCCAATAACAAGTATGTTGACGCCTGTTTCAGCAAAAGCTTGATAATTATTCAAGTTAATACCACCTTCAGCTAGTGTGGGTACATTTACGCTTGAAATTAAGGCAAGGAGTCTTTCTTTTATGTTGGGATGAATCTTTCCAGCTTCAACGCCTTCATAGCTCATACCCGTCATTAACCCTATAAAATCTACTCCTATATCACTCATCTGCTTAGCTACTTTGCTAACCTCTTCAGGTGTTCTGGCAGGAATACCAAAAGTGTGAAGATCATCAGGGTGCCCAATATAGGCATCTACCAACAAACCATATTTATGTGCCATTATAACTACTGATTCTAAATCTTCTAAAGTTGATTTATGAACATGCAGTCCATCTGCTCCCGCAAGTGACAGGTTTAAAAAGTCTTCTTCTTTCAATACTACCGGCAATGCTTCGGTAAAACCTCCAGGAACACCTACGGTAATGAAGGTATCTTCCGGTACAACACTGCGAATACCTTTCGTCACTTTAATCATGTCTTCGATATGAATCTCATGTCTTACTTGCTCTGCCTCATGCATAGATATGACACCTTTATGACCTCTTGCAAGAGCTACTGCCGGATGATTGGGTTCTAATAATTTTATGCCTGCATCTGTTACAGCTTTTGCTAATCGCGCATCGTCTCCGGTAATACCAGTGCTTAATATTGTAACGCCATGATGCAGTTTTAAAGCGTCAGATACTTTTTTTAAACCCAATCTCCTCTTTTTTTCCATATCGCCAATAATCATAATCATTACATCTCCTTGATAAAATTTTATCTTGCTTTCACATCTAAATTCTCTGGGTTATTATTTTTTTTACTTAGTTTATTTGCTAATACCGTAATTATAAAGGCAGATACAAAGCCTACCAACATACTTACTGCAAAACCGATCATATTATTTGAAAGTGTCGGTGCTATTAAAGCCGGTACATAAGCAGTTCCTTTTACATTAAATAAGCCCACTGCCATACCAGATAGTCCTGCTGAAAAAATGGCTCCAATCATAACCATCTTATTAGAAAACATAAATGGATACGCTGCTTCAACAAATGTACCAAATACCACATTAATAAAGAATCCTGGAGCCGCAATGGTTGCTTCACTTTTTTCTCTAGGAAAAAATATATTAGCAAATGTTATTCCTGCCGATACCATTACAAGACCTGTCATATCCACAGCACCAAGAAAACTCATCCCTGTTTTTTCCATCTCCAATAACACGATAGGCAATATTGCAGCATGATAGACCCCTCCAATAATAGCCGGCCAAATGAGCAACCCTGCTATAGCGCCTGCTAATATTAGATTATATCCTGTAGCTGTTTCGATTAATAATCTAATGCCATCTCCTAATTTTAATGCAATTGGAGCAATTAGAAAGTAAACACTAAGCCCAGAAATCAGCCCTGCGAGACCCCCAGCTACAATATTTGCTGTTGTAGCCGGAAAATTCCATCTAAAACATATCTTTATCAAGTGATAAGCAAGAATACCAGCAAATATACCTCCGATAATCCCGCCGATTAGGCCTCCGTTAATAGATAGCGTACCTGCAACAACACCGGCAACAATTCCAACTTCATCTAATCCCGAAACTTGTTTAGCTGCAATGGCTGCCACAATAACCGGCAATGCACCGATTAATGCACTGAAAACACTTTCCAGAGCACCAAACCCAGGAATTTTACTTAGTGCAAGGATTAATGCCATAGAAATAAATCCTGGAATGGCAGCCATCATAATCCCTCTAAAGCTGATTCTGGATAATATATTGTCATCTCCTTGAGCTGCTTGGCCCCCACCCCCAATTACAGGCTTGTACTTAATTTTCCAATACTTGCTT
This sequence comes from Clostridia bacterium, assembly GCA_028279945.1. Classification (GTDB taxonomy): domain Bacteria; phylum Bacillota; class Clostridia; order Peptostreptococcales; family JAAYPU01; genus JAKSCF01. The sequence goes on from JANQMT010000062.1 coordinate 8,354, forward strand.
AATGCTGAAATAGCTGCTACAGCTCTTGTCCGATTTGTTGTTCCTGTCGTTCCGGAAGTGGCAATGACATTGCCTTTTAATGATGCAATGGATGCCATAGATGTACCGCCGGTTCCTACAATAGGTATTTCCTTTGAAACGGCTGCTTGAATAGCTTGAGCGTTAATGCCTTTTGGGTCACAACTCATAACGACAAGTCCGTCTATCTCATCATTCATTATTCTACCAGCAAGTTTTTCATCATATTCCGATGCTTTTTTATTAATGGATTCCAATATCTCTGATTCTGTTGCTATAGCTTTTTTTTCTAAATCGTTCCAAACATATAGACTTGCTTTTGTATTCGGTTTAATATGATCCATAGATGCCTGAGCTGCAATAAATTGAACATCTACCACTTCTATTTCTGAGGACTCTGATTGATTTTGAATTTCACCAATTAGTTTATCAGGCTCTTTTCCACCTAGGTTGTATAAATTCCCGCCACTACTTCCTATAATTGCAATTCTCTTTTTCATATTACCCTCCTATTTTTTAAGATATTTTCACGAAATCATTTAGATTTTAAAAAATGTAGTAAAACTAAAATCTTCCTCTTTAGATTATATTATTTTTTACTATATTTTCAAATCTCCCGTTTCTTATAATTAAATAGTTGAATAAAAAAACAAATGTACGTACATTTAATCTAATCTTACTATAATCTATTTGTACGTACATTTCAAGTATATTTTTAAAATAAATGAAAAAAACACTACTCTTTTATGAATAGCGTAATTGAACTCCTAACATTTTTTTGATTTATGCTTTTCTTGGTAAAGTGGCGGAAAAAAAATATTTGTTTCCAATATAATAGGCTTCAACATAATAAAGGGGCCGTCCAGTGTCCAAATAAACCACTATACGCATTTCTAAAATAGCATCATGAGGTTTTATTTTCAATACTTTACTAATATGTTTAGGTGCATTTTTGGCCTCTATCATCATATCCCCATAATTAAGTTTTAAATTATAGTAGTTTTCATATAGATCGTATAATGAAATGTTGTCTTGCACTTTTTTATCAATATTGTTACATATGGACTCAGAGACAAATGCAATTTCATAGCACATGGGATCATTATTTGCTTTTCTAAGCCTCTCAATTTTAAATATTTTTTCTTCTTCATTGGCTTCTAAATGATTTAATATGTATTGTTCCGGCTTTGTTTCCTCAATCTTTATAATTTCACTACTTGGCTCTATATTTGATGCTCTCATCTGCTCCGAGAAGCTTTCTAAAAGGGTTAATTTGTAGTTTGATTTTACCTTTCGTACAAAAGTACCCTTTCCAGCCTGCTTATATATATATCCTTCATTCAAAAGTATTGCAAGAGACTTCCGAATGGTATCTCTGCTAGCATCATATAACGACATTAAGTCATGCTCTGTAGGTAATTTCAACCCTGATTCCCAAGTATTATTTTGTATATTTGATTTTATTTTTTTATAAATTTCTAAGTATTTAAAATTATTCTTAGAAGGCATGTTGTTTTCTCCTTTATATAAACTCACACTATTATATCATAACGAAGGTTAGAGGGAGAGGGTCCAAATCTTTTTCATCAAAAAAAAAGCGGATCCATCATCCGCAACTATTATTTCTTTATTCTTTTCTACCCATGAATCAATGGTGATAATTTTTTATATATGAGAAGAGTAATAACTGTAATAACTATGCCTTTAAATAGATTAAAGGGCATTATAGCATATAGCACTAAGGATTTGGCATCTGCACTTGGAAGATAGAGTGGTATCAAAACAAAATAATTAACCAAGCCACCTATTACCAACATGGTTACTACACCTAATACCATCCCCAATAAAGCAGTTCTCTTTGTTTTATTTCTTCTATAAAGCAAAGATGCAGGAAGGACCCATGCGGTTCCGATGATAAAGTTTGCCAGCTCGCCGATACCTCCTGAATATGAGCCTGTAGCAAATTTGATTAAATTTTTCACAAGTTCAATAGCCACCCCTGCCACAGGTCCTATAGCAAAGCCTCCTAAAATAGCCGGCACATCGCTGGCATCTATTCTCAGAAAATCTGGGAAAAAGAATACTACCGGGATTTCTACAAGCATCAATAAGTAAGCAATAACAGATAAGATCGCTGTTTTAACGATTAGTTGTGTCTTAAAAGAAACATTGTGTCTTCTGGTTTCTCCTATTGCCTCAACTGATTTATTCAATTTTAACGCCTCCTGTGTAAAGCTGAGTAATCCCCATAAAACCAACCAGACATAAAAAAGCCCAGAAAAGAATCTTCTGGGCTCATGTATGCACATATCATGATTATCTTCTCCCATCCAGACTATAACTGTCGGTACCTGAATTTCACAGGTTCAACACCAATGTGCTCGCGGACTATAACCGCCGGTAGGGATTTACACCCTTCCCTGAAGATTACTCTAATAATTTATTTTATTTTCAACCATATTATATCAAATTTTTTTAATAATTCAACCCCTAAAATTCAGAGCAGGTTTGAATTTTACACCTTTAACTTAATCCAGTTTTAATTGCCAGTTGTGCAAATTCTTGAAAATCATTTAAATGTTCTTCAATGATCTTTCTTACAACCACTAAGTTTACAGCTTGGTAATCATGAATCGCTATGTTTCGAAATCCTACCATGGATTTTAGCTTTAGTACAAAACCATCATCAATAACATGATTTTGATATAAAATATCAAAGGCATCTCTGCTGTTTTGAGGGATTCCCCAGCCTTTTTCAGAAATAATATACATCGCGATATCAATACAGGCTTCACAGGCTCTTTGTATATTTAAAATAATAGAATCTTGTTTTGTAAAATTATTAAGATTTTCAGGGTTATTGCCATATTCTTCTTGAATTCTTTTTGTACATCTCTCAATGGTCTGGGCTTTGTTTATAATCACATCCATATATCTTTCCCCTTTCCTTGATCTTGTCCAGTATGCATTGTCTTTCTTCATTTAGATTTGCATATTCTTTAAAAGCTTTCATCTTAAATGCAGCACTGCTTGTTTCATTCTGGTTGAATATTTCTTTACCGGTACCAATAATTTGAGCTCTAAAAACAGTAGATGCCTTTTTTAAATCAACGATATCCACATCTCTTCCGATTCTATTTGCTATTTCCTCAGCGATCATATATAGTTCATACTCATCCATTTCTTTATCACTTAAAAATGCCACATCCATATCACTTTCTTTTTTCAGTTCGCCTTTTACCGCTGATCCAAACAATATAATTAAGTAGGGCGATATATGCTGAATCAACTGTTCTTTAATGGTTTCAATCATATCAGTCATTATATTATTTCTCCTTTATTCATTAGTGGCTTATTCAAATACGCCCCTACTTTACAAGCTCGTAGATGGCATCGGTGTAGATTTGTGTGGCGTGGAATAGGTGGTCGATGGATATGTATTCGTTTTTTTGGTGCTCAACAGATGGCTGGCCTACAAATGTAGGACCGAAAGCAACTGCATTTTTAATAGCTCTTGCATAGGTGCCTCCACCTATAACAATGGGCCGGCTTTCCTCGTCACCCGTGTGCTTCCTATAGACATCCATAAGTGTACGTACCAATGGATGATCTAATTCAAGGTATATCGGTAATTGTTCATTTTTTTTCACAATACCAAATTCAAATTCATCTGTTACGGAACGTAGACATTCATAGACCTTCTCACCCTTTAATGTTACCGGGTACCTAATGTTAATGGTTAGCCCCGCTGTCTTGTTATCTACTTGTATCTGGCCAACGTTAAATATTAGTTTACCTGAGACATCATCTTTCAGTAAACAGCCAATGTTTTCACCATGAAGGCTGAATCCCATCTTATCGTTATAAAATTGAATGAATTCATTGATATCATCATTAGAGAGTTTAAGCGTTCCTAAAAACTGCATCAATATAGAAATAGCATTTAGGCCTTTATCAGGATGTGCACCATGAGCAGAAATACCTTCAGCAGTTATTTCCATACTTTTCCCTCTTACTCGTGTTCTTATTTTGTAATCTCCCTTATTAAATGCATTGACTTTATCTAGTATTTCATTATAATCTTTTGCCATTATAATGGCCTTGCAGGAATCGGGTACCATATTCGGCGCATTTCCTCCCGTAATGCTTTTGAGCAGCAATCCTTCTTCTGATGTTGACTTGATTTTTTTGATCAAGTCAAAGATTAATATACCTTTTTCTGCATGAATAACAGGGAAATTGGCATCCGGAACAAATCCTAAATCCGGTGTTTCTTCTTTTTTCAGATAATGATGAATGCCTTCCCATTTGGAAGTTTCTTCATTAGTCCCTAATATCAGCCTTACTCTTTTATTAAATTTAACATCAGCCTCTTTTAAGGCCTTCATAGCATATAAAATAGCTGCCGCAGACCCTTTGTTGTCTACAGCCCCTCGACCATAAATTTTCCCATCTACAATCTCTCCTCCATAGGGTTCTACATCCCAACCAGAGCCTTCCGGTACTACATCCAGATGTACAAGAATACCCAGAAGCTCTTTTCCTTCTCCCATTTCTATGTATCCTGCATAGTTATCTACATTCTTCACTTTAAAACCTAATTCTTCGCCTTTATTAAGTGTATACACCAACGCTTCCTGTATCCCTTCACCAAAAGGCATATCTCCTTTTGCAGGCGCATTGACACTTTTTATCCTTAACAGCTCTTGAAGCATTTCAACCATATCCTGCTTGTATAGGTCCAATGTTTCTAAATGATTCATATAATCACCCCTTTATTAATGTATAATTAATAATGAATAATTAATAATTAAGGTGGATTTTGTTGTTCAAAATCTTTTTCTATTTAATTGTAGATTTTCTGTAAGAAAATCATTCATAATTATTCATTGTTAATTATTAATTATTCATTGATTTTTAGTTTGTTCTCTTCTTTATTAAGAATATAAAACCCTTTTTCATTTATGGTATTTTCTCGGTTGTAGATCATTTCTGAATCGTCCATTTGTCTAAAAATACCGCCTGCCTCTTCAACAACACACTGTAATGCAGCCGTATCCCATTCACAAGTTTTGCCATACCGATAATAGATTTCTGCATCCCCTTTAGCAATCATACAGCCTTTTAAAGCACTTCCTGCAAAAACCAAATGATTGATACCGTTTTCATGTAATATTCTCTTTAATTTTTCAGACGTATGGGAGCGGCTGCAAGCTGCTCTTATATTGTATTCCCTATGGGATACTTTTATCCGTTGCACTTCTCCTTTTTCTTCCAGGAAAGCACCTTCTCCTTTTACAGCGTAAAACAAAGCTTTTTTTACAGGAATATAGACTACTCCCAATACAACTCTATGTTCAAAAATCAATGCAATATTGACCGTAAATTCTCCGTTTTTCTTTATAAACTCTTTAGTCCCGTCCAAGGGATCCACAATCCAGCACCAATCGTTTTCCAATCGTTTTAAATCATCCTTCGATTCTTCAGATAAAACCGCATATTGTGGGAATTCATTCTTAAGCCTGTCTACAATGGCCTCATCGGCTAAGCGATCCGCTTGGGTTACCGGTGACTGATCTTCTTTGTAGTCTATTTTAAATTTTTGATTGTATATCTCTAAGATAATATTACCCGCTTCAACAGCTGCTTCTTTAGCAATTTCAAGTTCTTTACTTAGTTTCATTGTTTTCTCCTATCAATTTTTAGCTACAACATATATTTGGTAATCACTGATTATTTAATAAAGTAAGTTTTCCTGTTTCTTCATTTAAATATTCTTTGCCAATTATCCCAACTGTATTTTTCAATGAATTTTCTAATCTCCACATGGTCTTTTCCCCAAGTATATCCGAATGCATAAATTGTGGAATGGGCAAGATTTCATAGTATCTTTTATGATTGCCATAATATCGATTCACCCAAGTTGGTATTATATTCACCTCTTGTAACTCCAATAGATTGGTATCCGGTTCAAACAAATACTCTACATGAGCAATCATACCATCTTCAGTATATCTGTTATTTAAAAGCTCATATCGTTGATTTGAGATAAAGTTTCCCAAGGAATAAAAAACAGCCGTTTCATGCCCATCCGCTGTTTGAATGATTTCTACAGGCTGTATCACATGAGGATGGGACCCAAATATAATCTCTACGCCTTGATTAGCAAGATGATTGGCTATTTTTTCTTGATAATGGTTCTGTTTTTTAGAGTATTCTTGCCCCCAATGGATATAAAATATTTCCATGTGAGCTCCCGAAGTTTTCATATTTTCTATTATTTCATCCATTTTTAATAAATCTTCATCCAAGGTACTATAATTAAAGGTATTAATAGCATCCTCAATTTCATGTGGTACCATAATACCATTGATGGTTTTATGATTTTGATATTCCGGCGTTTCATAAGTAAAAGCAGCTATTCCAATTTTAATTTGTTTAACGTCTACTATCTCATAATTTTGTTCATCAGGAAGTTGGGTCCCAACAGCAAGCATTCCCTTGTCTTCAATGACCTGAAGGGTTCTTAAAACACCCTCTTTGCCTTTATCCATGGAATGGTTATTGGATGTAACACCAACATCAAAACCACATGCGTACAGGGCGTCTACCAACGAATCCGGTGTGTTAAAACGTGGGTAACTTGAATAGTTTTTTTCTTCACCGGCAAATACGGTTTCAATATTACAAATTGCTAAGTCACATTGCTCTATATATTCTTTAACATGTTGATAGTTATTATTAAAGTCATAAATATTTTGTTCAGCATCAAATTGAGCCCTAAGCTGTGGACCATGTGTCATGATATCGCCAACAGCACCAATTTTTATTTTAATGGGCTCAGGTTTTTCAGGCTCTTCTAAAATTTCTTCCACATTTTCAACCGCATTAGATTGAACTTCCGTATCCATTCTAGAATAACTTTCCATGCTGATGCTAAAGATCAATAGTGCCATTATTAAAAATAATATTAGTATTAAGTTTTTTTTCTCCATCATTTGTATCACCACTATATATAGTATTATAAAAAATTTAAGCTTGTGATTGATTAAAAAAATCAGCCTGATTATACATCGGCTGATTTTGTTTGCTATTATACTCCTACGACTTCTTTCACTTCGCTGAATTCTTCTTTAAGTATTTTTTCAATGACTGCTTTAAGTGTCATTTGAGCTCCCGGGCATCCGCTGCAAGCTCCTTGAAGTCGTACTTTAACAATGCCATCTTCATAATCAACAAATTCTACATCGCCGCCATCTCTTTGTAAAAATGGTCTGACTTTTTCTAGTGCTTGTTTAATTTTATCTTCCATAAGTTTTTCTCCTAACTACTATATAGAGTTCTTAGCTGTTGCTAGATGCTTACTAAATACTATCTTATATTAATATTCCAAAAAAATCTATATGTAAACCTATTAATTTTTAAAAATATGTTTGAGGATAATGATTCATTATAAATATTATTTATTGTGCCGGTACTTCCAGGTGACGTTTTATTTTTTTTGTAGTGGTTTTTGCAAACTCTCCTTTTTTGATATTGATTTTTCTAATTTTTTTGTAGAAAGGCAGGTCTTTATTGATTTGGTCTACTTCTTTTTGAATCAACCGGTGAACCATTTCATCTGAATAGTCACTGCCCAATGCTTCTTCTATCATTTCATCCATGACTTTAATTTGAGCATTGATATAGGTTTCTCCCGAATTTTCATCTGTTCTTCCCCATACCATACTTTCTTCAATATAGTCACTTCTATTTAAATAAAACTCTAATTCTTCCGGGAAAATATTTTTTCCATTTTTAGTAACAATGACATTTTTCTTTCTTCCCGTAATATATATATAGTTTTCATCATCTATATATCCAAGGTCTCCTGTATGGTACCAGCCATCTTTTAGAACCTCATTTGTAGCTTCCGGATTGTTATAATAGCCCATCATAATACTATCACTTTTAGCAATGATTTCACCGATTCCGTCTTCATTGGCTTGATCTATTTTTACTTCTACCCCCGGAGTAGGAATACCTGCTGATGCATGTTTGGGTTTAATATCCGGATTTACCGCTACAATTGGGGACGATTCGGTTAGACCGTATCCTTGAAAGGTTAATATTCCCAAATCGTTGTATCCTTTTGCTACTTCAGGGTCTAGCGCTGCTCCTCCGCTAATGAGCATGCGCATTCGGCCTCCAAAAACATGGTGTATTTTTTTAAAAAACTTTTTGGATAGATCTATACCGCATTTATTGAGGACTTTATTGATTCTAATTGCTTTTTTAAGTTTCTTGTCTACACCGTTAGCCTTGGCTTGACGCCATATTTTTTTATATATACCTTCAAATATAAGTGGTACAGAAAGAAACATGGTTGGTTTTGCTTCTTCCATATTTTTCAAAATGTATTTTAACCCTTCACAATATGCTATTGCAGAGCCTCTGTAAATTGGGGTTAGAAATCCGCAGGTACATTCGTATGTATGGTGCATGGGTAAGACAGAAAAGAATATATCCGAAGGCTTAATATGAACGATAGCGCACATTGACATCAGATTTGAAGCAATATTTCTGTGGCAGAGCATAACGCCTTTTGACAATCCTGTAGTCCCTGAAGTAAAAAGGAGTATACTCATTACTTCAGGATCTATTTTGATGTTTTTATATCCCTCATATCCTTCTTTTAATAAAACTTGGCCTCTTTTTATTAACCAATGAAAGGATAATTCTTTATCTGAATCTTTTTCGATATCCATATTGATAAAATGTTTAACCGGCATATCTTCCGTAATAATATTTTGAATCTTATTTTTAAATTTTCCGGAATATGCAAAGGCACTTACTTCAGAGATTTTCATTAGGTTAGCGATTTCTTCTGCAGGCAATTCCTTATCAAAGGGCACCACAACACCTACGCCATTAACGATTGCCATATAGGCTACTGCCAATTCATATCTATTTTCACCCATAATTGCAATTCTTTTGCCTTTCAGCCCCATTTCAATGAGTACGGATCCAAATGCCTCAACGTCATCTTTAAACTCATTATATGAAATTTCTCTGTACGGTCCACCGGGCGTATCTTTTATCATGAATGCACATTTATCTCCATATAGCTCTACGCTCGAATAGAACATATCTTTTATGTCTTTTATTTTCCGCACTTCGTATAAAGGTTCTGTATTGGTCATTTTAAATAACACCTCACTATTATTTGACCAAGATTATTCACAATAAACTACAAAATACTTGTACCTTTTTCGCAGTTTCCATCAATAATCAGGGTTTAATATTTGTACCATATCTTATTATTTTCTTAGTGGTAGTTTTTTCAAGCTCATCCTTTTTGATATTAAATCTTCTGATTCTTTTATAGAGTGGCATTTTGCTGTTAATATTGTGGATGATTTCTTGTATGAGTTCTCCCAGTTCATCATCGGTATGGTTCTGTTTGACTTCATGGATATATTCCGTATCTAATACGATGTTAGCACAGATTAATGCATCACCATTTTTTTCATCTTCCTTACCAAATACAATGCATTCTTTTATATAATCGCTTTTATTTAAATAGAATTCTACTTCTTCAGGGAATATATTTTTTCCATTTTTAGTAACGATAACATTTTTCTTTCGACCCGTTAGAAATAAAAATCCTTCTTCATCCAAGTAACCATAATCTCCTGTTTTAAACCAGCCGTCTAAAAATGCTGCCTCTGTTTCTTGATCATTCTCAAAATATCCCAACATTACCGAATCGCTTTTACATAGGACTTCACCAATTCCATTTTCATCCGGATCATCAATCTCTATTTCAGTACCCTGTAAGGCCTGACCTGCCGAAGCATGCTTGGAGTAGCGATCTCTATTAACTGCAACGATTGGTGAACATTCTGTCAATCCATATCCTTGTATCATTCTTATTCCTATATCGTTAAAGCACTGTATAATATCAGGATCAATAGCGGCAGCGCCTGAAATAAATAAACGTACATGGCCCCCCAATGCCTCATGGATGGATTTAAAAAACTTCTTGGATTGATCGATCCCTACTTTTTTTAATGACCTGCTGATTTTAATACCTTTTCGAAGTTTCTTTGCTTTTCCTTCTTTTTCAACTTTCCGCCATACTCGTGTATACATGGATTCGAAGAGTAACGGTACTCCCAGCATAACCGTTGCTTTGGATTCATTTAGGTTCTTAACAATATGCTTGAGCCCCTCACAAAATGCAATACAAGCCCCCGTGTATAAAGGGGTCATAACACCGCATGTACACTCATAGGTATGATGTAAAGGCAAAACCGATAGTATGGTATCTTCCTTTGAAGTAAATACGTACTGTGACATTGCCATTATATTTGAACAAATATTTTTATGAGAAAGCTTAACACCTTTTGCCAGTCCGGTTGTTCCCGAAGTAAAAAGGAGTATGCTTGCTTTATCACAATCAATCTTCATATCTAAGTACTGTTTATTCCCGTTGTGAAGCAGGGTCTTACCTTTATTGATCAGTTTGTCTAATGTCATCATATTGTTGATATCTTCTTCAGCATCCATGCTGATGACATGTTCCAAGTCGACCAGATCATTGATAATATTTGTAATTGGTTTTTTTAATTTATCTGAATAAATAACCGCACTTGCCTTTGATTTTTCAAGTAAATGTTTGATTTCATTTTCCGGAAGTTCCTTGTCTATAGGAACAATAGTCCCCACCCCATTGACCACAGCCAAATATGTCAAAACCCATTCGTATCTATTTTCACCGATTACTGCAATCTTCTTATCTTTTAATCCTAAATCCAGTAATGCCGTCCCCAGTGCATCCACATCTTGTTTAAAATCTTTAAATTTTATAGGCAGGTATGCTCCTCCCGGTTTGTCTTTTTTTAAAAAAGCAGTTTCCTCCTCAAACAATATGGAACTAGTCTCCAGCATATCCTTTAAGTCTTTAATATATCGGATAGAGTATAATGCATCTTTGTATTTTTTCAAACAACTCCCCCCTTTAGACTAAAGTCAATCTTATAATCATTATACATGATTTGGTTCATTATTCAAATGACTCATTAAATAAAAAGGCATATGCAACCCGCCCCTACCAAAGGTAAAATTTCCCCTGTAGGAGCGTATAGCATACGCCTTTACATACACCCATAACATATAATCTTTTCTTATTCTTTGTCATTCATTTTCAATATCTCTTGCCAGCGAATATCCGTGCTTTCCATAAGTTTATCTGAAAGCAGTTCAGATATTTTGTCCATGTAGAATTCTTTTTCCGTTTCATTGGAGCTGGGAATCATATTGGTATCTTTTAACATTTCTTTAACCATATTCTCCACAAAAATCTTCTTGAATGCTTCTTTTTCCTTGCCTTCTACGCTCCTGTTTTGAATATTTTCTTTTGGCATATTAATGATTGAATCTATCTTCATTATCATCTCTCCTAATTATCAGGGTCCTTGATTTATGGTCTATAAATTGAATAGATTTTGTAAACCAAAATCCCCTACCCTATCCAACTAACCACTATCTAACTAACCCCTAACCTACCCTCTTATATTATTGGTGACTTGCCACATCTCATCGGCTGCTTGAATACTCTTTGAACTGAACTGATAAGCTCTTTGAGCAACAATTAACCCTACCAGTTCTTCACCTAAATCCACATTGGACATCTCAATAGATGATTGTCTTATTTTTCCAAAATGATCAGAATCACCCCTGCTGGTGGATTTTTTAGTATCAACTTTTTTAGGAATACTAAAATAGCCGCCGCCTGCGTCAAGGAGCAAATCTCTGTTTTCTGCATCATACAGTTCCAGCTGTCCCATGTTTTTCTTTTTACCATCACTGTCTAAAGCATATATTTCTCCATTTTCATCAATGGAAATATCAGATGCGCTGAGGTCATCAAAATCGTCATCATCATCCAATTCAATTTTGTAACCATTTTGATCCACCAATCTTCCTTTTGAATCAATATTAAATTTTATTGACCGTGTTAATAGTAAATCCTTATTGGCATTTTTTACAGCAAAGAAACCATTTCCATCAATCGCTAATTGTGTTGAATCATCTGTGGTTACCAAAGATCCTTGTTCAAATATTCTAAAAGTATTAGAACTTTTAACACCAGAACCAATGGTTGGTATATGCTCATCCAGTTTATCCGATAGAGGTGTTCCTAATTTTCCAACTTCATTTCTTACCAGTTCCTGAAATGATTGATCTAATTTTTTATAACCGGGCGTATTGCTGTTCACAATATTATTGGTTATAATCTCAACCCTATTTTGCAATGCCTGTAAACCATTTTTCCCAATATTTAAAATACCGTTCATTTATTAACCCCTCCTTTGAAGCCCTAGCAGTAATCTTTGATTACGTCGCAGGTCTCATACAGAAATTCTAAAATCTCTGATTTTAATAGAATTTTTCAGTTCACCGTATTTTTCCAACCTCGTTAACCGATTTTCCTAATATTTGATCTACAGCTTTGATAACTTTCTGATTGGATTCGAATGTTCTGGATATCTGAATCATTTTTACCATTTCCTCAAGAGGATTCACATTAGATCGTTCCAGACTATTTTGAATAACAGTAGTATCCTCAACTTCTTTCTCTTCTCCATCCTTAATCAAGTATATGCCCTCACCTATGATGTCCAGCTGGTTAACAGATTCTAAGGATACAATTTCAAACGTATATTTCCTTTTTCCGTCTAGAAAAATTTCGCCTTCTTCATTGACTTCGATTTTTTTGTCATCAACTTTAATATTTCTTCCCCTATTACTCAATACTGTTTTTCCGTCTTCTGTACATAAATATCCTTTTGAGTCGATAATGAAATGACCGTTTCTTGTATATCCATATTGATTATCACTATAACGTATTTTGAAAAACCCTTCACCTTGTAAAGCAAAATCCGTTGCTCTGTTGGTTTCCTCCAAGGCCCCTTGTTCGTAGTCTATGAACAGCTCATCTACTTCCGCGCCAAGGCCAAGTTCGCCGATTTTGCGCATATATCGCTGTCCTGTGCTGGTTTTTTCTCTATTTTGTATAATGGATTGGTCGGTTTCTTTTGTGATTAAATCATGAAATTTAAAGCCTGTTGTACTTGTATTCGCTAAGTTATTGGAAACATTCATCTGCCTTTTTTCTTGAACAATCATCCCTGAAGCAGCTGTAAAAAGCGCTCTCATCATTTTGAATCTCCTCCTAACTCATTATTCTCCAATACCCGAATTTCACTGGGATATTTCATGCCTAGCTGCCGTGCTCTTTTTTCTATTTGGTAAGCTGAATACAACGAATTTTGATAACCTGCCCATACTAAACTGGAAATCATAAGACCAATGCCAATCCCCATCATCATGCTTGGATTGACAGCCTTCTTCATTTTTGGGATAAGTTTTTTAATAATTGTAATTCCCCCTTACCGATTTCCATCTCTTTAGATAATTCTTCTATGTTTTGATCTTCGTCTGCATTTTTAAACTGTTGAATAAGCTCTTGATAGGAAATGGGGCCTTTCTTTTTTTCAACTTGCTTTTCTTTTATAATGGTTTTCTTCTTATCATCATCTATTGTACTTCTTGAATTCATGATGCTTTTTAATCTAGTCACTTCTCTTTCCAAGCCATTTATCTCATTTTTTAATTTCTCTTCTTCAAGTGTATGATTGACTAAATTAATTTCGTTTTCCTTTTGAGATGCTTGTTGATAGTATACTTTAAACGCTTCTTTCTCTTTTCTGTTTTTCATATATCCATAAGTAAATATAATAGCACCTATTGCAAAAATAACATAAAACATCATGTTACACCCCTTTGCTATTTTGCATAATATTCCTTAATTTCAACAAAAGCTTTCCATGAATTTGAGATACTCTTGATATGGATACATCCAGTACCAGTGCAATTTCCTTTAATGGTAATTCTTCTTTATAATAAAGATTTAAGATGATTTGTTCCTTTTCAGAAAGCTTTTCAATGGACTGACTTAATTGCATTTTCAGCTCTTCTTCTTCCATTTTTTCCTGAGGACTTATGGCCTCTTTATCTTCAATCAGCTCCATTAACGTATACTCGTCATCTTTAATCACCAGAGTCTCCTCTAAAAAAGTATATGATAAGTAATGTGCCGTTTCATATATGCCATGCAGCTCTTTTATACTAATCTCCAAATACTCACAAATATCTTGATCCGTAGGCTCTCTCATTAATTCCTGCTGTAAGTGGGTTTTGGCTTTATACATCTGATTCAGCTTATCCATTCTGTTTCTTGATATGCTTCCGCTTTTTCTTAATTCATCGTATATAGCACCTTTGATTCTCCATTTTGCATAGTGCTCAAAAGACACATTTAAGGAAGGATTATACTTATCCAATGCTTCCATTAGGCCGATAACGCCTAAAGTGATGTAATCGTCTCGTTCCATTCCTTGTCTAAAGTTAATAATCATTTTGTCTACTATGCTTTGAACTAAAGGAAGATACTTTATTATTTGCTTCTCATCTTTTATACTATAATCATTAAGTGTCAATCAAAGCACTCCCTTTTTTATCTAACTTTTAACTGCTCACGCATCTTTTGAAATATATATTTGACTAATTTTTCTTCAGTTCGGTAATCCAAACCCATAAATTGCAGACCCATTTTATACAACTTTTTTCCAGCCTGCTTGCTTACAGAATTACGTACAACGCTGCCGATAAAACCGGTATTAAAATACGGATCTGAAATAATGCAAAGAATGTGTTCGCCATAATCTACCGGCTCTTGCAGTACGGCACCCAGTCCTCCGGCACTTAAGTCATAGGCATAACCTCTGATCCATTTTTTTGACTTGTACATGGTCTTGATCTCACCAGGTGTCATATCAGCAATATTAATTTTTTCATCTACTATAAAAATCTGTATATCCAACATAATTGGAATTCTAACAAATTCTCTTCTTTGAATGACTTGATACTCACTGGGTTTATTAATTTTAATCAGTGGTATTCGGTCATCTGAAACGATTGACTCTACCTCTGTCATAAATTCATAAAACTTATTGCCATTACCACAATACGTGGCCCTGATAATATCACCCGGCGCCAGCTTTGTGCTGCCATTGGGACCCATTGGAAAGCTGATAAAGATACTATTTTCATCTTCATCTTGTACCGTACTATCGCCCATTTTAATCTCATCTTCTGCATATATTTCTATTTTTTTGTTTAATTTAAAACTTATCATTTTATTTTCACCTTTAACCAAAAACTTTTATTAACCGATTGTAAACTTCAGACATGGTACGTAATTTTACCTCTTGATTATTTGTTCCAGTCATTTTGTCTGCTATGGCTAAGAGACATTTGGATGCAATAGAATTAGGATATTCTAAGATTAAAGCCTTCCTATCCATAACCGAATTGCTTACTCTTATATCGTCCATGATATATCCCAAATACTCTAATTTGATTCTCAGAAATTTTTCTACCGTATTTTTTAGTCTTTCAAATGTAAATAAAGCCATTTCCTTATTGGATACTCGATTCACAATAACATTAATCTTTCTATCCAAGTTCAATTCAGAGATCACTTTCAACAAACCGTAGGCATCTGTCATGGCCGTAGGCTCAGGTGTGGTTACAACCAAAATCTCTTGAGAAAAAGCAATAAATGACATAAGATTCATAGAAATACCCGCCCCTGTGTCAATTAAAATGGTGTCGATATCATCTAATTGTACAAATTCCTCTGCCAGCTTACTTTGCTGAACCGAGTCCAAAGTTGTCATTTTTATGATGCCTGAACCTCCGGGGATAATTTGAATACCTTCAGGGCCTTCAACAATGGCTTCTTTCAATGATTTGTCATTAAAGAATACATCATACAAAGTAATCTCAGGGAAAATGCCTAAAAGAACGTCTACATTTGCCATACCCAAATCGGCATCAATAATTAAAACTCTATGTCCTTTTTTCTGGAGTGATATAGCAAGATTAACGACTACATTCGTCTTTCCTACACCACCTTTTCCGCTGGCCACACAGTATATTTTAATTTCTTTGTTTTTCAATATTTTTTGTACTTTTTCTTTTCGTTTTTTCTCTACTAAATTTCTTAGTTTTTGTGCTTGATCTGTCATTTCGATTCACCCCATAAATAATTTAGCAGTGTATCTTTAGATGCATTTTCTATGTCATCGGGGACAACTTGTCCTTTACAAATATAACTGATGGGTTTCTCAGTAAAATAACCGGCATTTAAAATATTTCCTGTACTGTAGGTTTCATCAAACTTTGTCAAAACCAAACTATCAAATCCTATTTTTTTATAGTTTTGTATGGTTTTTACAAAATCAATATTCTTGGTTACCATACTTAATACCAAATAGGTTTTGATACTATCACACTGCTCCAGATACGATTTCAGCTCATTGAGTTGGTGAATGTTTTTATGACTTCTTCCTGTAGAATCAATATAGATCAAATCTTTATCGCTAAAATATCCAATGGCTTCCGGTAAGTCTTCCGGTGAGAACACCACTTTTACAGGTATTCCTAAAATATTAGCATATATTTTTAATTGTTCTACAGCTCCAATCCTATAGGTATCTATTGTAATCAATCCAATATTTTTTTGATTGACCAGAGCCTCATTAGATGCCAGTTTTGCAATGGTTGTCGTTTTTCCCACCCCTGTTGGACCAATAAAAGTTCTGATTCTTCCTCCTACATCTAATACGTTGACCTTTTGATTAAACCGATCTTGTAAAAATTGATTTAACAAATCTTTATGAATATCTTCTAAACTGACCGATTTATCTTTACAATAGTTTTCAAAGTCTTTAATAACAACACTATGTAAATCCATTTCAAGCATAAGCTCTTTAACCAAATCCAGGCTTTCTTTTTGCATAGGTGCAGAATCATTTTGCTGTATTAGTTTTTCCACGATACCTTTGATCTGCTGAACCTCTTCCTTAAGCTCAGAATCTGCCTGCTTTTCAATTACGTTATGGCCCGTCGCCTGCATGGATGTAGCCGCAACCGTATGTGCCGGTGCAGGATTTGATGGTTGTACAGGAGCAGGCGCCGGTGATTGTACCGGTGGTGGTGTTGGTTCAGGTGGTGCAGTGGTTACAAACGGTCTTTTTTCTTGAACCTGAGTATCTGTTTTTTTAGTAATGCCATTTACAGGTCGTGCAACAACATCCGTAGCCGCAGTGACTTCAAGCATCTTTTTTTTAAAAAATCCTAAAGGCCCTTTTTGACGTATTTCACGTTTGCTTACAATGACTGCATCATTGCCAAGCTCTTGTTTAATGAGCACCATTGCTTCATACATGTCGTTTACTACATAATTCTTAATGATCATCTACACTCACCATCCCTATCCCTTCAAAATCAATTGAATTCGGTATTTCATTTAAAGATAGTACCGCTAACTGCGGAAATGCCATTTCTATTAATTTTTTAAATGCTACCCTTATTCTTGGAGAAGTAATGATAACAGGTTTCATCCCTTGTCCTGATTGAAGGATGGCATCAATTTTTTCTAAAATTTTAGTTGTAATGGTTGGGTCAATAGCCGGAAAAGAACCTTGAATCGATTTTTGAATGTTGTCATTAATGTATTGTTCCAGTTGAGGATTCACAGTAATGATTTCCAGCTTGTTGTCTCCTCTCACGTATTCTGACACAATGGTTCTCCCCATTTTATTTCGAACATACTCTGTTAATACTTCCGTGTCTTTAACCCCGGAACCATAGTCTGCCAAAGTTTCCAAAATGGTCAGCAAATCTTTGATGGGCACTCTCTCACGTAAAAGATTTTGTAAAACCTTTTGTACCTCTCCTAAGGATAATATGTCCGGTATCAATTCTTCTACTACGGCGCTATAATTTTCTCCCATCATGTCAACAAGTTTCTTAACCTCTTGTCTTCCAAGCAGTTCATAACCACTGGTTTTCAATATTTCACTTAGATGCGTGACAATAACAGTGGTTGGGTCCACAATGGTATAGCCAAGCATTTCGGCTTTGTCTTTTTGACTTTTATCAATCCATACTGCAGGCAGTCCAAAGGCAGGTTCAATGGTTGATTTTCCTTCCATATTGATCTGGTTGCTGCCCGGGTTCATCACCAGTAATTGATTATAAAAGATTTCTCCTTTTCCTACATCATTACCTCTTATTTTAATAATATATTCATCTGCTTTTAGCTGTAAATTATCTCGTATTCGAATGGGGGGTATTAAAATGCCCATTTCAGAAGCGTTTTGTTTTCTAACAGCGGTAATACGCTCTAATAAATCGCCTCCATTTTCGCTTTCTGCCAGTGGAATCAATCCATAGCCTATTTCTATCTCTATAGGCTCAACATATATGTATCGGCTGACATCTTCCGGTTCTTTATCTGAAGTGCTTTTTTCAGCTTGATGCAGCTCTTGCTGGGCTGCTGCTATTTCTTTCTGCTTCTTTTCTTCTACCAGAAAGTAGGCTACTATCCCACACATGCCTCCTATAACCATAAAGGGTATTGTGGGTAACCCGGGTACAAGGGCCAGAATAAATACGACTACAGCCGCCATCCCAATAACTTTAGGAGTAGACAACAATTGCTGGGTCAATTCACTGCCAAAGCTGGTAGGCGAAGCCGAACGGGTAACCAGTATACCGGAAGCCGTCGAAATCAAAAGTGCCGGCACTTGACTCACCAGACCGTCTCCTATGGTTAGGATCCCAAACTGTTGTACCGCATCCAATACAGGCATACCCTTTTGCCAAGCGAAAATCATGATACCACCGATGAAGTTTACAAAAACGATTACAATGCCTGCAATGGCATCCCCTTTAACAAACTTACTGGCACCATCCATAGCACCGTAAAAATCTGCTTCTAACTGTAAGTTTTCTCTTCGGATACGTGCTTGATTATCATCAATGACGCCGGCATTTAAATCAGCGTCAATGCTCATTTGTTTACCGGGCATAGCATCCAAAGTAAATCTGGCTGCTACTTCAGCAACTCTGCCTGCCCCATTGGTAATCACAATAAATTGAACGACTACAATAATAATAAATAAAATTGCTCCAACAATATAATTGTCTCTTGCTACAAAAGAACCGAATGCAGAAATAACCTCTCCGGCTTTTCCTTCGCTCAGTATCAATCGTGTTGAAGACATATTCAGCGCTAGACGAAAGAGAGTGGTCACCAATAAAAGTGTTGGAAATACAGAGAACTCCAATATGTTTTTTGTAAACATGGTTAATAACATAATAATAATGGCCAATGTAATATTGAAGGTCAAAAATATATCCAAAACATTGGGGTGCAGAGGTAAAATAATCATGGCAACAATTCCTACGACACCCAAAGCTGCTATTATATCCATATTCTTTGTTATGCCACTCAAAATTCCTGTATTCTGATTCGCCATCATCTTCAACCTTTCAAGTTAATTATCTTCTTTTCTTTATTTTCATTACGATTGCCAATATTTCTGCAACTGCTTGATAAAGTGACGGTGGAACTTCTTCCCCTATGTCCACTTGTTTATATAAAACCTGTGCTAAAGGTTTGTTTTCAATAATCGGGATATCATTGTCTTTTGCGATTTCTCTTATTTTTCCTGCTGTATAATCTGCTCCTTTGCCGACCAATACAGGTATTTCATCTACATTTTCTTCATACCTTAATGCGATAGCCAGATGCGTGGGATTGGTGATTACAACGGTTGCATCCGAAACTTCTGCCATCATCCGATTCATAGACATTTGTCTCTGTTTCTGCCTTCGCATGGAGCGAATCATAGGGTCCCCTTCAGCCTGCTTCCACTCTTCTTTTACCTCATGTTTGGTCATGCGCAGCCTTTTCTTATAGTCATATCTTTGAAAAACATAATCAATAATGCCTAAAAGCAGCATAACCGCTATAACTCTCACAATAAGGTGAAATATCAAGTCTTTTATGAAAGCAAATACTCCAAATACACCTACTCCGGATACCGATAATATTTTATCTATATTGTCTTTTACAAATCCAAAAGCTACAACGCCAATTAATATAAATTTAAGTAAAGTTTTGATTAAATTAAAAATGGCTCTTTTTGAAAACAAGTTTTTAAACCCTTCTATTGGGTTCAATTTATTTAAGCTGGGTTTAAGCGGTTCTAAAGAAAATAAAAAGCCTGATTGAATTAAATTGGCCGTGATCCCCATAGCCATCACAACAACAAAGGTAATACCCGTAATTCTAAAGAAGTAATATAAATAAACACTGAATAAACTTTGAAGATTGCTGTCATTTAAAGGATACTTGATGTACTCCGTAAAATTGACATATAAAAATTCACATACTTTCTCTATAGAGCTGTTTGCGATCAAAGTCATCAGTATGGCACAAATAAGCAAAATAATTGCTGCATTTAAGTCCTGACTCTTGGCAACTTGACCTTTTTTCTTGGATTCAGATAACTTTTTAGGCGTTGGCTGCTCTGTTTTTTCTCCGGCTTCGGCAAAGTTAAACATCTGAGCTGCGATACAATCTTGATACACCGTATATGAAGGAAAGACTTGCAACTGCTGTGTACTAAAAAACACTATACCTGCGCTTAATGCGATCAATAATACCATCCATTCCATACAAGCAGCCCCTTCATCCTAACCATTGCATTAATTGATTCATGGTCTTTGGCACGTCCTCTATAACTGAAACCATTAAATTAGCCACTACCGGCAGCAGCAATAAAAAAGCAAATAAACTGACCAATACTTTAAATGGCAATCCTATAATAAAAACATTCAGCTGAGGCACCGTACGTGCAATAAGTCCCATAACCACATCGGACATAAAAGCTACGATTATGATAGGAATACCTATCTGAAAAGCGATTAAAAAGCTTCTTGAGAAGATATAACCCACATCCATTAAATTGATTTGTTCAAAACTGGCTAAACCAATAGGTACCAATGTAAAACTGTCCGTAATGGCTTTAAGTATGTAATGGTGACCATCAATAGTAAAAAAAATCACTAATCCAATCCAGTTGTAAACCCTTCCAAACAAAGAGGTGGAGCTCTGTGTTGCAGGATCAAATATTGCTGACATTGCAAAACCCAGTTGAATATCTGTCATCTGTCCTGCCATTTGAATGGCTCTGAATATTAACGTTGTTATAAACCCCATAAACAAACCCATACTGACTTCTTTTATTAAAATGAGATAGAACATCAAGGGTCCGGTAATGTAAATATTGGATTTGGGCAATATCATGAATACAATGATTGCCAAAATCAGCGAAAAACCTATTTTTAAAATCGTAGGTATTGACCGCATTGACAAAAATGGGCTTGCAGTCAAAAAACTAGCAATTCTACATATCACTAAAAAGAAGATTTCAAAATCCAAAATAGACATAATGATTACCTTAATACGTTTGCAATATTATTAAACATTTCTTCTGCAAAAGCTTGCAGCTTTGCCAAAAAGAAAGGCAGCATCAATAGGATAAACACAAATACCGCAACAATCTTAGGGACAAATGTCAGGGTCTGCTCTTGAACCTGAGTGGTGGCTTGTAAAACGCTGATGATCAGTCCTACCACTAAGGCCACAGCCATAACCGGTCCCGCAACATACAGAACGGTTAAAACCGCATCCCTTGCAATTCCTACAACCATTGATTGACTCATAAATCATCACCTACACAAAGCTTTCAACAAGAGATTTAACCAATAAGTGCCATCCATCTACCATTACAAAAAGAAGCAGTTTGAAAGGCAGCGCGATCATTACCGGGGGCAGCATAAACATTCCCATGGACATCAGTATGCTTGCTACAATCAAGTCGATGACAATAAAGGGCATAAAGATCATAAAGCCCATCTGAAATGCTGTCTTTAGCTCGCTGATCACAAAGGCCGGAACCAGTACCGAAAAGGGCGTTTCCATTCTGTCCTCCGGCAGCTCTTCTTCGGATATATTAAAAAACAGAGCTAAGTCTTTTTCTCTTGTTTGATTCAACATAAATTTTTTAATGGGCTCGGACCCAATTTCAATGGCCTCTTCTTGGGTAATCTGTCCTTCTAAATAAGGGTCAATGGCGTGACTGATAACGTCGGTGTATACAGGCCTCATAATAAAGATGGTCAAAATAACCGCCAAACCTACCAGCACTTGATTAGGAGGTATCTGTTGAGCCCCCATAGCATTTCTTGTAAAAGAAAGTACAATGACGATTCTTGTAAAGGAAGTCATTAAGATTAATATGGACGGTACTAAAGTCAAAACGGTTAGTAGCATTAAGATTCTAATGCTGTCGACATAATCCTCAGGGGTCTCGGCTTCTCCAACCTCTATACCCACCTTTGGAATAGGAAGCTGAAAACTCTCTGCATATACGATTGTTGATGATAAAATGATCAAGACTACAAGTATAATCACGACTCTAGCTGCGTTTTTCATTCCTATCCCCTATCTTCCTTTATAAGCCTTTATTTTTTCAATCCATTTTGGAAGTTGATCTGTTTTCCATTTTGGTTCTTGTACTTCTTGAATGTCTTCTATTTCTTCTGCTGATAATTCTGATATGGTCTCAACTTTTTGATCGGATACTCCCAGAACATAATACTTTTGACCGACTTTCACAATACTTATTGCAACCTTATGATATATGGGAACGGTTTCGATGACTTTTATGTTGGTGCTTTTTTTCATGTTGTTCATATAGCTTCTGCTCAGCTTTAAAGACATATAGGCCAATATCAGTACAATGGGTAATGCTACAATAATTTTAAGCCAGCTCATTATTAGATCATATGCTCCCAAATATCTCACTCATTTCTATTGGATAATGTATTCCGTGTAATAAACATTCATTTCTATATCCGGCTCAAACAAAGTATTGATATTTTCAACCAGTTCATTTTTCACCTTATCCTCATATTCTACAGAAGAAAGTATTTCAATATCTTTGCTTCTTAATGTGGTGATGACAATATCTCTGATCTGATACTGCTTATTTTCAAGCTTTTTGACATCTCTTTTGTTGACACACCCTAAAGCAAGGGTTACTTTCAGATATCTCCTAGAAGAATTTTGGGTTTTTAGATTAACGATAAATCCTTCCAACGAAAACATGGTTTCTTTCAACTCTACTTCTGCAGCAGTCTCAGCATCTTTAGGTTCAAAGAAAAAGCTTTTTGTAAAAAATGCGTAGCCTACAAAGCCTCCGCCTAATAAAACAATGATTAATAAAATAATCAAAATGGGCTTAATAGGGTTTTTCTTTTTAGGCTCTTCCGGTACCGCAACGTCTTGTCCCGCCATTGCTTTCTGCCTCCTTTTGAATAGTTCTATAATTTATACTCCGAATCATACACCAACAAAAGAATATTAACTCTCCTATTTGCCGCTTTTCCTGCATAGGTGTCGTTTGATTCTAAAGGTCTGTATTCTCCATATCCTGTAGCACTAATCCTAGTAGGATCAGCGCCTTTTATCTCAACAAAATATCTTAATACATTAACAGCACGAGTTGTAGATAATTCCCAGTTGGTTGGAAATTGATAAGTATTAATAGGGAGATTATCCGTATGGCCTTCTATAACAATGTCCTTATCTATTTCTTCAAATAATAAGGATAATTTATCTAAGATGATTTTGCTTTCCGGCTTTATATCTGCTTTTCCTAAGTCAAATAATACCCTTTCTTTGATGTCAATCACTACACCTCGGGCATCTGCTTTGACTGAAACCTGTGCACTTAGATTGTGCTCCTCAACATAGTTCTTAACCTTTTCAAAAACTTCTCTTATTTCACTTTCCAGTTCCGACACATCCGGTGCAGGGATTGGCGTAGGAATAGGGTTGTCTGCAGGAAGATCATCTTCAAAAATAGTTGTACTGGTTTCTCCCATTAAAACAGACTGTAATGCAATGGCCATATTTTTAAATTTTACAGCATCCAGCTCTGAAAAAGAAAACAACAATACAAAAAATGTCAGCAATAATGTCATGAGGTCTGAAAATGTTGTAACCCATGTTGGCGCTCTTCCCTTAGGGTCTTTGTTAAATTGTTTTCTGGGCATCTAACTCACCTTTTTTGTTACCTGCTCCTCTTTGTTTCTGTCGGTGGGAGGCAGGTAAGTCATCAGTTTTTCCTCTATAATTCTTGGGTTAACACCTGATTGAATAGATAAAACCCCTTCAATCACCATTTCTTTGGTAAAGACTTCTTCTCCCGTTTGGATCTGGAGTTTATTTCCAATAGGGATAAAGATAATATTTGCAGCTAGTGACCCATACAAAGTAGTAATCAATGCAGTGGCCATACCAATCCCGATACCTGCTGCATCTGTTAGATCGCTTAACATGATAATTAAGCCAATCAGCGTTCCTACCATTCCAAATGCAGGTGCGTATTCTCCCCATTTCATAAATATTTCATGACCATAACTATGTCTTTTTTGAATGGAATAAAGCTCAAACTCTAATATTTCTTTAATGCTTTCAGGCTCCACACCGTCTATGACCATCTGCATACCTTTTACAACAAACTCATCATCAATTTCTGCCAGCTCATCTTCTAAGGCCAGCAAGCCCTCAGAACGAGCCTTTCTTGCTAAATCAGAAAACAGCAGTACCAATTCTTTTCTGGACTGAGACGGCTCAACAAAAGCTTGTCTGGCTGCTTTTGGTGCACCCAGCAATACATCTAATGGAAAGGTAGTTAACAAAGCACAAAATGATCCTGCAATCGTAATAATAAAAGAGCCCAAGTTCAAGAAAAGCATTACGTTCCCGCCCAATGCAATGGTTCCGCCAATGAGGACAAAAGCTGCTATAATAGCCAGAAAAGGAACAGGATTTGTTTTATTCATGTCTTACCTCCATTACTCCATTTATTTTTCTCTTATATTCTATATATCTATCTACGACTGTATCGGCATCTTCACTGACTCTTAGCTTCTTCCCGTTGACCAGCGTGATCATTGTATCAGGAATTTCCTCTACACGTTCTATTAAATCTGCACTCAGGAAAAATTTCTCTCCTTGTAATGATGTTAATTGAATCATATTACTACTCCTTTGTAGGTATTTCCAATCTACCATCTATCTAGACTGTGTTCCTATACAGGATACCAGCTATATGGAATTTGGAGATAGATTTTACTCTATCTCCAAAAGAAAAACAACCTATCGTTTCAGATTTAATAATTCCTGAAGCATCTCATCAGAAGTTGTAATGGTTCTTGAATTTGCAGAATAAGCACGGCTGGTAATGATCATCTCTGTAAATTCATTGGCCAAATCTACATTGGACATTTCTACAGTACTTGATTTTATGGTTCCAAAGCCGTCTCTACCTGCTTGGCCGACTTGTATATCTCCTGAATTGTCTGTATCGACATAACAATTGTTACCCACTTTTTCCAATCCTTCCGGATTGCTGAATTTGGATAAGGCCACTCTGCCAAGATAGTAAGTGGTCCCGCCATAAACAGCACTCACTAAACCTGAGCTGTCAATAGCAAAGGTTTCCAGTTGATCCCCATTCAACATTTTAGGAATCTTTAGTTTACTCAGTTTACCTGTGTCAGAAGTACTGGTAGGGTTATTAATCCCTGTAGTCGTATCCCCCGGTGTTGTCGTAGCGATAACCGTATCTAAAACCGGATTACTTGTGGATGTAACCGTTAAGGCTCCACCTGATGCTGTCTTTTCAGTGAATGTGATGGTTGAACCGGATACACTTGCCACATATGGCGGTGCAGGCGCTGTAGAATTATATGCTGCCACAATATTGGCTGCTGTTGCATCTGTATCGCCACCTGCAATAAAATCACCTGCTGCGCCTTCTGTTAAGGTTATGCCGCCAATGGTAATGGTTTTTCCAGGCTCGAAGTTTGTGCCTAGTTCGAATGAATAGATACCTTTAGTGGTAGCATCACTGCTGGTTATGGCTGTTATATTGCTTACTGCTCCACCACCACCTGCTACTGTTATAGCTATATCTAATCCATCTACGTCAGCTTGCCCAGAAGCTACTTTTTCAGTTAGAATAATCGTATTGTTTGATACCGATGCAATATATTTTCCAGTTCCATTATCATTGTAAGCTTTGGCAATAGCTAAAGCAGTTGCGTTATCATCACTAACAACTGCAGTAAAGTCATTAGCAGCTCCTTCAGCCAATACTAAATCATTAATTCTAATACTCTCGCCTCCACCAAAATTTGAAACATCAAATGAATATACTCCTGGTATACCCGGTATATCAACAGAATTTGTAGTAATTGCAAAATTTCTAACCGCACTGGCATTGCTGGACGTGATACTTGTATCCGATAAATCTGTTCCTGAACCAACCTTTTCTGTTAAAGTAATGGTGGAACCTGATACACTTGCAGTATAATTTCCAGTTCCATTAGTATTATAGGCATTAGCAATAGCAATTGCTGTCGCTCCAGTATCTGCTCCTGGAATAAATTGATTTGCTCCTGGTGCTGCTGCTACTCCAGCTAAATTTATTCCATCAATATTTATAGTATCTCCAGCACTCATCTTATCAGTAATATCAAATGTATATACCCCTGGCGTATTAACAGGCGTTAATGAACTCGGAGCTACCGTTGTAAAATCATTAATGGTATCTGCATTGGTTTTATATTGATTGCCGGTTACATTATAAGGGACATAACCAAGGACATTCATACCATTAGCGGTTACGATATTGCCTTCATAGTCAGTAAAAAATGCACCGTCTCTTGTAAACAGCAACGTGTCCCCACCGTCGGGAGAAACTGTAAAAAAGCCTTCTTTTTCTATGGCTAAATCTAAATCTCTTCCGGTGGTTTGTAAAGCACCACCAGTCATAATGGTATCTATAGCTGCCAAAGACACCCCTAAACCTACCTGCTTTGGATTGATGCCGCCTGTATCGGATGTAGGCCCTGTAGCAGTGGATAGTGTTTGGCTGAATATATCTTGAAATCTGACTCTTCCGGCTTTAAAACCGGTTGTATTAACGTTTGAAATATTGTTACCGATAACATCCATTTTAGTCTGGTTGCAGCGCATACCGCTAACACCAGCATATAAAGATCTTAACATATTCAATTCCTCCTTGAAGCCCTAACCAAAATCTTTGATTTTGAAGTAGGTCTCATACAAGTCGAATTCCCCAATCTATGATTGGATAGAATTGCGATTCGCAGAGTGGAAACTCTCCAGCCTTTGGCTGGCTAAGAGTTTTTCAGTTGATTTCGTCTTCGAGACTGCGATTTCAATGTTGGGCTTATAATCTTTAATTTTAAAAATTTTTTCGAGTTAATTATTCATTGTTGCTCCTGCTGCTTCAATCGGTCCGCAGCATTCAGGCTTCCTCAAGGAGGTCCAGCCTGTTGATTGATTATTTTGATCCTACAATTACCGCACTGTCTATGTTGGTGAAGATATTTTCTTCTGCACTATTGGAGTCTACTGCAGTAATGATGGTCTTGTTTTTGATACTGGTTACAAAAGCAGTATCCTTGTAAAATAATACGGATTCTTTTGCCCCTTTTAGCTCAGCTTTTTTAATTGCATTCTCCAGCTTGTCCATGTCTTGTGCACTGAGAGCTACATTTCTTTGCTGCAATCGCTGTTGTGCATGGTTAGATATTTTAAGGGACTGATCTTGTATGGTATTGTTTAATATGTCTTGAAATGACGTAGAGGGCTTTTTATTGGTTTTGGGTTCTGTTTTTTTGCTGTTGCCTACAGGCTCATACGGCAGTATGTTTCTGTTGTTGATACGATATGTCATAATTAACCTTCCTTTCTATGTAATTTGCCCTTCTCCTGTATCACTTTGTTCATCAGGTGTCTCATTAGACTCTTCCGTTTCACCGGACTCTTTCGTCACAGGTGTTTCACCGGTTCCTTCTGCCTGGGGAGTCTCTTCAGATTTCTCCGTCGCAGGTGTTTCACCAGAGTCCTCTGTATCAGATGTTCCATCGGTTTCTTCTGTTTCAGGTGTCTCTTCAGACGCCTCTGCCTCAGGTGTTTCATCAACTTCTTGAGTCTCATTTGCTTCTTCTACTTCTTCCGGTTCGGTTTTTTGTTTTACAGCTACGATCTGTGAAAATGCATATTCCTTATCATTCACTGAAAAAAGCAAACCATTTTTTGTTATCATATAGCCTTCTACAACACCATGGACCAGTTCATCACTGCCATCGTATATGGCAACTTCTTTTCCTATTAAGTCGCCTCCCAATATCAAGTCTTGTCGAATCATCATCTGATTAAAAGAATTGTTGAGATTCTGCATTTGTTCTAAAGCAGCAAATTGTGCCATCTGGGCAACATATTCAGTATTATCGCCGCCACTTAGAGGGTCTTGATATTGAAGCTGTGCCGCCAGTATCTTAAAAAACTCATCTGTTCCCAATTCTTTTTTAGCCGGCGTATAATCGGTCGAATAATAGTCCGACGTATTTTGAATTTCCATTTCACACCTCCTAAGCTAATCGATTTAATGTGTTATCTGAGTAGGTACTTTTGTTTGCAAAAGCATTTCTTTCAGTGACCTCTCCATCAAATGCATTTTTCATAGTATGTCTTTGTCTAAATAATGCATTTTCTTCATCAGCAGGCTGATGAGATTCTCCAAAGGATTCGCTTTCAACATTAACTTCTAAGCTTTCCAAAGAAATCTCTTGATTCTTTATTTGATTTTTCATTTCTTGTAAATGATTTTGTACAGCTTGCTTTGCAGCTTCATTTTCAACCACAATCGTACCTTTTACGATTCCTTCAACCATTTCAAGCTGAATTTTCATGTTCCCCAATTCTTCCGGTTGCAGCTTTACTGTAAGTGTTGATTTTTCTTTGCCATTGATTTGTAAAGCTTGTTTTTGCAAAGCCATATAAATTTTATCCATGTTCTGTATTTTTGCAAGATTTGGATTATCTTTGTTGATCATTAAGCTGCTGTCTTCATGAAGTAATCCATTCTCCATTATGGCCGGCTTAGCATTTAATTCTGTTGCTTCACTTTCGCCGTATGCCGGTTGTAATGGTTCAGCTTGTACAACCTCTACTGCTTTGTTTGATTCTCCATTTGACAATGTTTTCTTATATTCCAACCTTTGAATTGGTAATGCTAATTCAAACTCCTGTTTGTTTAATGGCTGCTTAGATGTTTCTTTCAGCTGATGATCGATTACAATATTCTCTTTTGGTATTGCTTTCATCTCCAACGCTTCAGCTTTTCGAGGAATAGCCGCCTCATGTCCCACTGTCTTGGGTTCCATAACTTTCGAGTTCATCACATTCAAGACAGGGCTATTTTTTGAATCATCACTGCTATTTTTATAGCTGCGTACCAACGACAAGAGTTGAGATTGCTGCTTTAATTCTTCATTTGGTGTTATGGTATCCGGCTTTTGTAAATCGTAGGTTGTGATTTTCTCTAAGACTTCTCCCAATTTTTCTTTTAGTGCTTTTGCCTCAGTAGATTTTATGCCCTCAAGCTGCTGAATGGTATTTTGGATACTATTTTTTAGCTTTTCCAGCTTCCCAGGTTGAAGCTGTTGAATGTTGTTCAGGACATGCTCTATCTTTTCAGGTTGAATGCCTTGACTGTGGTTTGGCATATTCTTTGTTTCCTCAGATTGAAGCCCTTGAACCTTGTTTAGAATATTCTTTGTCTCCTCAGATTGAAGCCCTTGAGTCTTTGTTAAAATATTCTTTGTCTCCTCAGGCTGTAGTCCTTGAATCTTGTTTAGAATATTCTGTTTCTCATTGGATTCAACGCCTTGAATCTTGTTTTGAGTCTCCTCTGTCTTTTCAAGTTGAAGTTCATGAATCTTGCTTTGAACATTTCCTATCTTTTCTGTCGGTAATTCCTGAATGTTATGTAAAACATTTTCGCCATCCACTTTTCCTGTGAACAGCACAGACAGCTGACTCATAATGGTATCCATATCCATTGATGGGTCCTTATCTTGCTGTAAATTAATATCTGATATCAATTGGACCAACTCGGCAAGTTCTGAAGACATATGGGAATTCTCAAAAGCATCTGTTGAAAATTGTGTATGCCTTAAAATCTGAGCAATAAGCGAATCAAAATTAACTGTAACCGATTCTTTGGTATTTCCTTTGGACAATCCTTGCTGCTGTGGTAGAATGCTTTCACTCATAGCATAGATTGCCTGATCTTTCAATTTTTCACCTCCTTTCATGACCTAACAGCAATCTTGAAGCCCTAGCAGTAATCTCTGATTACGTTGCAGGTCTCATACAGAAACTCTCCAATCTCCGATTGGCTAAGAGTTTTTCAGTTGATTGCGTCGTAGGTCAGATGTCGCAAAGTCCAAATCTCCGATTTGGCTAACGTAGCCGACCCATGTTGTCATATATATCACTTAAAAGTCACCTCTTAAGTTGATATCCCTTTCTTATTTCTAGCAAATCCAATGGTAGCGATTTCGTTAAGTTCTTTTTCTTCTTTTAGCTTTATTTCTTTAATAAACTGTTCAAGCTCTTTTTCTTCTAATGATTCCATAATTTTTCTTTCTTTTTGAGCACTCTCTAATTTTATTCTGGCTTCATCTCTTTGCTGTTCACAATGATTGACTTTATTTTTTTGTTCTTGAATTTTGCTCTCCAAATTTATCATATACTGCGCATAATGCTTCTGCTCTTGAATTTCAAATTGTTTTTTATGCCTTAGAGATTCCATGGCTTTCTGATGGGTATCCGATATGTTATCTAATACATCATTTTCTTTGTTTAACCGATTGTTAGCATCAGCAAAATCTTCTTTTTTAAAGTCTTCAATCTGTTTTTTGTAATCTAATACGCTTTGAAGTGAATAATTAAATTTCATATGCCTACCACCTTACTCTTAAAATAATGCTTGCATCTTATTGAGAGTGTTATCCAATGTACTCATTTCATCCATACTCTGCTTTAACAGTTCATTGATCCTAGGATAAATATTTATGGCTTCATCCAGTTTTGGATTAGAACCCTTAACATAAGCCCCAACATTAATTAAATCTTCTGACTCTTCATAGGTTGCCAGCATATCTCTGATCTTTGATGCCATATCCAGATGTTCTCCAGATGCAACTTGTGACATCAACCTGCTGACGCTGCCATTAACATCTATGGCCGGGAAATGATTTTTTGCAGCTAGTTTTCGTGACAAAACAATATGCCCATCTAAAATTCCTCTCGCAGTATCTGAAATCGGCTCATTGAAATCATCGCCTTCTACCAGTACCGTAAAAAATGCTGTAATGGAACCTTTTTCAGACGTTCCTGCTCGCTCAAAGAGCTTGGGAAGCAAAGCAAAAACCGAGGGCGTATACCCTTTGGTCGTGGGAGGTTCACCAATAGCCAGCCCTATCTCTCTTTGGGCCATTGCAAACCTGGTCACCGAATCCATAATCAGCATGACATTATAGCCTTTATCCCTAAAATATTCAGCTATTGAGATACCCGTATATGCACCTTTAATTCTTACCAAGGCCGGCTGGTCAGATGTGGCACAAACCACTACTGACTTTTTTAATCCTTCTTCTCCTAAATCTATGTCCAACACATTTTGTAATTCTCGGTTTCTTTCCCCTATTAATGCAATGACATTTATATCTGCATTAGAGTGTCTGCATATTTTACCTATCAAGGTACTTTTTCCCACCCCGCTGCCTGCGAATATCCCTATTCTTTGTCCCATTCCCACTGTTATAAGGCCGTCGATTGCTTTTATGCCTGTAGCCATGACTTTATCGATTCTTTTTCTTGTCAATGGGGAGGGTGGTTTTTGATATATGTCTACTTGATCTACCAGGTGTATTTCTTCATGATCCAAGGGATGTCCCAGTCCATCCAGAACCTTTCCCAATAAATCATCCCCAACGTTAATGCGCATACATTTACCGGTGGGTATCACCCTTGATCCGGGTGCAATACCACTTAACTCGCCAAAGGGCATGATCAAAATTTTATCATCGCTGAAACCAACTACTTCAGCCGGTATTTTTTTATTATGATCGATTACAATTTCACAGATTTCTCCTACAAATGCTTTTATGCCTTCTACTTGTACGGTCAATCCAATAACTTGACGAACTTTACCTTCTCTTTTATAAAAATCCTTACTGGAAACGACAGCTTTATATTGATCAAAAGGAAATTTATGCGTCATTTTTGGTCCCCATTTCCAGCAATGCTTCCTTTACTGTCTCCAGCTGACTGGTTATTTGAGTATCTATAATCTTAGTGTCGGTTTCTAACATACATCCTGTTTCATTAACGCTTTCATCTTCCAATACAGAAAAGACCGTATTGGGACATATTTCCTTAAAGGACTCTATTTGGCTTAAAAATAGTGTGCCTTTAGCAGGATGAACACGGATAATAATCTGACTCTTATTTTTCAATTCAACACAGGCATCTTTTGCTATGAATAATAAATGTTCATCTCTATGGGAAATGGACTTAAGCAATATTTTTTTTGCAATATGAACCGCTAATTCTATGATTTCATTTTCATTTTTATCAATGGTATCTTGAGCCATTTTATGTGCATTTTGCAGCACAAATTTGGCTTGTTTTCGAATCACTTCCCCTTGTTCTTGACCTTCTATTAATCCTTGATTGAAGCCTTGTGTTTTGCCTTCTTCAAAGCCTGATTTATAGGCCTCATCGTATGTATGCTTTTTAAGCTCGTCTATCATAACTTGTGCATCAATTTGTGCTTTTTGAAATGCTTCTTCTTTGACTTGGCGAGCATGGTATTCGGCTTCCAATATAATATTTTCTGCTTCCGCTTTGGACTTTTCTACCGGATCTAATATGCCCGGATGTACTTCTTTTTTAACATCATGGACGGGTATGACACATGCCGTTTTTTCCTCCTGATCGGCATAGGACTTTATAATTTTATACGATGATTGCACTTTGATCACCTCTGCTGATAATGATTTCTCCTGCTTCATCTAGTCGTCTGATAACTCCAACAATCTTATGCTGTGCTTCTTCTACTGCAGTAATCTTTACAGGTCCCATAAATTCAATATCTTCTCTTAGTGTCTCTGCGGCACGTTTTGATATATTTGAAAAGATGAGATCGGCCACTTCTTTTGATGACCCTTTTAATGCCAGTGCCAATTCACTGTTATCCACATCCCGCAGTACACGTTGGACATATACACCTTCCAGATTAACAATATCTTCAAATACAAACATGCTGTCTTTAATTTCTTCTGCAAGGTCTGCATCTTCTTGCTCCAATGATTCCAAAATACTTTTCTCGGTTCCTCTGTTGGAGGAGTTCAATATTTCTACTAAAGTTTTGATGCCTCCATAGGATTCAAAATTACCTTCCAGTACATTGGACAGCCTTCTATCTAAAATTTGTTCTACTTGTTTGATTACTTTTGGAGATGTTTTATTCATCGTCGCTATACGGTATGCAACATCCGCTTTCATTTCTTCAGGCAAGCCTGAGAGCACCTGAGCTGCTCTATCGGCTTGTAAAAAGCATAATATCAAAGCAATGGTTTGGGGATGCTCATTGACAATGGTCTTCAACAATTGTAAAGGCTCTGTTTTTCTTGCCAGCAGAAAGGGCTTTCTTTTTTGAGCGAGCCTTTCCGAATTCATTAATATTTCTTCAGCTTTTTTTACACCCAGTGCTTTGGTCAATATTTCTCTGGCGTAATCTATGCCCCCTTCTTTTATGTACTGGCTGGCTCTTTGTGTCTCCACAAACTCAGTTAAAATTTCATCTTTTATCAATGGCTCCACTTGCGTAATATTCGCAATTTCAAAAGTAATTTTTTCTATCATGGATTCCGGAAGCATTTTTAAGACATTTGAAGATAAGTCTTGACCCAGTGTAATAAATAGTATTGCAGCTTTTTCTACTCCCATTAATTCTTGTTGTTGTGCCATGGCATTACACCTCGTCCTTTAATACCCATGTTTTAACGATTTCCGCTACTTTTTCCGGTGATTCTTTAGCATACTCTTTAATCTCTTTTTCTGTTCCCTCTTTTTCCGAAGAACTCAAACGAACCGAAACATCTTCTATCATTTCTTCTACGGACATAGGATGTATTGTAGAAGCCATTTCAGATTGCGCAGCATTTAATTCATTAGCGGCTAATTTAGATGTTCTTCTGGTTCTAACCAAAATAATAATCAATAGGATGAATAAGACCAGTCCGCCAATACCCATTCCCACATATTTCATTATCATCTGCCTTTGTAATTCTTCCTTATAGACGATTTCCGCTTCTTCCATTGCTTTTTTCAGCTCTACTTCAGAGGTTCTGTCAAATGCCAGACCCTCGACGTTGATCACATCACCTCTAAGGGCATCATATCCTACCGCTGCCGTCACAATATTTCTAATGGCCTCTTTTTTCTCATCGGACAGTTCGCCGTCATAGACCACAGATGTAGAAATGCGTTGGATAACACCCGGTGCCTTAATGGTATGGGTCGTTGTCTCATCTATTTCATAGTTTCTTATATTCTCATAACTTTCTAATCCCGGGGTATCTGAAATTTCATCTGTATTTTCCCCATAATACTGTACATTGTTATCGACAGGGCTCAGACTTAAATCTACCCAATCATCTTCTTCTAATAATATTTTTTCCTGAATACTTCTAATCACAGGGCTTTCATCATTATAGGCAATCATTGTACTCTCTTCAGTGTCAAAATTCATATCCGCATTGACTTTAACCAATACTTTACCTCTGCCAAGAGCACCCTCTAATAATCCTTGCAGTTCACTTGCTAAGGTATTTTCAAACTTTTGCTTCATGCCTAATCTATTGCCTGTTTCCTGAATACTGTTAAAATTATTGTTCTCTGTCACGCCAAAACTCAGATAATTTAACTCTGTATCAATAACCTGTACATTTTCCGAAGGTATTCCTTTTACAGCGCCTGAGACCAATGCAACTATACCCCGGACTTTTTCGGAACTCAATTTTTTAAAGGCATTTAATCTTAATAAGATAGACGCGCTGCCTGATTCTTTTTCACTGGCAAAAAGAGAATCCTGGGGCATGGATAATATGACCGTAGCAAAATCAACTTCTTCCAATGCCATAATAGCCCGCTGCAATTCTCCTTGGAGTGCACGCTGGTACATGATTTCTCTGTCTTCACTGGTTAAAGTAAAACTTGATTTATCAAACAACTCAAACCCCACACCACTTGCAGGCAAAGCCCCCTCATTGGCTAGACTGATCCGTAATTTATCAACGATACTTTCAGGAACAGAAACCGTTGTCCCCCCCATTTCCAAGCGATAATCGGTTCCCAATTCATCTAGTTTTTGTACAATCTTCCCTGAATCCGTATCACTCAGATCCGAAAAAAGCGGCACATAAGTTGTTTTTCCAAAAACAAAATAATACACGGTCAAAGAAATAATAAAAGCTGCTCCTAAGCTAATAAGTGCTGCTTTTTTACCACCTGTCATGTTATCCCATGTCATTTTTATCCTTTCAAAGAAATCTTTCAGCCCTTGCATTGGTTAGTCTCCTTCTGTTTTCATTAATAAAACGCATTATTAACATATTGTCAATAGATATTTATACATCAAAAACAGAAATAACGAAAGAAAGCGTATATTATTATACTTGCATTCTCATTATTTCTTGATATGCCTCAACAATTTTATTTCTAAGCTGTACTGTCATTTCCAAAGCCAATACAGCTTCCTGGGTCTTAATCATTACTTCATGTGCATTCTGCGCTTCCCCAGTAATTAATTGTTGGGTACTATATTCTGCATCTAATTGAAGACTATTTAATTCATTTAATTGTCCCTTAAGAATTTCAGTAAAGGATAATTCGTTGTCATTATCCACATTTTTTTTATGTAAAGTATTGTCACTATAGACCGAAGATATATCCCCAACTTTTGAAATGATTGAACTCACCGGTATTCCCCCTATCTACCAATTTCTAAGGCTTTTAGAAACATCGATTTACCTGCATTCAGTGCTGTTACATTCGCCTCATATGCACGTGTCGCCGCAATCATATCCACCATTTCATTTAATATATCTACATTGGGCATTTGAACATAGCCTTCTTCATTGGCATCGGGATGGCTAGGGTCATAAACCGTTTTAAAGGATGTTGTATCATCAAAAACAATAGCATCTACTTTAACACCTTTAGAAACAGTTTTATTTTGCCCGGACAAAGCATTGATTTCTCTCTGTAAATTCTCTTTAAAAACTGCTATTTTTCTTTTATATGGTCCCCCATCTTCTGTTCTGGTTGTAGTGGAGTTGGCAATATTAGAAGCAATGGTATCCAGCCTCAATCGCTCTGCCGTTAATCCGCTTGAGCTGATTGAAAAAGTATCAAACATTTTCATGAATTATCTCTTCCCTTCACTAATTACATATCTCAAAGTCGAAATTTTAGTGCTCGCCTGCTGAACCAAAGCATTGTATAACAGCTGGTTGGCTGCCAGATTTGCATTTTCCATATCGATATCCACATTATTGCCATCTAAACGCATGGACGTAGAAGTATCTTTTACCACTTGGGGCTGGATATCATTGATATGACTTGCAATATCAATGTGCTTATGATGCGTCGTTCTTAACTGCCCATCCATTCTGTTCAAAGCTTTTTTTAATTCGCTTTCAAAAACCACACGGTTGGCTTTGTAATTTCTTGTGTTTACATTTGCAATATTATGACTTATTTCAGTATGTCTTTGCACGGCAGCATTAAGGGCTTGATTAATCAAATGCATGGTTGTGTCATTTGAAATATTCATTTACTCTATACCCCTTTCCCAAAACAGTTCAAAAAAACCATATTGTTCCTTATAGTATTTAGTATAAAAAATAAAATAAAAAAAAGCAAGCAAAATCGACACTCGCTTTCTCATTCTTACATTTTTATTCGACAAAAGTCTACTCTAATTACAAGCATTCACTTATGATTTGGCTCCACGTACCATGCAATTCTTGCAGCATATTTTTGACTTCTGTCACTTTGGCTTTATCATTATTAATGTTGGCCTGCATCAGTTGGTTTTGCATATATTCATACAGAGATGATAGTTGTTCTGCTATTTCACCTGCATCTCGGTTAAGGGTAACGGTTAACTCCGTTATGATATTTTGAACTTTAATTAAATTATTATTTCTGGCTTCAATATTTTTTTCATCTATGGCTATTTCAGCAAATCTACAAAATTTGACAGCTCCCTCGTAAAGCATCAACAAAAGCTTTGGAGATGATGCGGTACTAACGCTATTCTCTTGATAAATACTGGCTGCATTACTATACATATGAATCTACTCCTCCTATCTCTTAACATCCACAATAATACCCATTATATTTTGCAAACGACTGATGAGATCTTCTATTTCTCTTTCATTAAAACACTTAATACAGGTATCCGCTTTTTTTTCATACACTTTTATCCAAAGCTGATGGCCTGATTCCTCTAATACGAAAAATATGTCCAGCTGATCTTTTTCAGCCAATTGGTTCAGCTGATCAATCTGTTCTCTGATTTGACGATGCCTGCGCTTTCGATCCTTTTCATTTTCACGGTCTTTTTCTTCTTTAGGAACAGGCAGATCATCTTTTCTGTGTATCACACCTGTCGCAGTGGCTTTTTTGATGACTTTCACTATCTGAGGGTCAATCTTATTTAAAAAGAAATCCATATTATCCCTCTTTTATTTTTTATTATACTTTTTTGTCCACTATAATGCCTGCTAATTCCCAAATTCCTGCTACCACATTTAATATTTTTTCCGGCGGAAACTCTTTAATGACTTCCTGGGAATCATTGTCCACTAATTTTACCATGGTGGTACCGGTTTTTTCATGAACTTGAAATTGAAAGTGATTGTTGGCCCCAAAAATAATTTCATTGGAAGCATTCAGCAGTTCATCAAACAGTTTTTTTCCTTCTTCTGATTGCAGCATTTCTTGATCCAACAAGTTGGATTCCATATCATGAATGGTTTGAACAGGGCTTTGCATATCATCTTTGTGAACGCCGGCAGCTTTTCCTTTAGTTTCAGGTATACTGAATTTATTTGACATTCCTTCTTTTGAAATTGCATCAATGTTCAATTGAATTCCTCCTTTAACCATAACATCATTTAAATTTATCTATAAAACAACCATCATTTTGTATGCCCTTGATGTTAGAATAAGCTGTATTTACAGTTTTCTTAAGCTTCATATTTTTTAACTCTGCTTTATCATTTTTCATGATCTCATTGATCATATTGATATTCTCTTTTTCTTTCGATTGAATTATATAAATAATCTCATTGGTTTCTTTGATCAAATGATTGAGTTCTTCACTTTGATAATTATTATGTTCAGATGCAAATTGTTCTAAAGCGTGATTAAGCCTATTGACTTTCTCTATTTTGTCCTGTTTTGTATTTATAGCATTCATCAAACGTTTCCAATCGTCTTTTTGAATCCATCTTTTTTGCAGCTCTGAAATTTTTAATATTTCTTCGAATAAGGCTTTCTTTTTTTTAA
This sequence comes from Clostridia bacterium, assembly GCA_028279945.1. GTDB lineage: Bacteria > Bacillota > Clostridia > Peptostreptococcales > JAAYPU01 > JAKSCF01. The sequence continues at coordinate 46,941 of JANQMT010000062.1, forward strand.
AAGTTTCCTTGAATTCTTTTTTTGTTTTTTCTTCTAAAACCATTCCTTCACCTGCTTTATATTTACTGCCCTAATTGATTTGTAAGCCATGATGACTGTGCATTCAATTGTTGTAATGCTACTTCCATTGCAGCGAATTTTGCATAATACCTGTTTTCAGCGTCAATTAAATCTTCTAATAATTCTTCAATTCGGTCATCATAATCGTCAATTTTTTCGCTTAATATATTTTTTTGTTCTGTAGAAGTACCTTCCCAGCCTGCTTTTTCCAATAAAGCACCTTTAAACTCTCCTATAGGCGCAATGGCATAATCCATAGCTTCTGCCATTTTCGCTCCAATGCCATTTTCTTCATCCGTAAACAATCTTCTAACCGCATCTGAGCGGGTTTCTAATGCTTTATCCAGTTTCTCTTCATCGATGACCAATTGCCCGCCATCAAAGACGTTATTGCTGGTTGTAATCCCTAAATCGTACAGGCTGATGCCCAAATCGCTTTCAATACTGGTCAATGCATATCTAAAATCACGCATGGTTTTGGTTAAAACATCATCGTTTCTGAGAATACCACTTTTTGCTTTTTCTTCCCATTTCTCAATCTCTGTTTCTGACATTTCATCTTTCTCTTCATCTGTTAAAGGTTCAAAGTCATAAAATCTCTCTTCTTTAACCAAATCATTAAATTTATCGATCATCGTATTATATTCATCTACAAATTTTACAACGGTTTCTTTCAGATTTGTAATATCTGACTCTACCGATATATCAATGGTATCTGTTGTAGTTTCATTTAAGGTATAATTGATTCCATCTATTGTAAATGAATTGGTGCTTCTGGTTGTCGTAACGCCGTCTAATGTAAAAGAAGCATCTAACCCAGTTTGTGTACGCCCTGTATAAGTACCATGATCTATACCTATTCCTGATGAGAAGAAACTTCCAGTAATATCTTGAAAGGTTATTTGGTTCATAACCCCTTCTTCATCCGATTCCAATGTAAAGGTATTGGATACTTGGCTGTAGTACATGGTGACATTGGCATTATCATTGTTGTTGACTTCATCTATCATATCTTGCACCGTATCACTGCTTTTATCAAATGTAAAGGTTTCGCCATTGATGCTAAAGCTCAGTGTGGTTTCAGCTCCAAATATATCATTGGAAAAGTTTGCATCTCCTAAGCTTTTGCTTGTATTGAGTACATTTTTGTCTCCTGACATAAATCCCATTGCAAACACAGTGGTAACACCCTTTAAGGTCTCAGACAGCTTTAGGGTATGTTCCGGTGCTTCAATGGTCATCTTGCCATCGAATTGGCCTACGGTTACGATTCCTGATCCAAATTCAGCATCTATTTTGGCTTGTACATCGTTGATGAGTTCATCTGCATCGGCATAGCCTCCATCTAAGGTAATGGTCTTCACATCCCCATCTAAATTAACGCTAATAGTATCACCGGCGTCGATAGCTCCAAAATTCAACTCTACTGCTTCAGACAATGTGGTGTTATAAATATCAGTATCAAATATTTGAAAAACATGCCCGGAGGCATCAATACTTAATTCTCCACCTGAATTGGTTACGGTCACTTTATTTTCTCCAAACGCTTCATCTATTTTTTTTCCAAGATCAGTAACCAAGGCGTCAACATCACCATAACCTCCATCTAATGTTATGATCTCAGATTTTCCATCTAATATTATTTTTAAGGTATCCGTATTATCTCCAGAATTGATAGCCCCTATATTGACGCCTGAACCTATCATAGAAGCAATATTACTGCCTTTCCATATATCCTTTTGTGCTATGGTAATATTACTTATGGTATGGGTATCTGCTGTATATTCTCCAGTAGTATCCACTGAAACCGCTGTTGATGAAGCCGTAGCCTTGTATGCATTAAATGTTCCCTCAAGCAAGAAACAGGTCTCTGTATTAGACACATCAAGAAATTGGCTTTCAAAGCTCTTTAAATCACTGATAACCCCTCTATAAATCTCCTGCTGCCATACTGCGTACTGCTTGTCTCTCCTCACATTATCAACCTTAGATTGTTTTAGCGCCACCAAGTTTTTTACCATGGTTTCTGTATCAAACCCTGATATCATTCCAGTTATTCTACTCGTATCCATATATACCACCTCTAATATTTTTATATATTAAATAACTGTCTACATTTTCTCTTACTATTATTTCATATCGGACATTTAGAAAATTATTTTAACAATTTTTTTCATTTTTTAGACCAAATTATTTGAATTGTATAAAAGCGCTTTCTCAAAAAATGAAATAAGGGCGTATATACGCCCTTAAGAGTTGTTTTGATTATCTTAATAGTTGTAGAACGCCTTGTGGTTGTTGGTTGGCTTGCGCTAACATGGATGTTGCTGCCTGGCTTAGGATGTTGTTCTTTGTGAATTCCATCATTTCTTTTGCCATGTCTACGTCTCTAATTCGACTTTCAGCTGCTGTTAGGTTTTCACTAGATGTGCTTAGGTTATTTATTGTATGTTCTAATCTATTTTGGAATGCACCAAGCTTGGATCTTTGAGCTGAAACATTCTTAATCGCATCATCTACCACCTCTACTGCAGCAGTAGCCTTATCAGAATCACTCAGGTCAAGGGCATATTCGGCTGAACCACTATTTTGATCTAAAGCATCAGTAGTTGTAAATACAGCATTTGCAACGGACCCATGTGCAGCACCACTAGTTCCTGACACTGCTAAGGCTAAAGCTCTCATATCACTTATTGCAACCTCAAATCTTTGACCGTTATTTGCACCAACTTGTAATTGGGCTGATCCGGTTGTTCCATCACTTCCTGATGCTTGTTGAGTTATAAAAGCTGGATCTATACCACTATCAACAGAAATACTTCCTACACCGGCAGCTCCATCAAATAAACCATCAGCAGTAGTTGCAATCGTCAATGTATTATTGGTGGATGAAAATGTAAATTCACTTATGTTAAGCGATGGGTCTTCTCCACGCATTGATTGCAATGCAGCCATGATTTCTTCACCTACGTCTGAATTATCTGCGGTGTTATCAATCTCAATAGTTTTAGTTGCTGTATCATGTGATGATCCTGTAGTATTAAAATTAATTGTATATGTTTCTCCACCTATTGATAACTTTACTTGACCAGTTTCACCAGCTTGATCATAAGCATCGAAAGTTAAACGAAATTGTTCTTGTGTAGCCGCATTTACTGCCTCAAGGTTTCCATCAAGCAGATTCTTAGTATTGAATTCAGTTGTGTTACCAATACGACTTAATTCTGAAGTCAACTGAGTCATTTCCTTTTGAATCTCATCACGGTCTGTATCCGTATTTGTATCATTTGATGCCTGAACTGACAATTCTCTCATTCTTTGAAGAATACTGTGTGTTTCATTTAAAGCACCTTCAGCAGTCTGAATCATTGAAATACCATCTTGAGCATTTCTAGCAGCTTGATCAAGGCCTCTGATTTGACCTCTCATCTTTTCTGAGATGGCTAGACCTGCTGCGTCATCGCCAGCTCTATTGATTCTTAACCCTGATGATAGTTTTTCTAAAGATTTAGATTGAGCGGTTGTGGATTGTCCTAATCTTGAATAAGTGTTTAAAGCTGCAATATTGTGATTAATTCTCATTTTATTTTCCTCCTTGAATTTTTTATTTTGGCATCCTTGCCATAGCTGTTTTGTAAAGGCCTTTACAATTT
>JANQMT010000092.1:0-76742 GCA_028279945.1 Clostridia bacterium
TCATCTTTTTATTTGGGCCCATTTGACGAAGTTCACGATATGTGATGCCTTCAACCATTTTAGCCCCTAACTTGCATACCTCTTTTGCATCCAAATATCCCTCATCTCCCTTAGCCAAAAGATGACCTGCTGCGCCACAAAGAACACATAACGAAAAGAGAATACCTTTATGGGTATTCACGCCTTTTGTACACGCAAACATCTGTTTCTCAGCTTTTATACCTACCTGTCTGATTCTAAGGAACAACTCTTGATAATTACCTCCGGTATAGGTATAGCCAATCTCAACAATTTCATTTAGACAATCCGCAAAAGATACCGCACTTTTCATAAAAAGATTATAATCCATATCATCATGAGCCCCACTATTTCTCTTATCCACCAGTCCGGGTTTAGGCGTTGCATTAACTTCATAAACCATGGATTTCACCGCTATTTGACTGATTTCTTCTTTACGACACATGATAGAACAACCTCCATTCAATAACACTATGCAGCATTTACAAATCAAAAAAGCCAACACAAATAATGTGTTAGCCTAATAAAGCTTTTTTAATCTTTATACCCTGCAAACAAAATACAATGGAACCATCCATCAACCGGAACCTTCATTTTTCCAGCTGCTTATATAAAAATGATAAACCTATATTCTGATTTTGTCAATCTGATTCCCCTACCCTTATACTTTGCTTAACTTGATCTAATAAATCTTTCCTATTATTTAATTGGGGGCGATCTATTACGATCTCAACAAGCTGACCTAAAATCCGCCCTATTTCTATGCCTTCGTCAATGCCCAGTTCAATTAAATCATTGCCGTTAATCTCCAGTTGGCTTCTTTGAAAACATTCTTTATCCCTCAGAATTTCTTGGAGCAGTTTTTGAATTTCCATCAATTGATTGTGTCTTTTATCATAATATATATCTCTTTGAGCACTAATATCTGCTTTTTTTACTTTAAGTAAATCTGAAAACGCTTCAGCGCCTATCTTATTTAACCATTTTTTTACCCATTTTTTAGACACTGAAAGCTGAATATCATGATATACCACCAAGGTCTCAATTTTGTCTATAGTTTGATTATCATATTTCATCCCCTTTAGAATATTTCTTGCAAGTTCACCGGACACATCAGCATGTCCATAAAAATGATCTTTATATTCCTCATCAGTGGTTTTGCTAATAGGCTTACCAATATCATGAAACAGCATGGCTAGTCTTAAGTAAAGGGTGGGCTCAATATGCTTCAATGTATTCATGATATGCTCACCTACATTGTACATATGATAAGAATGGTTCTGCCCCGTTTCAAAACAGGTTTTCAAACTGGGTATCATATATTGTAATAATTGTAATTCGTATAACAGTCTCATTTTCTCCGGTTCGTCGGATACTAATATTTTGTTCATTTCTTCTCGAATTCTCTCTATGGATACCTTTTGTATTTTTTTCGAATTATGGATAATAGCGTCTCTGGTTTTCTCCTCTATTTCAAATTTCAATTCTGCCGAGAAGCGTATCGCTCTCAACATTCTCAAAGCATCCTCATTAAATCTTTCATCCGCAATACCTACACAGGCAACCATTTGTTCCCATAGAGCTGTTCTCCCATTAAAAGGGTCAATTAAGCCTTTGTTATGGTTATAAGCCATGGCATTAATGGTAAAATCTCTTCTGGCTAAATCCTGCTCTAAAGATTGGGTAAATGTTACTCGGTCAGGCCGTCTGTTATCTAAATATTCTCCGTCTATTCGATAAGTGGTTACCTCAAAACCTTGATTCTCAATAACAACTGTAACCGTGCCATGCTGTATACCTGTGTTGATTGTTTTATCAAATATTGGTTTTATTTCATGAGGCAATGCATTGGTGGTGATGTCCCAATCTTTAGGTATTTTACCTAACAAGCTATCACGAACACAGCCGCCTACTACATAAGCATCGTATCCATGTTCTTTTAATTGATTTATAATATATACAACTTCATCTGGGATTTTAATGAACATCTTATACACCTCTGGGATAAGTTTTTATATGCCTAACAACTTCACATTCTCAATAAGCTTTTTCCAATCTGAAATCATATCCTCTGAATATGCTTTGCCTGTTTCTGTAGTACGATAATATTTTCTTCCCGGTCCGCCTGAAGGGACATCTTTTAGATAAGTTTCTGTATAACCCTCTTTATAAAGCCTTCGAAGTATTGTGTAAATAGAACCATCATATACATCAGGGAAGATATCTTTAATTTTCTTCATTATTTCATAACCATACATATCTTGCTTGGTCAGTTGAAAGAGTATACACATTTCAAGAATTCCTTTTTTAAGCTGAGTATCCACACCCTCACCTCATCACATTAACCACTTTCGTTTTTGAAGCTAAGTCATGTACTGTTTTATGTTCGTCTGTCACACATCCCCATATGAAAGAGCCAACATTCAATATGCCTGACGTTAATGCATTTCCTATACACTTAAGCAGTACATCACGTAATACTGCATCCCCAAAAGATATCTTCTCTCCATTTATCTTTTGAACTTTAATTTTCATGACCCATTTTCCTAGGGTATATCCCTTAAAAAAGTACAATTGCAGCGCGGTCAAAATATTTGCTATTCCTAAAAACATGAATAGCATCAATGTATTTATAATAGTAAAAACAAAAGTGGTAGAGCTAATCCCTATCAGCGGTTTAAAAGGTTTATGATTGATTGTTTCTTTTACACCAATCTCATCTTCCTTTATCCTATTGTTTGATCTAAATTCTCTATATTCGTTTACGCTCCCCTTAAATATTTTTTTGTCATTCTTATACAGCTCTATCACTGTTTCCTTAGGCTTATCACTACTATCATAATTATGTGTTACTTTCCTATAGATGTCTTCGTCTTGACCGGCTCCTTGTTGATTTTCAGAAATATCCACACTTTCATTAACCGTCGAATAGGTCCCTGTGGTATAGAATGCAAAGCTTAATAATAAAATCAGAGCGAACACTAAAAACATAGCTATGGCATCTATAATATATGCGCCTAATCTTTTAGACATAGGCGCTAATTGCCGAACATCTTGCTTAATTGTATCGTCTTTATTATTATTATTAATAGCCAACTCATCAACGCCATTTGTTTCATCTAAAATCGTTCTTGCAATTTTTGCAGGTGATCCTATTTCATTAGAAACGTCATCTTCACTTTTCCCTTCTTTTATTCCACTGTTAAATATATCTGTATAATCCGAAATGATTTCGTTAATATCTTCTTGGGACAGTTTATATTTAAGCGCATTTTCCAGTTCTCTTAAGAATTCATTTTTTTTCATAACAGCCTCCTCTTTTTTATGACATATTGATATCTATTGTTTATTGAATAGTAGTTTCAATTTGACTATATCACACTATTGTTTATTGAACAATAGTATTTTAAAACAAATAATACTTTATGCTTTAATATAGGCTCTTCCTCCAACGGATACTTTCGTAATAATGTTATGTGATACTTCCAGCTGTGCCTTAATCTCTGATGGATTATTCATAACATAGCCTTGTTCAAAGCACAAATCATCTGTTTGTTGTTCATTGATTAAACCATACTCAAATAAATAGCAGGCCAAAGCACCATTCGCCGTTCCCGTTGCAGATTCTTCATCAATTCCAAATAGCGGTGCCATATTTCTGCAATGAGCCGTTGCAGGGTTGAGCGTTTCCATGGTAAAAACATGATAGCCTGTCACATCATACTGCTTACTAATATGTGTAATCTTTTTAAAATCCAATTTCATAGATTTTAAACCCTCTAAAGTTTTGACCGGTACAATAATATCTTTCAGACCAGTTGAAACCACTTGAACAGGTATTTCTTCAACCAATTCTTTTGTTGCTATACCCAGAGAATCTGCCACTTCTATTTTATCTATAGTGTCATAAAAGCTTGGTGTATTTTGTTCCATTAGAATAATTCCATCTTGTTGTACCTTAACTTTTAAGACGCCTGCTTTTGTCTCCTGTGTGTATTCCCCTGTAGATATATGATTTAATTCTTTAAGTGTATGAAAAGTTGCAATGGTGGCATGTCCGCATAGATCCACCTCATCAGCAGGTGTAAAAAATCGAACTTTCAAATCTGCCTTTTGAGAAGGCATTACAAATGCAGTTTCAGAATAATTTAGATCATGGGCTATTTGTAGCATTTCTTTTTCTTTTAAATCTTTTGCATCTAATACGACACCTGCTGGGTTTCCGCCTTTTCCATCTTTTGAGAATGCATAAACCTCGTAGATTCTTTTTAACATAACTTATTCCACCTGCCTGTACTCAGTCATTTTTTTCTTTTGACAACTTTTTTTCTCTGCTTTTTTTTACATTAAACCTATTTCTGCAAGTAGGACTACAGTATTTTTCTCTATCACTTTTTGCGATAAAGAAACTTCTACAATGCTCACAACGGTTCAGAAATATTTTTTCATCGGTAACCGCGAAGGCGTAAATGGTCTCTATGGTAGTTTTCAACGAATCAAACTGCCAGGATATATTGGTCTTTTCCAGTTGGTTAATGGTAAAGCCGATTTTCTCTGCATGAAATTTATCTGCTAGTATGGTCACACTTTCCGTCAAATGGTTGGAAGCGTTTTTATAAATAAGCAATTGGTTAAAGTGAGAAACCAGCATCGTTGCAAAATTTATTATCCAGCCCAATTCTTCAGAATAAAACCTAGAAAAGATCAAATCCATTACCAGAGGTCGTTTACCATAAAATATTGGTGAATCTTCCTTCTTTGTTAAGTACATACGGTTTTTATATTCCGTAACCATAATATCACCATCTTCAACAAAAGGCGTAAAGAGACTCAGGTAGCATTCTCCATCCATTATCTTTTCTTCTCCAATATGATTATTCTCAATAAATAAGACCTTGTCTTCTCCTAGTATATCTCTATTATAAACGCTGGCACTCATCAACCCCAACAAACCATATTTTTTTGCAAATATCAGTACCATTTTTTTTAATTTTTCCTTCGGCGAATGTAAAGCTTCATCCCCAATTTTTAGTAAATCTAAAAGCAAGTCTTCCGCAACATCAAATGGGTTATACATACTAAATGCCGCATCCTTTGTTGGCATAATATATTCTTTTCCTGCCTCGTTTGTCTTATAAGCATAGTCGCTATATCTAATCCAATCTGTAGCAAAGCTACCAATTAAAGATATTTTTCTCTCCATCATCCTTCTCCTTAGCAATCCATTTTGTAATAGTAGTAATATATTTACATATTACATTATACTGATGCCTGCTGAAAATGTCAAACCTTTATCCAAAACTTATTTATAAAGATTTAAAAAACAAAGGTTTTTTTATAAGAATATTGAATAATATCAATGAAGAAGTTTATTACAGGTGGTATGGGGTATAATATTATTATTCCGAGTCGATATTCACCTACACAAAATTTTATATTAGGAGGTCTTTTTTATGAAGTCGTTAAAAGGCAGCAAAACTGCTGAAAATTTACTTAAAGCTTTCGCTGGAGAATCTCAAGCCAGAAACCGTTATACTTTTTATGCATCTACCGCTAAAAAAGAAGGTTATGTTCAGATATCCAATATCTTTCATGAAACCGCAGAAAATGAAAAAGAGCATGCTAAGAGATTTTTTAAATTCTTAAAAGAAGATTATCAACAAGAAGCTATAGAAATCACTGCTAGTTTTCCTATTGCATTAAGTACTACAAAAGAAAATCTGTTAGCAGCTGCTAACGGAGAGAATGAAGAGTGGTCAACCCTATACCCGGCATTCGCTAAAGTTGCTGAAGAAGAAGGATTTAAAGAAATTGCAACTGTATTTTCTAAAATTGCTTCTGTAGAAAAGCATCATGATGAAAGATTTAGAAAATTGTTATCTAACATTGAAACCAATGTGGTCTTTAATAAGGATCAAGAGGTTGTTTGGAAATGTGATAACTGTGGATACCTGCACACCGGCAAAGGCGCTCCTGAAGTCTGTCCGGCCTGCGCCCATCCGCAAGCACATTTTGAATTGTTATGCGATAACTTTTAAACTGTACACAGAAAAAAATGTGGAACGGCTCAAAAGCCGTTCCCTAAAAAATATATTCTATTAAGCCATCATTTTGATCTCTGTTTCAAATGATAATATACAGCACCAAGTAAATTGGCATCATTACCCAGAGTCATTGTTCTTACTGCCAATTTTTTTCTATAAGAGGGCATAATCTTTTGCCAAAGGGATTTTTCTACGGCTTTTTCCAAAAACTCACCTTGCTTTGAAATACCGCCACCAATTAATATTAAACTGGGATTCAGAATATGAACAATCCCTCTTAAACCTTCACTTAAATAATCGATCCACTGATTAAAAACCCATAAATATTCCTTATTTCCTTGTTTACATTCCTGGAAGAATTCAATTGTTTCAACAAAACCTAATCCATCTTCAATTTGTAACTCAAGCGCCTTTGTAGATGCGTATTTTTCATAGCACCCTTTGTGCCCACAATCACAATGAAGTCCATTATAAATCAGAGGTATATGACCAAATTCACCGGCAGAATATCCACTCCCATAATAAATGCATCCATTTTCAACAATGGCGCCACCAATTCCAGTCCCTATCGTTATGGCAATAAAGCTGTTAGAATTGATGTTACCTTTCCACACCTCACCTAAGGCTGCACAGTTCACATCGTTTTCAACGGTTACAGGAAGTAAATATTTCTGTTCTAAATGTTTTTTAATCTCAAATCCTGTATATAACGGTATTGCATCTGTAGCAAAAACAACACGACCTAAGTCAGCATCTATCTGTCCGGCAGAGCTTATAGCAATACCTTCTATGCCATATTGTAAACAATGTTCATTGATAATCTCTTCCACTTTCCCCATCATGAAATGGGCTCCCTTACATGCCTCTGTAGGCTTACTTCCTTTGTTCCTAAGATTCCCGTCAGAGTCACATAAAGCATATTTAATATTTGTCCCGCCAATATCAATGGCTAAAATAGTCATTTTATTCACACCCTACATCAAGCAATCACCAAACATAAACTTGCTGAATCCATCATTCAATGATTCAACCCTTTGTTAATATCTCATATATTTTTTCTCTTGTTTCAGCATTATATAGAGCATCCATGCGTTCATCATCTATCAGAACTTCTGCCAGCTCACTCAATAAATTAAGATGGCTTTTATTATCAATGGCTGCCAACGTAACGATTAGCTTTACAGGATCAAACTCTTCAACGCCAAAGGAAACAGGCGTTTCCAGCAATGCAAAGCTTAATCCCATCTCATTGACACCACACTCCGGTCGTGCATGCGCTAAAGCTACGTGTGGACTTATCACCAAATAGGGGCCTTTTTCATTTATGACATGAATCATTTCCTCTACATATGTCGGTTCAATGCACCCACATTCCAGCAATCTCTCAGAAGATTTTCGAATTGCTTCTTCCCAATCCTTCGCCTTTAATCCAACAGTAATGTCATCCAATGTTAACCTCTTCAATAACATGATGCTTTCCCTCCAATTTTTAAAAGTATTAAGCAAAACACTGTATTATTAAAACACATGGTTATGTCACATCATTTGCTTTAAAGTATGTTAAGCCCCACGCGCTTTACAACTTGAATTAAACTCTTCTATCAAAGAATTGACACTTACATTTTTTAAAGAATCAACCATTCGATAATATCCTGCAAATTCACTATGTTTTGTGACAGCATTAGGAACAACAATGACTTCTGCACCTGCACTTTTACCAGCAATTAGACCATTTAGTGAGTCTTCCACTATAACCGTTTCCTTAGCTTCGACATCAAGTTCTTTTAGAGCTTTTAAAAATAAATCCGGATGCGGTTTAATACGTTCAACATCATCTGCAGTAATCAGCGCATCAAAAAAATGGATAATTCCAAACTTTGTTAAATATTTAAATGGTCTTTCACGGAATGAAGATGTAGCAAGGGCCAGCTTCAACCCCTCATTTCTAACCTTTTTAACGAAATCAACTATACCTTCTTTTGGAGGCAAAGCATTAACTTTTTCCATAAATAATGATTTGGTTTCTTCTTCAAAAAAGTCACGATCAATGCTCAAACTACGTTCTGCTTCAAGGTATCGCAACAATTCTTCGCTATTTGCACCTACACATTTTAAAAATTCATCCATGGTCAAATCATATTTTTTATGCTTTTTAAACCATGCTACAAAAACTTCATGCCAAACGACTTCTGTATCAATAATAACCCCATCAAAATCCATAATAACTGCTTTCAGCATTTTATTTATACCTTCCTTTTATATGGAGAGATGCAAATCTTAATGCCATAGGCATTTTGATTTACTTCTCCCCTGCAAATATCATGTTTTATCTTTATGTTAACATTTTCTGTGCTTCTGATATCTTAGTAACCAACTCGTCATACTCAGGTGCTTTTAGATAGTTTACAATGGCAACAGCATATGCATCCGGTTGTTTTTCAAGTACTCTCTCAACCAGTGATTGATGTGTCACTATAACTTGGCAATCCCCTGGCAAATCAGTTATAGAAACATGGAAAACTTTTATATGTTCAAGCCCTGCACCATTGAGTTTTTTCTGTAGAATACTTGATCCCATAGCACTTGAACCTAAACCGGCATCACACGCATAAGCAATACGCGTAACTTTTGAAAAATCAAAAGTACTATTGGATTCAAATACAGATGATACACGACTTTTCTTACCTTTTAGATTTTCCATTTCTTTTGCAGCTTCTTGCAATTCTTCGCCACTGTTCTTTTTCATTTTTATAAGTGGTATAGAGACAAAGAAAGAAACAGCCGCTGCTGCTATAACCGAAATTAAAATCTTAATATGATCGCCTTCAGCAGCCATAACCATAATCGTTAATATACTTCCCGGAGAAGCTACCCCAACCAAACCGGTATTCAATACTGTCAATAAAAATGATCCTGTCATACCCGCTAAAATTAGCGGTAAAACTAAGATAGGATTCATTAATATAAATGGAAAGTAGATCTCATGAATGCCGCCAAAGAAATGAATCACACTTGCCCCATAAGCGGAGGCTTTTGAATCCCCTTTACCGAAAACCATATATGCCAGTAAAACACCTATACCCGGACCAGGATTTGATTCTAATAAAAATAATACCGATTTTCCTAAAGAGTCCAATTGTGTTGTTCCAAGCGGTGTTAAGATGCCTTGCCCTATGGCATTGTTTAAAAATAAAATTTTTGCCGGTTCAATAAAAATCGCTGTGAACGGCAGCAGATTTTTTTGAATCATAAAATCTACTGCACCAGCCATAACACCTGTTAAAGATATAATAATGGGTGCAATATAAAGATTACCTACTATGGCTAAAATTGAGCCAAGTATACCTGCTGAAAAGTTATTGACAAGCAGTTCAAAACCGGTAGGAATTTTACCTTCAATTTGGCTATCAAATTTCTTTAATAAAAATGCTGCAATGGGTGCCATAATCATAGCTCCGAGGAACATTGTAATAGGTGCCCCAACAATAACCCCCATGGTGGCAACTACACCAACTACACTTCCTCTATAACCGTAGACCATTTTACCGGCGGCTGCTGCGATGAGTATCGGAAGCATGTAATTAAGCATTGGTAAAATAAATGATTTCATTACATCACTACCCATAGCAATACCAACTGAAGTCAGCAACCCCCAAGCAAGAAACGCACCTAAGTTTGGAATAACCATACCACTCAGCTTACTCCCAAATTGCTGAGCTTTCACTCTTAATGTCATAGCTTCTCTCCTCCTTTAACTCATTAAATTATAAAATACTTTAACTTCTTAATGCTACTAAAGATTAACTTCCTTGCGCTCTGAAATAGAGCGTTCAATAGCATCCACAACTCTTAAAGCGTCATATGCCTGTTTTGGCGTAATGATTGATTTTGTTCCATTCATAACATTATTAATAAATGCCATTAATTCCTCAGCTAAGTCACCGGATACTTGACCATTGGTTTCATACCAGTGACGTGAATCCGGGTATGATATCCCTTTGTGATTAACAAAACGCACTCCATGATCACAAGAATCAACATAGGCAACGCCTTTTGTTCCAACCAGCTCCAACTTATCATCAATGATGGTAGGAGAATTTTCCGGCAGGGTCCAACACGCTTCCATACATGCAATTGCCCCATTTTCATATGTCACAATAGCATAGATAACATCATTCATATTATTGTCTTTTAAAAGAACACTTCTACTTTTTGCAAAGACTTTAACCGGATCACATCCCATGTACCAATTAATGTAATCAATATCATGAATCATGACATGCATACTGAGATCGGAAGAACCGATGTAACGTCTTGGTCCAATAATGGGACTATTTCTTCTACAATATAAATGAATGATATCTCCCAGCTCTCCTTTATCCAAGGCATCCTTAATCATGCTGAAGCGTGGATCAAACCGCAGAAGAAAACCGACAGTAAACACTTTGTCATAATCCTTGGTGATTTCATAAAGGATTTTACCATCTTCCAATTCTTTTGCAAGAGGCTTTTCTAAAAGGATGTGTTTGTTATTAGCAACAGCGATTTCAACTGCTTCTCTATGTATGTCATCCGGCAAAACGATACTTACCGCATCAATATTTGGGTCAGCTAACATCTCTTTGTAACTTTTATAGGCGGTACACTGAAATTCTTCAGCCATTTCTTTTCGTCTGTCATCATTAAACTCACAGAAAGCAACTAATTCTACAAGAGGTAACTTTCTGTAAACCTTTGCATGAAGAACCCCCATTTGTCCCATTCCTATAACACCGACTTTTATTGGGTCTGCCACTTCTTTTTCCTCCTTCTTTATATTACTTCACCCGAAATATTCATTTAACAAAATTTAATACGCTTGAGTTAAATCAATTACAATGCTTAAACCCGATAAATATCTGCCACCATTAGGGACACTACTAAAGAAAATAATTAACTCCTTCCATCATTATTTAAAAGTAATCAATGCCAAAACACCGGTTGTTGAATATGTCCAATACTTTTTTTAAAATTCTTTAGCTGTCACCTGAGCAAATAGAGGATTAACAAGGCATTTGAGTTTTTTTAATACCATGAATAATTCGAGTTTTTTTCATTTATCCGTTCTATTCTTCATTAATGGCTTTAATAAACCTTTCAGTAATCCATTTTGGTCTTGTTATTGCGCTTCCTACAACAATTGAATGTGCACCAATATCCAGGCAGCGCTTAGCTTTCTGCGGTGTGTTGACATTCCCTTCCGCAATAACCGGAACATTCAACGCTGCTACAATTTCTTTTAATATAGAAAAATCATTGTCAGCAATATTTAAACCTTTTGTTTGTTCCGTATATCCAATTAGTGTCGTTGAAACACAATCAAATCCCAATTTTTCAGCTCGAACTGCTTCCTCAAGGGTTGCAATGTCTGCCATTAGCAAAGTATTGGGAACTCTTTCTCTCACCTTTTTAATAAATTCTTCAATTGACTCACCTTGAGGTCTTTGAGTATCTGTTGCATCAATGGCTATCATCTCACACCCTGTTACTGCAAGTTCTTCAATTTCCTTCATCGTAGCAGTAATATACACTGCTGAATCAGGATAATCGCATTTCACTATTCCAATTATAGGTAAATTTGTTTGCTTTTTAATCTCAATAATATCAACTCCACCATTAGCTCTAATACCTGATGCACCACCTTCCGATACCGCATAGGCCATTTTACCCATAATATATGGACTGTGTAATGGTTCATCAGGAAGCGCCTGACAAGATACAACCAATCCATTTTTAATTTTGTCTAACAATATCACCACCCCCTCCATAAGCTAATTTTATGAATAAAAAGTATAATTATGAAACTTGTTTCAATATTTATTTATATTATGAAATTTATTTCAATAAAATTATATTTTATCCTTACAGCCTTGTCAAGGGTTTTGATAAACATCTATCTGTCAAAACAAAAACTTAGTTGCTTTTTTTGACACTTCATACTAAGATGTATCTGAGGTATATAACGATAATAAATGGAGGTTATTATGTCACATCTTAACTTTAAAAATCGTTTACAGTACTATGGTATGCAACTGTCAAAAAGCGAGCAAAAAATTGCTGATTTTATCATAAAACATCATAAAGAAGTTGTTCTCTATTCCAGTGACGATTTAGCGCAAAAAAATGGAACATCAAAATCTACCATAAGTAGATTTTGCAAGAAACTTGGCTACCGTAATTACAATGAATTTTTGACACTCCTTTCCTCTGAAAATGAACCTCAGCCCCTTATAGATGATCCTGTTCAAAAAATTATGCATTATTGCAATCAAGTGTATTTATCATCTTCAGAGCTCATTGACATAAATGTTTTGAATCAATTCATTCATCAGATTAAAAGTGCTAATCAAATCTTAATTTGCGGCATTGGGAGCTCCGGCCTAACCGCCATTGAATTAAGTATGCGTTTAGTACACATGGGCCTTGTTGCAAAAGCTATTACGGATAGCCATCATATGAAAGCACAGACTCAAAGATTTTCACCAAAAGATTTATTAATTGCCATTTCAACTTCCGGTACAACCCAAGAGGTCATCGAAGCTTGCAATATTGCAAAAGAAATCGGTACACCTATTTGCGCCATTACCAAAACGAATTATACACCTTTAACAAATCTGTCGGAAACGACTATTTTTGTTAGTGACGTAAGTCAAATAAATGATCCACAGTTTATAAATTCACAACTGTCCTTTCTTTATTTGATTGATATTCTGTCATATATCCTTCTTTTAGATCCAGAATATAGTGATAATTTCAATAAATTTCCCAACAGTTAGCATAGCATTATGATCGAATAGCTTGGAAAAGTGAGACAAATGACTTTTCTTGTTTTCACATAAAAATAAGGCCGCAATTTTATACGACCTTATGGTTTCTCTTTGTTTAGCATCTGCATATGAAATATACTAAATCCATCCAAATAATTATTTTTTATAAAATATTATTTTTCTTCTATTATTTTAATATAAACTTTTCGATTTCTTGGACCGTCAAATTCGCAGAAGTAAACGCCTTGCCATGTCCCTAAAAGCAATCTGCCGTCATGAACAATGATGGTTTTCTCAGCACCCATACAAGAAGATTTTAGATGAGCGTGGGAATTGCCTTCAAGATGTCTATAATCTCCATCTTTAGGAAATATCTTTTCCAATCCTGCAATCATATCTCTGCATACATCTGGATCAGCATTTTCATTTATGGTGATTCCTGCCGTAGTATGAGGGCAAAACACCATAGCGCATCCATTTTTTACACCTGACTGCTTGAGGGCTTTATTGATTAGATAAGTAATATCTATAAACTCTTCGGATCGATCACTTTTTATTTGATATTCAAACAAATTGACACCTCACTTTATTATCTTTATTTCTACAACCTTAATCCAAGTTATGATCTATTTTGATTCAAAATTAATATAATTTAATTGTATATTCGTTAAATTATAGCGTCAAGTTAAAACCTTGAACTGATGACATAAGTCTCCTCCTAAATAAATACTTTCAGATTTTTATTATAAATCCTTAACAAAAATAGTGTTTTATGATATAGTAGATATAGTAATTTTGAGCTTATTTCTAACAGATGTTCTGCTCTGTTTTTTTATTGTGTCAATCCATAAATTTTAAGATATTTTTATATCTTTTTTTATTTGTTAAAAACACCCTTAATAATTTCTGTTTCTCAAAGACATCCCTATGGTTCTGTGCATCTAATAACATCACCATTCATATGATGATAGTAATTAAAGCAAGCCATTTTAAATAACCTATTTCCTATATTATAAATAATGATTCGGAGAAAAATGTATATGAAAGAAAATAGGCTTTCCACCAACAGATTATTCCTTTTTCCCATCTCATATCAGCTTGCATGCTCTATGTTGCTTGAAGAAAACAAAGCATTAGAAAAGTTGGGATTAAAAACCAATGGTAACTGGCCCCAAGCAAATACTTTGGATATGCTTTGTATTGCAAAAAAAAATCTAAAGAAAAAAATTAATGATGGTGCTTTAAAGCTGTGGATGATCGTAAAAAAATCAGATATGTCCATTATTGGAGATATTGGATTCAAAGGTAGAATTTGCGAGAAAGGCAAAGTCGAGATTGGTTGTGCCCTAATTGAAGAAGAAAGAGGAAAAGGCTATGGCTATGAAACAACAAAAACCTTGTTGGATTGGGTACTGTCAAAAGAAGAAATTATTGCTGTAAAGGCAAAATGTTATACCCATAACACCAGTTCTATAAAAGTTTTAAAAAAGTGCGGTATGAGTGAACTTAAAAGAGATACTAAAATAATACACTGGTATCTTGAAAAACATCCCCCTCTTTATTTAACAGTCTCAGAACATTTAAAAATGCTTCCTATTCCAAATTAATTTTTCATCCAATCAATATATTGAATTCCATAATAAAAGAGAGTATAATATGTTTTATATTTACTTTTAGTATATGTTTCAATAGGTATCCAATTATTTAAATTATGAGTAAATATAGTAATTTGAATGTTTCCAAAACCTGAGTTTGATTCATATACTTGTTGTTGTGTCATTTAATCATTCTGAATATTCAATTATTATTTTTTATCTCTAAGTAATATGCTGTTTATAGCACAATATAATTAAGTTTGGTTAAAAAATATTATGTTAATATGACCACTAATACTTTTTTCCAATAGATTTCATGAGTTGAAATGATAAAAATAATTGAAGTAATAGTTCGAAGCGAAAGGAAGTCATAATTGTGCATGTTTTATTCACCATTGGTATTATCATTCTTGTTGGTTTGATAATGGGTAAGCTGGTATCCTTTATTAAACTCCCCCACATAACGGGTTACTTAATCGGCGGCCTGATTATCGGCCCTAGCTTTCTTGGTATAATACCTCACGAAGACATTTTAGAACTCAGAATTATAGCCGAGATTGCCCTCGGTTTTATCGCTTACACTATAGGGTGTGAATTTAACTTTAGCAGCCTTAAAGAAACAGGAAAAAGCGTTATTATCATAACGATATTCCAAGCCTTAGGTGCAGTTGTTCTTGTAGACCTTGTCATGATTTTTGTCTTTGATTTACCGGTTGGGTTTGCTCTTATACTGGGCGCTATTGCTACTGCAACAGCACCGGGACCTATTTTGATGATTGTGAAACAATACAAAGCAAAGGGCCCTGTTGTAGATACGTTACTTCCACTTGTCGCATTAGATGATGCTCTTGGTATCGTTATCTTTGGAATATGTACAGCCATTGCACAAACATTATTTGCAGCCAATGTTCAGCTTTCCATTAGTAACATGATTTTATTGCCGGCAAAAGAAATTGGGGCATCCGTTATTATTGGCGTGGCTTTAGGCCTTATTCTAGGTTATGTTATCTCCAAGATTAAAGAAGAAGACCTTATTATGCCCATTGTTGTTTCCATCATATTTATTGGCGTTGGATTATCTCATGAATTCCATGCTTCTCCAATACTTTTATGTATGATATTAGGTGGAACGGTATCCAATATGGTGCCACACGCTAAATATTTAAAAGTACTTTACAGAATAGAAAGCTTTACTCCCCCAATATATATCGCATTTTTCACCACTGCAGGTGTAGAGCTGGATCTTGAAATGGTTAAAACCGTCGGTTTAATTGGTAGTGGATATATTGTTGTTAGAATGATTGGTAAAATCTTAGGTGCCTATGTGGGTGGTGTTATTGCTAAATCTCCCGACACTGTCAAAAAATATCTGGGTCTTACTTTAATTCCTCAAGCCGGGGTAGCCATTGGTTTGGCAATGGTTGCGGAATCCGTATTAGGAGAACCCTATGGCAGTGAAATACGCACCATCATTTTAGCCGCTACAGTGGTATACGAACTTATTGGTCCTCTTATGGCGAAGATCGCTATATTTAAAGCAGGCGAAGCTAACAAAGCATTTAATTTTACTGAAAACAAGTAAAACTTGTAACCTATTATAATTCCTTTAATGCAGATTAGCGTCCTTTTTACACAAGGGCGCTAATCTGCATTTTTGTAGTATCAATTATTTTAAAAATGCCTTTGACAGAGCAGTGTTTAATAGATAAAATGAGGAGGTGTTAAAAAGTTATAGATGGCATACAGCCCATAAAAAGGAGACTAAAAATGAGTGTATTAATTGTAGAAAATGTTTCTCATGGTTTTGGTGCTCGTAAAATTCTTGAAGATGCATCTTTTCGTTTATTGAAGGGTGAGCACGTCGGCCTGATTGGTGCCAACGGAGAAGGAAAATCTACGTTTTTAAATATTATTACAGGTGAACTTACCCCTGATGAAGGCAAAGTCGAATGGTCCAAAAGAGTGACGGTAGGTTATCTTGATCAACATGCTATTCTGACTAAAGGCAAAACCATCAGAGACGTTTTGCAGGAAGCCTTCCAAGGTATGTTTGACATGGAAGCAGAAATGCTGTCCCTTTATGAAAAAATGAGTGACGCTACGCCTGAGGAATTGGACACCATGATGCAAGATGTAGGTGAAATCCAAAACGATCTTGAACACAGCGGCTTTTATACATTGAATGCAAAAATTGAAGAAGTCGCAAATGGATTGGGTTTAAGAGAAGTGGGCTTGGACCGTGATGTATCAGATTTAAGCGGAGGACAACGCACAAAGGTATTGCTAACGAAATTACTTTTACAAAACCCAACGATTTTACTTTTAGATGAGCCTACCAACTATTTAGATGCGGAGCATATTGAATGGCTGAAAAGGTATTTACAAGAATACGAAAATAGTTTTATACTAATATCCCACGATATCCCATTTATCAATGAAGTGGTCAATGTGATTTATCATGTTGAAAACGGTATATTGACTCGTTATACAGGTAACTATGACCAATTCCAGCAAATGTATGCTGTTAAGAAAGAGCAAGAATTGAAAGCCTATGAGCGGCAACAGCAAGAAATTGAAAAAATGGAGGATTTCATTGCAAGAAATAAAGCTCGTGTTGCAACAAGGGGTATGGCCAACAGCCGTCAGAAACGGCTTGATAAAATTGAGCTTATTGATAAACCCAGAGAAAAACCAAAACCAACCTTTGGGTTCAGTGAAGCAAGAACCCCCAGCCGATTTATTGTTGAAGCTAAAAATTTGGTTCTGGGATATGATGAACCTTTGACCAAACCTGTTGACGTCGTTTTAGAAAGAAATCAAAAAATAGCCATTAGAGGTGTAAATGGCTTAGGAAAAACCACACTATTAAAAACCTTACTGGGTATTATCCCTCCGGTAACAGGAACCGTATCTTTGGGGGATTACCTAGCTCCAGGCTATTTTGAGCAAGAGTCCGGTCGTCATAATTCCAACACCGCTCTTGAAGAAGTGTGGAAAGAGTATCCTTCTATGGAAAACAGAGAGGTACGCGCAGCTCTTGCCGGCTGTGGGTTAACCAATGAACATATTACCAGCCAAATGATGGTTCTTAGCGGTGGCGAGAATGCCAAGGTACGCTTATGCAAACTGATGCTAAAAGATATCAATTGGCTTGTATTGGATGAGCCCACCAATCATCTTGATAAGGAAGCCAAAGATGAGCTGAAAAAAGCACTCATTGAATTCAAAGGGACTATACTGTTGGTATCTCATGAGCCTTACTTTTACGAAGATTGGATTACCCATGTATGGAACGTAGAAGATTGGACAACTAAGATTGTGTAACTGTTTTTTATTCATTATTTTCTACTTCTGCGCCTTTTTCTTTATATTGAATCTTTATTCTGGAGTTTAAATAAACAGCAAGCACAATCATACATCCACTCAGTATATTAAGCAGCGTGGTAGTTTCATCCAATATGATCCATGCTAAAATAATTGAGAAAAATGGTACAAGATTAATAAATAAATTGGCTTTACTTGGGCCTATTTCTTTAATGGCCATTTGCTGAACAAGATAACCTATAACACTGGCGAATATCGCCATGTACAGACTACCGCCCCAAGCTTTAATGGACACTTGTGGAATCAATCCTTCTCGAGCTGCAAAAGGAAGAATAATGATGGTACAAATCACAAAACAATAAGTCGTTAAAATTAAAGGCGAATATTTTTTTACCATCTTTCTAACCAATATGGAGTAAATGGCCCAAAGGGTAGTGGCACAGACCATAATCATTTCACCTTTATTAAAATTCAAAGCCAGCAGCTCTTGTAAGTTCCACCCTGTTAGCGTCAACACTACACCCATAAATGCCAAGGAAAAAACAGCTATTCTTTGAAGGGTTAAAACTTCTCCCAAAATAAAGGATGCCAAAATCATGGTAATAATGGGATTGGCAGCCGCTATAATAGATGCATTACCAGCAGTAGTATATTCTACAGCTTTAAAAAACAAAAGATGATACCCTACCATTCCAATTAAACTTAAAAGAAAAACAAACAGCATATCCTCTTTTTTTATTAACCAATCTTTCCTTTCTTCTTTTCGCATCATAATAAAAACAATCACTAAAGATGCAAAGAAAAAACGATAAAAGGTCAGTTGAACAGGTGTCATTTCAGCAATCCCGATTTTAGCCGCTACAAAAGCACCCGCCCAAAACACTGTCGTCACAGTCATTAATAAATAAATTTTAATAGGTTTCATTCTGTCACCCCCAAATGTATGTAATCCCAATTTTCTCACCTATTTTTATTTTTTATTCCTTTCAAGGGTTTGATAACCAGCAAAACAATTATATACCAACCCAACTACACATTCAATACATTCGGGTACATCAAGGGCATTAAATTAATTGATTTGGAAAAAAATAACCACATACAAGTGTGGTTATTTGAATAATTGTCTTTATTGATTTATAGCTAAATCTCCGGCTGCTTTTACTTTTATTCTTGTAGCATTGCCTGGATGATATGCCAAAGGCACGTCTTCGACTTCTACCACTTCTACTTTATTTGGGTCAGCTCCTCCCCTTATGGCTGTGGCTACAGCTTCTTTTTTAGCTGTTTTCAGGGCTTCATCTCTTGTTATGGCATCAAGGGCAAACAGTTTTTCAAAGGTTCCGCTAACTTGAGCAATGGCCGAGCCTATGGCATTGGCAACAGGAAAACTCTCAGGTTTTATAAGCTCCGATACGCCTTTTAGGTTATCCTTTACGATGACACCTCCACCCCCTACCAATACAACCGGTACAGCCTCGGAAGACAGCTTCATTTTGTCAATACCTTCTTCAATTTTCTCCATCATAATATCCATGGTTGACTTTGCAAATTCCTCAGGTATATGCTCCACCAATGATGGGTCCCCTATATCAGCCATACCCAATCGAACCGCAATATCAGAAGCGGTTAAAGTATCTCCTCCAAAGACTAAAGCCTTTTGAGTTAATTGATAACCTACACTATCAGGACCTACTTTTATTGTTTCGTTTTCAGTCCTTATAATCGTTCCACCACCAAGCCCTATAGCAATAATATCAGGCATCCTAAAATTGGTACGTGCGCCGCCAACATCAGTGGCTAACGAAGATTCTCTTGGAAATGCATTAACAATAACACCTATATCCGTAGTGGTACCACCCACATCTAATACGATGGCATTTTTCTTTAAACTTAAGAAAGAAGCACCCCTAATGCTGTTGGTAGGACCACAGGCTACCGTTAAAATGGGAAACTTTTTAGTATACGCTGCATTCATCAGCGTCCCGTCATTTTGACATAAAAACACCTCTGCTCTATTGACGCCTTCTTTTTTCAACCCTTCTTTAAAACCTTCGGTAACCGTTTCAGCCACCTTCATTAACGCAGAATTTAATATAGTAGCATTCTCTCTTTCCAAAAGCCCCATACTGGCAACCTCATGAGACATAGAAATTGGAATATCTCCTAATTCTTCTTTGATTATATCTGCAGCCATCTTCTCATGGTCTGATCGAACAGGAGAGAAAACACAAGAAATGGCAACAGCCTCAACTTTACCTTTCATTTTATATACTACATCTCTTATTTCAGTTTCGTCAAAAGGTGTTAATTCTCTGCCATCAAACTCAAATCCCCCTTTGACAATAAAGAAGTTTTCACTCACAACATTTCTTAAATCCTCCGGCCAATCCGCCATAGGCTCTATGGAATGGGTTGCCGGTGAACCTAACCTTATAATACCTACTTGATTCAATTTTTTTCTTTCTACAATAGCATTGGTACATTGTGTCGTACCCAGCATTGCATATTTAATATCATTTTTTTCTATTTTAGATTTTTCCAAGACCGCATGTATTGCTTCAAAGATTCCTGTTGTCACATCTTCTGTTGTCGGCACTTTTACATTTTCAATCAGCTTTAAATTGTCATCTAAAATAACTGCATCTGTGTTGGTGCCGCCAACATCTACTCCTAATCTATATACCATCCTGCTTGACTCCTTTCATGCGTTCTTCAATGGGTAGATAATCCATATCGTAGCCAAAATATCTTGGCCCTACGGTTTCGATACCTTTTTGGGTTCTCCACTTAGGATCACATTTGATGCCAATCACCAATACTCGTCTGCCATATTTTAAAGCGTCCGTAGTAATCGGTGTAATATTTTCTATATCTACCAAGCATATTAAGTCTGGTGTGGTAGCCAAAACTTGGTCATTTTTAATGACTACAAGATTCTCATTTTGAAAGCCTACCTCACAATTTTCACCTTTATATGCTTCCAAACCGTCCAGTTTTACGGTTCCAAAGTTAAAGCCGCCTTTGGTTTCTCTCAGCACATCTGTAATTTTTCCCCTAAACAATTCATATCCATTAATCTTATCCAAAAGCTGTTTTACCGGCGGAATGTCATACCGGTTGGACTGTCTTATGGCCTTTCCGATCTCTTCAGAGTAGGTCATTATATCTCTAATCCCACAAGCCTTGATATCCTTTCCCGTCATAGGATAGATACAAATCATAACAGCGCCGCCTTGTGCAACCGTCATGGCTCTGGCAATATTCTCCGACCATTGATTGCTGATAGTATCCAAAACTGCTACATTGCCTTTCTCATCTGTCACTACCATAGGCCCCGATGTAATACCATGCAAATGATAAGTTACCATTTGTAATTCCGGGAAAGCTCTTCCCATCCCATCTGCATCAATAATCGGCACCTGCATTTGAGCTGCCACTGCTAGGGGTAACATTGAATTGACACCGCCTGCTTCAATGGGCATTGTAGCATATATTTTTTTACCAAAGTATTTTTCCATAGCCTCAAAGCCCCTCTTAAATTCCGATCCATTGGCTATCTTTTCTATCAAAACAGTAGGCGCACCCATCATGGCTGTCGGCACTACAAAGGCATCATCCGGCACTTCATCCACATCAATCATTGTCACCGGTCCATGATTCTTAATAGCTTGAAGCGCCATCAATTTACCGACATAAGGATCCCCGCCCCCTCCGGTTCCTAACAGCGAAGCCCCTAAGGCCATATCTTTTATAGCTTGAGCATCTAGCTTTCGCATACATTATCCTCCTTTATTAGTACTTATTATTCATACTGCTGATAATATCTTTAGCAATTGAATACAGGTGTATGAATATTTGTTTCTTGTGTTAATTTGGTTAGAAAATTTAGGTGGCAGATAAGGTATAAAAGTCGTGCACAGACAGGACGTCTGTGAGCAAACTTAAGCCATGGACGGCGATTGTTTGCGGTTAGGCTTTTATACCTTATCTGCTATCAAATTTTCTCCAAATTAATGCGAAAACAAATATTTATATGCCTGTATTCAATTTCCAACAGCTTTTATAATTAAATACCTATTATTTGTTTTTGTTTGTTACTTTCGTTAGCAGATAGTACGTAATCATGGATACGACAATTCCATTAATGGGTTGTATCCCTTTATTGACAGCAATAGCAATCCCTGCACCAATCATCCATGATAAAATACCAGCCATATTCCATTTTGATTTAACCCCAAAATTATCCGGGTCACCTTTTTTGCACAGCCAATAATCCGCAATCATAACACCCGCAACAGGTGGTAACGCTGACGTTAAAAGCATTAAGAAATTGACGAAGTAATTGATAATTCCGGCTATAGCGAGAACCGTTCCCAAAACCCCTGCTGCGGCAGTCGTCAATTTTCTTTTAGAGTCATCCAAATTAAATAAATTGGTTATAGCCAAACCCCCTGAAAATGCGTTAACCGTATTGGTAGTCCAAGTGGCTAAAATTAAAGCGACCAAACCCAAAGAAGGGACACCCAACTCCGTCAACACCATGGTGATATCATATGTTCCTGAAACCAAGCTCATCAATCCACCCATAGTTATCATGGCAATACCGGCAGGAATAACACCCAATACGGAAGATTTAATAACATCTCCCCTATTTTTTGCATATCTGGAATAATCCCCTGCAATTACACCTCCTAATGCAAAAGAACCTACTGTTAAAGCAACGCCTGACAAGAAACTCATCGGTTGTGCCGGCTGGTAAGTGGCTATAATTTCTGTGCCATGCTTTGCAAAAGATGCATAAACACCATAGATGGATACCAGTACCAAAGCCGGAACGGCAATATAATTCAGATATTTTAAAGCATTAAACCCATAAATAGCAGTAATTAACATTATCATTCCCCAAATTAATGATGACAGCCAAATGGGAATATCCAAACCCAATGAAGCCGACAAAATGCCACTAAAAGCTGATCCGCAAACATTGGCCTGAAAACCAAACCAACCTAAACACGCAATACCCAATCCTAAAGATATTATGAGTCTTGAACCACTTTCTCCAAAAGCGCTTGAAGCCGCACTCACAGTAGGTAAGCCTGTATCTGAACCCTGCATACCTTGGAAACACATGTACAATACTACAATGGAATAACCTATAGCTCCCGCAAAGAATGCTTGACCAACGGTTAGCCCGGATATTAAAAGACCTCCTATCATCAATGACGGTACGCAGATCATAGATCCGATCCAAATTAACGCTATACTTCCCCAAGGCTGCCTTTGGTCCGGCGAAATACTCTTGATGCCGCTTTCTGACGAGACTTGATTGTTTTGTGTCAATATCCTCATCTCCTTTCATTTTTTTAATTGAATTGCAATTGTTATACCAAAAATTTTTTGCTTTTTTATAATAAATCTTCTCAATTTGGGATATTTTTTTCTCATTTTAACCATCAATTCAACGTTACCAACAATATTTCTAAAACTTTTTCTCACGTATCATCATTTTTTCTAAATTTTTCTCAATATTTTAACCATATTTGGTTTTGTTATTGTCATGTGATAAAATGAAAATGAGAATTTTTGTGAAAGGAACATTTTATATGAAAGCAATTTCAACTTCCTCATTTCTAAAACATCTATCCAATGGTTTAAATTGCTGTATTTATCACTTTAATCAAGATCAAACCGTATTTAAAGCCGCGGGTAAAACATTAAAAATCAATGAAAATTTTTATACATTAACCAGATCAAAAAGAAAAAGATTTTTAGAGCGTCTACATCCCGTTATAGAAATGGAAAATAAAACCATTAATAATAGGTCCATAGATATCCAAGTCATTTATACACCGGTGGAATCTAATCATCATCAAGAGGGACTTATATGGCTGTTTCTTTCAGCATCTCAACACTTAGATGAAAATTTTATAGCCATGCTTAGAACCTTTTCAGAAATTTTTGGCTTACTGACAAATGTTAAACAAATGGAGGAATCCAATGCCCTATACCGTCAAACCACTGCTTTTATAGGTAACTTTATGCCAAATGGACTCATGCTCTACGATAAAAATGATGCATTATTATACTGCAATGACACAGCTGAGAAAATGAATATCCAACACATTCATTCCGATCAATTATCCAACAATGAAGTATTGGATATTTCTACCAATGATTTTTATTACGGAAACCAATTAATTGGTAAAATAAATTATTCTACAAGTCAAAACGGTTTAGACAGCCATTATGATCGTAAAAATACCATTAAAAGTTTTAATAAAATAATTGGTAAGCATCCAAAGCTTAATAATGTGCTATCCATTGTCAATCAAGTCGCATTAACGGATGGAACCGTACTCATAAGAGGTGAAAGCGGCACGGGAAAAGAAGAATACGCAAAGCTAATCCATAATCTAAGTGACAGAAGAAATCGCCTTTTTGTTGCCTTAAATTGTGCAGCAATACCCGAAAATCTTTTGGAAAGTGAACTGTTTGGCTATGAAGCCGGCTCTTTTACAGGTGCAAAAAAAGAAGGTAAAACAGGTAAATTTGAAGTAGCAAATGGCGGTACACTTTTTCTTGACGAGATAGGAGATATGCCTCTATCCATTCAAGTTAAGCTCTTAAGAGTTCTTCAAGAGCGGTATATAGAGCCCATCGGCAGCAATAAGACCATTCCAATTGACGTTAGAATTATATGCGCAACCCATCATGATTTGGAAAATAAAATGGTTAAGGGAGATTTTAGAGAGGATTTATTTTATCGAATCAACGTTATTCCTATTTCCATTCCTTCTTTGAAAAATCGATCTGATGATATTGAATTACTGCTGAATTATTATGTAAAGAAATATTGTATTTTACAGAAAAAAGGATTTATGACTTTGTCTCATGATGCCATGAATGCTTTAACCCATTATCATTGGCAGGGTAACATACGAGAATTGATTAATGTTGTAGAGTATGGCGTAACCATGTCAAATAAGAGTATCATTGATTTATCCGATCTTCCCAGCTACATTAATACCAATAAAAATAGTCTCATTGAATTTCAGCCTGAGATTAAGGATCAGTCAGCAGTTAAGCCTTCTAAGGAAGAATTATTCCGCCTTATGGATGACTTTGGAAATAACACAGAAGGTAAAAAACAGTTAGCAAAACACTTAAATATCAGTTTGGCCACTTTATATAGAATGATTGCCAAATATAAAAAAGTACGATAACTAAAATTGTGAGGTAAGATTATGAAATATATCAATTATGATTGGATAAAGCCCCTATTTTATGGAAGCACCTTTCTGGGTGTTGGCGGTGGCGGGAAAACCAATAACATTCTTTTATTATGCGAAGAAACTTTCTCTAAAGGTCTTAGGCTTCCGCTTTTAGAGACAAAGGCTTTGAATTCTGAGGAAAATTATGGGGCAGTTGGCCTAATTGGATCGCCTGAGGTAATAGATGATTTTTATTGTACCGGACATGAAGCCTTAGAAGCTCTAAAAGCACTTGAACTTGAAACCGGTTCAAAGATTCAAGGTCTGTTTACATTAGAAGGTGCAGGGGTTAACGTGTTATATCCTATTTTGGTCGCCAGCATTTTGCAAATTCCTTTTATCGACGGCGATACAATGGGTAGAGCTTTTCCGGAGCTTCAAATGACCACACTGCATCTCAATAGACAACCATTAATCCCTTTTATTCTTGCCAACACCAGCCAAAAAATATATCACTATTCTGATCTGGATAACTTTTTATTGGATTTAAATATTCGTCAAGACTTAAGTGACTTTAACAACATCGGTTTTTTTGCCTCATCTCCTTTAAAGGGTGGGCCCTTAAAAAGAATGCTTATCCCTCACACCATATCTTTTGCTTATGACATCGGCAAAGTATTTATGGGATTTTCGACTTATGAGGATATCTTGAATAACTTAATACATACCACAAAAAACTCAATTTACGGCGCATCAATAGAATTGTTCTCAGGAAAAATTGAAAAAATAGATCATGTCATACACAAAGATTGGCACTCTATTCAACTAAAAGGTATCAAGCATAATAAAGGAGAAAGCTTTCAAATTCTAACTCAAAATGAAAACCTTATTGCTTATAAAAATAATGCACTGGCGGCTATGGTACCTGATTTAATTAGTTTGATTAACCTGGATACTTTGCTGCCCATTAGTAACAATGACTTATCTACAGGCATGCAAGTCGCTGTTATCGGAACCCCTGCACCTCTGGTCTGGAAAACTTCAGATGGTCTCAATATCGTCGGACCCAAATGCTTTGGGTACAAATCAGAGTATAAACCCTTAGAAGCGTTGTATTTCTCATATTATTATTAGGTGGTAATGACTATGAACGGAAACCTTGTTATTTTAATTCATGAAAAAAATATAGATTTGATATTTGGCTGTGCTAACATCCCTGTTGCAACTGCAAGAAAAACTTATTACAAAATTCAAGAGATAGAAACATTTCTATCTCAATTCATACATTCTAACCATCTTCAATCTGAAAGCATTAAAAACATTATTGTTGCAGCAGACCTTACCATGCACTTTAAGAATTTAAAAAAATGCTCTTTTGGATATATCCAGATGGGCGACCTTCAAAACAGTAAGTCACAACCAAAGGGTTATAAAAACACAGTACTGGATATTTATAATCTAAATATTCCTGTGGATGACTCAACCGGCCAAAGTGTCCAACTAGAAGAATATTTGCACTTACTCAATGATAAAGGCATTGATAAAATAGCAATCAACAGCTCTTTTTCCACTCTTAATTCACAAAGAGAAAAAGAGTTGATTATAAGTATTCAAGAAACATACCCTGATACTTTTACTATACTCCCCTCTTCCGGCTACAATAGCTTTAACTATCTTCTCAGACAAAATAACATGCTGTTGGATATGCTTTTGTATGATTCAGCCGGCAGCTTTATAAATGAAATAAAAAAGGCATTTAACCATTTAAAAATAAATGCCCCTATTTACTTTGTAAAAGGTGACGGTACATTAACCGGCTTAAACATTACTTTAGCTTCTCCTATGGTTACATGGCAATCTTTTTTTGCTTTACAGCTGATTAGCGCAGGTATTGTAACAGGAGAGAAGGATGCTTTTATATTGACTCAGCATAACGATGGTAAAAAAATTGGGATTATTCAAAATGGACTTCCAAAACTTTCAGATACCTTTAGTAATTATCAAGGGTTTCATATTCCCAACAGCTTCCCACAATCTGCATATTACGATGCCTTAACTCAAGATAAAGCATTGTATCATTTTCTGAAATACAATAACACCTTTGAAGGGCCGGTTCCAATTATCAGCTATTTAAAATCATTTGGCAGCCACTCACTGTTCACATATCCCATTAAAGAAGTAAAAAATCATGCCACTGTTATGGCTGAGGGTGCTTTGAATTCTTTTTTTCAATTAGAACTTACAAGCATTGTCAATTCATCCAAACCAGCACTTATTGAGAAAGAAAAAGAACGACTGATCCTGAGATCATCCGATATCTTAAAAGAAAATCATATTTATCTTAAATCTGTGGCGTACAGTTACGAACTCAATCAAATCAAATACCGGTTAGAAAATGCTTTTTACGTTAAGCTCATTGTTAAGGGAAAAATTAATTAAATCATTTAATAATACAATAGTAAGTTTAATGTTTCTAGCAAAAAAGAATTACGACAACTCGCTTTGAAATATAGTAAAACCTCCTAATTATAAGGAGGTTTACATTAATCATTAATAACTCTGCATATTTCCTTGTGAATTCATATATTGTTGAATCTGCTGCTTTTTCATTTGCTCTGCAGCGGCAGCAGTACTTGCTGAGCTTGGTTGAGAATAATTTTGGGTTGAGTTCATATATTGTTGAACTTTCTGTTTTTCCATTTGCTCCACAGCATTAGAACTACTTGAATTCGGAACATTGTTTTGATAATTTTGATACATCAAACTCCACCTTTCATTTTTTGAAAATAATTTTATAAAGTTTATAAGATATCTTACACAATTATTTTGCACAAATTGATGGGATTTATAGTTTGTAAATTTTCGTTTTTAATACTAAAACTACTTATTATTTCAGTTATTAATAAGTAAAATATTGATTTTATTAACTTAGATATAATTTATGAAATAAAATCAATTTTAACCAATTTTTTCTATAAAAACTCTTTATAAGCTTAATAAAAAATTTAAAAGTAAAAAAGAGATAGTCCCCATATGGTTGACTATCTCTAATTTTATATTTTTGTAATTAATATACTACTGAATCTGCATCTAATTGAATCTTATAATATTGAGTAGATGTACCCATCCATCCCATGTCTACTACTGTCTTTATTTTAACTTCAGTTCTTGTAGCATCTGTATCGCCTATTACATTACCGCTGTAAAAGATATCGGCATAATCATTGTTGTATAACAAATCACTGCCATAAACACCTGAACCTGGATAAGTTTCTTGATATACTTCCAGAACATCACCGATTCCCATTATACCGTCATTTTTAAATTGTATTGTAACTTCCATATCACCAGTGCTTGCATCTATTGGTCTGGTACCTGGAGACACTAAATATGAATGTGCCATAGATATTCTTGGGTCACTGGTACTCGGATTTTCATCTCCTACATATTCAGTACAGCTCTCTTTTACTGCATATACACCTACAGTTTTGGCATTTGTGCCTACTGTTGTTGCTGCAAATGCCATCACACTCATACTCATAACCATAACGAATGAAAGTATCAAGGCCACCAACATCTTGGTTCCCATTTTCTTCTTTGCAATTTGCATAATTTAAATCCTCCTTAAGTTTTTAACAGGTTTAAATGATATTGAGTATCATTATCGTTGTAAGGCGAAAAATTTTTGCACCCTTTATGTGCATTTTCATCTCAATAAACCTATATTATCAAAATATTTTTTGTTAACTTAACTCTAAATCGATCGATAAAAGTTACTTTGCTAACTTTAAGTTAATACTATCATCACGTATTGTTAGTTGTCAATAAAGACTTTGTAATTTTTTACCAACTAGGCACTGGTGCCTAGTTCGTTGGGTTTT
This sequence comes from Clostridia bacterium, assembly GCA_028279945.1. GTDB lineage: Bacteria > Bacillota > Clostridia > Peptostreptococcales > JAAYPU01 > JAKSCF01. Next base: position 28,880 of record JANQMT010000092.1, read on the forward strand.
TGTGCAAATTCAGATAATCTTTCAACATCTAATATTTTAAAAAAGCTTCTATGATAATCGATTATGCCATTCTCTTTGAGTTTTGGTAATAATTTAGTTATAGTCCTCATGGATATATTTAAATAGTTAGCAATTTGTTCCTGGGACATATCAATACTAAAAACATACGCATCTTCATTTTTTCTATTGTCTAATAGAAATTTAACTAATCTCTTCTTTATGGAAACAATTCTGATATAGTCCATCTGCTTGTTCAAATCAACAATATTGTTTGAAAGGGCATTGAGTAAATTGATATAAAATTTGCTTAGGTACATATAATTATTTTTATTGGTTAAAAAAAATTTGCTGTAGTTTAAGTAAATGTATAAAACCATTGTTTTTTGCATTGTCTTAATGGTATAAGGTGATATACTTATGTTGGAACACACTAATTCAACACCAAAAGCATTCATCTTTGTTAATGAGTACTTCGCTGAAGTACCTGTGCTGCTGCAAAATCTTTCCATGGATGCTTTCCCGCTTAAAATAATGCCTAAACTATTGATTTTCTCGTTCTGCTTGCAGATATAATGATTGATTTTGTGAGTTTTTATTTCAGCTGACATGTGCGCAAGAGTATTGATCACATCATCTTTTGTCATGTTATGGAACAAGGATAGACCCATTAAATCATTGATATATTCTAAAATCATATAAATACCCCCTTTTAACTAAATCAATGATAAACGAAATAATTTTTCTATCTTACCCATACTCTTATAATCTATTACAAATTTGCTTGACACCAACAACAGTAATGACTTATAATAACAAATATCGATAATGATTCTCATTATCATTATTTGTTATTATTATATTTCACTCAATATCTTTGTGTCAATATTTTACAAAAATTACGTATCAACGAATACCTAATTTCGTTTTTATAGTAATAAAATATTAAGTATTTTTACAGCTATCCTAATTCCCCTTATCTGTCCATTTTTTTATAAAAAAATAACTCTATTTATAATAAAAAATATTGACAAAAAAGTATACCTGGTATACAGTTCTTATATGAAGGAATATATAAAGAAAAAAGTAATTGAAAATTATGCAACGCTAGTTGAAAAAGCAGCTAGAACTGCTGATAAGCCCAATCAGTTTGATACGGATGTAGAAATATTCAGAAGTGAAATTCATATCATCAATGTGATCGGCAATAAAAAAGACATCCATATTTCTGAAATAGCCAGAAAATTTGGGGTTACTAAAGGTGCCATTTCAAAAACAATCAAGAAATTAGAAAAAAAGGAGTTGGTTGAGAAAATTATAGACAAAACAAATCAAAGCAGAGTATTAGTTGCATTAACTGAGAAAGGACTAAAAGCATATCATAGTCATGAAAAGTATCATAATGAATACGATAAAGATTTGTTTGGATATTTAGATAATTTAACAGAATATGAGTTAGACATTTTGAATACTTTTCTTGAAAAAGCAAATGAAATGGCGGAAAGACATTTATAGGAATCCGCTATTTATCAGGCTTGAGTGTATACCTGGTATACTCTATTTAAAATGTATTGAAACCAAAATATTAAATTATAATAACTCTACGCTTTAGTAGAGTTTAAAAAAGCAAAGTTATTGATAATGATATTCATTATAATTTATCAAGTTTATGCAATAATACTTGTTTAACTCACACAAAAATCAGCAGAAGGAGAAAATCAAATGAATGAAAAAATTAGGATCATGGAGCAAGAGAAAACCTCTATTGCCCTATTAAAATTTGGTATACCGGCAACTTTAGGATTGCTTGTAACCGCTATATATAATTTTGTAGACGCTATATTTGTGGGACGCCTAGGAACGAGTCAAATGGGAGCTGCTTCTATCGCATTTCCCATATCAATGGTGATTATAGGACTTGGTTTAACATTAGGCATCGGCGTTGCTTCATATATTTCAAGACTTTTAGGAAAAAAAGAAATACGGCAAGCCAATAAAGCAGCCTCCACCGCATTTTTCAGCAGCATTATTTTAGCATTAATTGTCATAGTGCCTTCATTAATTTTTTTAGAACCATTACTAAAAGCATTTGGTGCAACACCGACTATATTACCCTATGCAAAAGATTATTCGTATATTTTTATTGGCGGGTCAATTCTAACGGTTGTTAATATAACCATGAATAACATAGCAAGAGCACAAGGTGCAGCTAGAACGAGTATGCAGGCTTTAATAGTAGGTGCCGTTCTAAATATAATCTTAGACCCGCTTTTTATCTTTACCTTTGGTTATGGGATTAAAGGCGCTGCAATTGCTACAGTCATATCACAGGCTGTGAGCACCATACTTTTATTAGCTTACCTGTTCAGTTACAAAAGTATCATAAAAATATCGGCAAAGGATTTCACCCTATCTAAAGAAATAGTGACCGAAATCTAAAAAATCGGCATGCCTAACCTGATGCTTCAGTTATTATCAAGTGCCTCTATGGGATTAATCAACTCTGCTGCTGTTCCCTATGGCGATGCTGCTGTGGCTGCTATGGGAATAGTTAATAGAGTATTCGCAATAGGCAGCTTTGTAATACATGGATTCTCCAAGGGTTTTCAGCCTCTTGCAGGGTATAGCTTTGGTGCTAAGAAATATAGCAGGCTGCAGGAACTTAAGGATAAATCTCTCAGGTGGACCACTACATTTTGTTTTATTTTAGCTGTGATTCAGATTATATTTGCAAGACCAATAGTAGGCATATTCAGCGATGACATTATGGTACTTGATATAGGTATTCGAGCTTTAAGAGCCTATAGTATCATGTTCCCATTATTTGGCTTTCAAATCATCTATATGACATTATTTTTAGCAATAGGTCAAGCCACAGAAGGCAGCTTAATCAGTACCGGAAGGCAAGGGATTTTCTTCATACCCCTTGTGTTTATTTTGCCAAGGTTAATAGGACTGAACGGGGTAATGTTTTCACAGCCCATAGCCGATTTTTTAACCACATTATTGACTTTAATTTTCTCTATTCAGCTCAATAGAAAATTAAATGGACTGTTAACCTTAACCTAAAATAATAGCTTTTATGCTATTAAATCAATAAAGGAGAATATATCATGCATAAAAAAAATATACGTTTGGGGATAATACTTGGCTTAACAGTTATTATGTTGTTTGCAGGCTGCTCACAACAGATCAATCAAGCAGATCTACAACCGGAAAAATCTGATACTGAACCAGCTGAAAACAAAGGTGATGATGGTACAAGAGTTTATATTGCGCCAAACGGTGAAGAAATAGAACTGCCGCCAGCCCATGAAATTAATAGAGTCGTTACCACATCGGTGCCGCTTCCAAGTGCCTATCGGTTAATCGAACAGGATTTAAGCCGGTTTGTTGGGATTCATCCCGGATCTAAAAATGATGCTGAGAGTTCTATTTTAAGCAAAATGGCACCTGAAATATTAGACATTCCAACTTCCTTTATGATGGGGGCAGATATAAATGTTGAAGAGCTTTTAAAGCTTAAACCCGATGTGGTATTTTATTATGGCGGATTTAAAAATCAGGCTGAAACTTTAGATAATATAGGCATTACGGCTATAGACACCAGACCTCCACAAAGAGGTAATGCTTTGGATATGCTGATGTGTTGGGTCAAGATGCTTGGAGAAGTATTCGAGAATGAAAATAAGATAACGGATATCGTTGACTACGGCATCAGCTCGATGAATGAAATTGCCCATAAAACAAATCAGCTTAAAGATGACGAAAAAGTAAGATCTTTGGTCATATTTAAGATTAGCTCCAAGAAAATTATAGTCTCAGGAACAGGCAATCAGGGTGATAGTTGGATAAAATTAACCGGAGCAGTTAATGTTGCAGAGAGCATCAATGGAACATCCACTGCTAACATGGAACAAATATACGATTGGAATCCGGATGTCATATATATTTTTAATGATGCTATGCCGGAAGATCTGTTTAACAATACATTTAAAGGTCAAGATTGGAGTGAAGTAAAAGCTATTCAAGACGGCAGAGTTTACAAAATTCCGGTTGGCATAGCCAGATGGTTCCCGCCCAGCGGGGATACACCATTAATGATGAAATGGATGGCAAAAAATAACTACCCTGAATTATTCAGCCACTACGACATGCCTTCAATGATTAAAGCGTACTATAACAAATATTATGAATATGACATTTCTGATGAAGAGATTCATGGTATATTAAATCCAATCAGAGAGAAACAAGTAACCAGGGGGCAAGGAGAAAATTATTAAATACATTCATATTAGAAAGGATTTTTAAATGGTATCAACTAATCGATCTATTAAAATTAAACTTTGTATACTAGCTGTTCTTCCATTAATTCTGATGATAGTGTCTTTATGCTTAGGAAGATATTCTGTCAGCCCTAGAATTATTTATTCTTTAATTCTTTCAAAATTTACTTATATTGAACCCATTTGGGAGCCGGTAGAAGCGTTAATCGTTTTTAATGTTCGTATACCCAGAATCATTATGGCCGCAACTATAGGCGCGGGGCTTTCTGTTGCCGGAACCGCTTATCAAGCCATATTCGGTAATCCCCTAGTTAGTCCCCATGTCTTAGGTGTTTCTTCAGGAGCCGGATTTGGAGCTGCACTGGGTATTCTGCTATTCAACAATACTTTCTTTATTCAGACAATGGCATTATGTTTTGGTATTGCAGCCGTAATCGTGACTTATCTTATAAGTAAGCAAAAAAGAAACACAACATTGTTCATGTTAGTGCTTTCGGGGGTCATAGCAAGTGCTTTCTTTACGGCTCTGATATCCTTAACTAAGTATGTAGCCGACCCGGATGATAAGCTGCCTGAAATTGTATACTGGCTGATGGGCAGCTTAAACGGAATCTCCATAACAGATATGTTAATGGGTATTCCCTTAATATCCATGGGCATTATTATAATTTTACTTATGCGATGGAAAACCAATATTCTTTCCTTATCTGAAGAGGAAGCTCGGTCACTTGGAATAGATGTGGTTAAATCCAGACTTATACTCATTGGAGCCTCTACTATAATAACAGCGGCATCCGTCTCTCTTTGTGGTATTGTTGGATGGATAGGTCTTGTTATTCCCCACGTAGGAAGGATGATCATAGGAAACGACCATAAAGTATTAATACCAGCAAATATATTTTTAGGCGCCTTTTATTTATTACTTATTGATAATATGGCACGAATGTTAACCTCTTCTGAAATACCATTATCTATATTAACCGCTATAATCGGTGCGCCATTTTTTGCTTACTTATTACGAAAAACGGGAGGTCGATGGACATGAGATTTGGAGTTATAGGCGGCACCTTTAGTTATGACAAACATCATGTTTTGTTTGAGAATGTTAACTTTACTATTGAAGAAGGGGAGATACTCACTATACTTGGACCAAATGGTGTGGGCAAAACTACATTTTTAAAGTGCATGATGGGTTTTCTTAAATGGGATAAAGGGCAGACAATGATTGATGGTAGAGATTTAAATAATATGAAAAATATTGATATTTGGAAAAAAATCAGTTATGTTCCCCAAGTTAAAGCCCCATTATTTCCTTATAGTGTATTAGAAATAGTTTTGATGGGTAGAAATCCATACATTGGCGCCCTCTCCATGCCTTCAAGTAAGGATTTAGAATACTGTGAATGGGCACTAAAAGAATTGAATATTTACAACTTAAAGGGAAAAACCATAAATGAAATCAGTGGTGGAGAATTACAAATGGTTCTCATAGCAAGAGCATTGGTATCCGAACCCGATATATTAATTCTAGATGAGCCGGAATCCAATTTGGATATCAAGAATCAACTCATCATACTTGACATCATTAAGAAATTATCAGTCAAAAAAAATATCGCTTGTATTATCAACACCCACTATCCTAATCACGCACTAAAAATATCAGATAAAACAATTATGTTTTCATATGATAAAAGTCATGTATATGGAGAAACAAAAGATATTATCAATGAAGAAAGCATACGACAATTATTCAACGTCAATTCCAGAATTTTAGAGTTAGTTGAGAACAAAGTAAAGTTTACAACATTACTCCCAATAAGTGTTTGCAATGTATAACCAGTCTTCTTTGGCTTTATAAATTTACCACATAAAACTGCTAAAAATTCAAGATAAAATTATCAAAGGCCCTATAGCTTTAATCAGTTATAGAGCCTTTTTTATACGGATACATATATTTTTTAAGAAGTATGGCATACTTGATTTTTACCTAAGTTCTTTGCTTGATACAATAAATTGTCTACTCTTTGTATAAAAGTTGAGTAAGTATCATCATTTTCATTATCATATATTGTGTCAACGCCAATACTAATGGTAAGGTCAATCTCTTGATCATTAAAACTAAAAATGTTTTGTTCTACGATTGAACGAATTCTTTCAGTAGTTGCAATTGCAGATTCCAAATCAGTCATTGGAAAAATGATGGCGAACTCTTCCCCACCATATCGAGCAACAACGTCTGAATCTCTAACATTATCAATAAAAATCTCAGCCAATTGTTTCAAAATAGCATTGCCCGCTAAATGTCCATAGGTGTCATTAATGATTTTAAAATTGTCAATATCAATGATAGCCAAGCTCAAAGGATGATGATGATCATTTTTGCTCAGGTCCTCAAAATATTGATGGAAAGCATTGCAATTATATAATTTGGTTAAATAATCCGTTAAAATAAGTTTTTCTAACTCAACATTTTTCTTATCCACTTCGTGTATGTAATATTCTTTTTCTTTTCTCAGTGTACTCAATTCTTTTAAAAACATGTTCAGCACCATACTGATGACAAAATAAAAAATAAAGTGGCTTAAATGATAGTATTCAAAAGCTATAATATGCTGTGAAACAAGAAAAATAATTGTATGAAAGCAAATGGTTATAATACTAATGATCAAAGGCGAGATTTGTTGATATCTAAGAGATTGTATAACGATGTAAACATAGAATAAATTGGCATAAACATAACCATGATCAAATTGTAATATAATAAATATTGTAAAAAAAACACCTTCTATGATCCCATTTATGATGCTTGTTTTAGTTTTAGAAAAGAAATTTTGGAATATATTAACAGCAAAAAACAGTCCATAAGCAAGGGCAAAAATCTTCATTTCATAGTTCGATTGACTTGAAACAAGAGGAAATGCCATATTACAAACAACAATCAGTGCACACGCCTGTAAGGTTAGAACCAATTCCTCAATGGTTTGAAATTCCTTAGACTTACTCATAACTTTCCCTTTTTTTTATTAAATACTTGTATTCATTTCATCTAATTTTTAAATTGAGATTAATTATCATTCTCAATTGATTTTATTATGTATTCTAAGAAATGTCAAGTCCTAACCTATTCCCTATTGACCTTTTTCTTTTCGAATGAAGTTTTTTTCCAAACATTCATTTTAGCCTCGTAAAAAATGTGCTATTACCGTCTTTAACCTATAAAATATCATCCTCGGTCCGCTGTATTTCATTATTTTTTTAATTTCTTCTCTTTTGCTTTTCTCATAGCATCCACCCAAAGGACATTTGCTGCAAAAGCTTTTTTCGTCTCCAAAAGGGCATCTATTTAATCTGGCATGTGCGTATTTTTTTATGACTACGCACTCTTTGCAGAGTTTTTCTTTTGTGTGGTGCTTTTTATTGCAGTATAGTTTTATCATTAATGTGATGGTTTCTTTTTCTTTGGCGATTTTGCTCAATTCATAAACACCCCTTTGTCCAAAACACTACACTTAGATTTCTAGTTATATTCATTCAAAAGTTCAAAGAAGGCTTTGGTGATACTGCTGCGATGGACATCCTCTCCTGATATCTCTATATCTTTAAATGTATAGTTTTTAAAAAATCTTTGCATTTCTTTGACGGCATTATAGGGCACCATTTCGTCTGTGACGGCATGACGTACTATAACGGGTTGCCGGATATCTGATAATGGGAATTGCCATGGCAGGATTTGAAGTCTGCATTCCTGTGCCATTCCAAAGCATTGTTGCTTCAGGATTTCTTCCACTGTGTTTTTTATATAATCTTCATCGTTTTCTTTGATGTGTTGCTTAAAAGTACTCAATTGTTTTATATAGTCATCTTGCACTTCTGTAATTTTTTTGGTAATAAAAGTTCTGTATAACACTTGATTTTCTGCTGAATAGTGTTTTAATATCCAATCTTCATAAACTGCTGGAACACCTCCTAATATCCAAACTTTTTTTATGATATCAGGAAGTGCATAAGCAGTGGCATACGCATATGGGGCACCTGCAGAGCACCCTATAACATCTGCTGATTGAATGTTGAGCGCCTTAGCAATTTGCCAGGCAATAGAAATCCATTGAGATACGCTTTCCATTTCAATTTTAGATGAGCTGCCATAACCTGACCGCTCTAAAGCGATTAATTGTACATTGTTTTTTTCTATTGCATCTTTCCAATCATCACCTAACCACGCCCCCCCAACAAGTCCATGGTAAAAAAGTATGACATTTTCTCCATTGCCATATGACTGATAACTAATTTGATTGCCGTCTTCTAATGCTATATACTGCTTGCTCATAAGTTTTCCTCTCTTTCATTTGTATTCATATTGATGCATTATTAACTCATCAGTACACCTTTATCCATGTTATAAACAACGTCTGCGATACTGAGAGTAGACTCTCTATGACTAACGATAATAATGGTTTTGTTCTCTCTTTGCTCTTTGAGGGAATTTAATAAAATGCTTTCATTTAAACTGTCAATATTACTGGTGGGTTCGTCCAGCAGTATGATTTTTGCATCATGCAAAAAGGCTCTTGCCATACCTATCCGTTGTCTTTCTCCACCGGAAAAGTTGGTGCCCCATTGATCTGCTTTGGTTTGATAGCCGTCTTCCAGGCTCATAATGAAGTCGTGTATGTTCGCTTTTTTAGCTGCTGCAACAATTTCTTCAAAAGCAGCATCTCGTTTTGCTATTCTGATATTTTCTTCTATGGTATCATGAAACAAATAGGTGCTCTGAGTGACATAAGCCATGCTCTTTCGTAAGCTTTCCGTATTGATTGCTTTTATGGGAATATCTCCGATTCGGATATTCCCGCTATCTGCATCATAAAACCGCATGATTAATTTTAACAGTGTGGATTTTCCGCTTCCGCTTTTTCCGCAAATACCGGTGATTTGGTTTTCTTTGATGTCTAATGTGATGTGATCCAATACTTTTTCAGTGCTGTATTTAAAATTGAGTGTGCTAAGATGGATATTATATTTGTCGACATTTTGACTACCGCTTATTTCACTGACTAATTCTTTTTCTTCCAGCAGGTCCAATACTCTTTCGCCGCCGGCTAATGTCTGCAGTAAGTTCAAAGATAAGCTGCTTAATGCTACCACCGGTCCGTAGGAACTCATTAAGCAAATAAGAGGGATTAGAAAGCCGGAAAAGGTCATCATATTGTTGTTAAACATTAAGAGTCCTGTCAAAAGCATGGCGGCAGAAGAAAATAAAATAGCCATTTCAGTTATGGCATGGTTTTTTCCTTCGTAGCCTTTTAATTTTTTAACACTCTTTTCTGCTTGATCGGTTTTATTTCGTATTTCATCCTGCCTTTTACTGCCATATTGAAATAAAATAATTTCCTGCATACCTTGTAAAGATTCTAAGAAATGCTGGTTCATATCACCAACTGCTTCTCTATAGTCCCTTCCTATTTGTCTGCTGTTTTTACCCCTTATCCACGGTATGAGTATCCCTATGATAATATAGGCCGACAGTGCTATAGCAGCTAAAATAACTGAATATCTGCTTATGATATAAAGCATGGTGCAGCATGTTAGCACTGCAATGACAATAGGTGAGATGGTATGCGCAAAAAAAACCTCAAGCAATTCGATGTCTGAAGTGATTAACGCAATCAGTTTTCCGCTGTCTTTATTTTCCAGTTTGCTGGGAGCCAGCCTTCTTAGTGCTTTGAAAACTTTATCACGAATGAAAGCCAGTAGTCGAAACGCCACATAATGCCCTGTGTACTGTTCTATATATTTTAATATGCCGCGGGATATGGCAAGTACGCCTAAAGCAATCAATATGCTGTTTAACGAGTTCAGGATAAAACCAGTCTCTATCCCAAGAATGTTCAGTAAGCCCAATATACCCAGGACAGTAATACCGATGGCAGCTAAATAACCCAAACATCCCATAATTATGGTAAAAATCAAAATATAGATGAGAGAATTGACTAAGGCCATCAATTTTCCCATGATCATCGGTCCGCTTCTATGCATAGCTCAATCCTCCCTTATACAGGCTTTCTAATTGTTTTTGCTTTTCATACATTGCTTTATATACTTTCCCATGATGGATTAATTCACTATGTGTCCCTTGCTCGACTATTTCGCCTTTTAATAAGACAAATATTTGATGACTACAGACTACATTTGCCAATCGATGGGTGATGATGATGACGGTCTTTTGTTTTGAAAGCTCTTGAATGACCTGGTTAATAATGATCTCACTTTCAACATCGATATTGGATGTGGCCTCATCAAATATGTATATCTGACATTCATGTAGTAATGCTCTTGCCAAAGCCAGTCTTTGCGCCTGTCCCCCTGAGATGTTGTGTGCATTTTCTTGCAGTTGAAATTCCAGTCCTCCATGATTTATGACAAAGTCATATAGGTTGACGCGCTTTAGGACCTCATACATTTCTTCAGCGGTGGCATTGGGTTTTGCCATCAATAGGTTGTTTCTGACAGTCCCTTTAAAAAGATAATTTTCATGTTTCACAATACAAACATTTTTCATAATGGAAGTTTCATTTATATGGGATAATTCTTTCCCCCCTATTTGGATACTGCCTTCATACCCTTTATTCAAACCCATGAGTAGACTTGCCAGAGTGCTTTTTCCACATCCAGATTCTCCTACAAGTGCTGTTAAGGTCTTTTCTTTTATTTTCATATTAATTCTTTTCAGCACCTTCTTTTTATCATCATAGGAGAAAAAAAGGTTATGGATTTGTATGTTGTAATGATTAAAATCAAAATCTTCCAACTGCTTTGAACAGACACGCTCATCTAATAAGCTGAAAATTTTTTTACTGGCTGCCATGCCATTCATGGAGATGTGAAAGAAAGAACCGAGAAGGCGCAGGGGTATAAAAAAATCACTTGCCAATAATATGAAAATCAATACACCTGAAATGCTTATGCTGCCTGCTCTGAATTCTAAAAGAGCAAAAAAAATACCCAAGGCAGTACCGCCATAGGCAATCAAATCCATTACAGTAACTGAATTTAATTGCATTTTCAATACTTTCATCGTTATTTTTCTAAAAGTCTCTGCCTCTTGATTCATTTGTTCATTTTTGTATTGATCATCTCCATATATTTTAAGGGTTGTAAGGCCTTGTAAATTATCCAAAAAACTATCCCCCATTGAGATGTACTGGTTCCAATATTTTGAAAATAATTTATTGGCAAACTTATTGACAGCAATCAGCGACAATGGTAAAAGGGGAATAGAAAAAAGCAGTATCAAAGCAACTTTTATATTGATAAATATCAGTACAACAAACAAAGTCAGTGGTGCCAATATGCTGTAGAACAATTGGGGCAGATATTTGCCGCAGTACATTTCCAGCTGTTCTATGCCTTCACTGGATATTTGCACAATATGGGAAGTGGATACCTTTTGTTTGTATCCCATCCCCAGTGATAAAATTTTCTCATATATCAGATGTCTTAACTTGTGCTTGACGTTTTGACTAATACCATATTCAAAGCTGCTTGTTTTGATATTACAAAAAAATCTTATCAGGATGGTATTGATTAATATGATAAATGTTATGAATATATCTTTTGCCATCATTTCATGCAAATAAGCCTTTTGTATCAGCTCAGCTGTTGCAATACTAAAAATAATATTTATAATCAGTACCATCCATTTCATCAGTATGGTAAGTAATATATATTTTTTTCCGTTGTCTATGGTCGCTATAAGTCTTTTATCTAACATTATCTAGCCCTCTCTTTTGCAGTTTTAACTCTAAAGAGAATATAGTAGTATTTGAATATGTATAAGAATATGATGAAGATTCTAAGGTGTATACTATCTGTTAAAATTAATGGGAACAACAGCATAAAACTGGCTAAGGACAGTGTAGATGCTTTTGTTCTAACGGTCATGGATCTATTTTCCACAAAGCTTTCTAAGTGTTTTTTATATATCTTGGTTTTAATAAACCAGTTATAGAATCTTTCTGAGCCTTTGGCATAACAAAAGGATGTTAACAGTAAAAAAGGGGTAGTCGGCAAAACAGGCAATACGATTCCAATTATGCCTATCAGCAAAGCGATGCTTCCTATAATGATATATATTTTTTTGATCACAACGACCACCTCCTATTCATTAAATTTGTCCGTGACCACATAATGGCTTCCGGTTTCATTATCTTTAACTATCCTGCCTTTGACATGATAGACTTCTTTCATTAATGCTTCATTAATAATTTCCAGGGGTTTGCCCTTTTTGTATATTTTCCCGTTTTTCATAACGATGATTTCATCACTGTATCCTAAAGCTTGATTGATATCATGCAGTACCATAATAATGGTGATGCCTTTTTTTCGATTCAGTTGTTTTACAAATTCCAATGTTTCAATTTGATAATAAATATCTAATGAGTTGGTGGGTTCATCCAGAAAAAGGATGTCTGTATTTTGGCATAAGGACATGGCAATCCAAGCCCTTTGTCTTTGTCCTCCTGATATCTCTCCGATTGATCTTTCTTTGACCTCATATAATCCTGTGGTTTTTAAAGCTTCATCGATAATCCTATAGTCATCCTCCCCTAAAGTATCAAAAGTGCCTAAATATGGGTTTCGTCCGTAAGAAACCAGCTTTTCTACGGTTATTTCGCTATCCACCACATTGTTCTGATGGACAATAGCTATTTTTTTTGCTAATTCGTTTTGTTTAAAGGTCTCTATATTCTTGTTATTAATGAATATACTGCCTTTTGGGAGGTGGTACATTCTGGTTAAAAGTCCTAACAAGGTGCTTTTACCTGATCCGTTAGGACCAATTATGGTTGTAACAATGCCTTCTTTTATATGTACGGATAAATTTTCGATCAACTGCTCCTCTTGATGGTAAGAGAAGTATATTGCTTTAGCTTGCATAAACTTTATCACTCCTTTTTAACATGTATAAGAAGAAAGGTGCACCGATGATTGCCATAACAATATCGATGGGCACTTCCATAGGATAAGCAATGACTCGACCTAAAAAGTCAGCAATAACAAGCATGAGTCCGCCAAGCAGTGCTGTAAAAGGTATTAAAATCTTATGCTCTTTTCCAACAATGATTCTTGATAAATGAGGAACTACAAGCCCAACAAAGCCAATAATTCCAACCTGGGATGTGGGGACAACTGCAAGCAGTACCGCTATAACCGTAATCATAATCCTTTGTTGATTCACCTTAACCCCAAGTGCTTTGGCGTTTTTATCACCCAGTGACAATATATTGCAGTTTCTATATTGCAAAAACGCTAATACCAGCCCAATCATGCTCAGTATAATGATAAATCTCACATCTGACCATTGTTTACCTGTTGTAGAGGCATTGGTTAAGGCCCCCAACATCATGTTTCTCGTACCGGACATGTAAGTCAGGACTTTGGCTAATCCTTCAAACATAGCATTAACCGCTATGCCTGCTAAGATAATCCTCAAAGGACTCAGTGTATGCCCTTTGAAAGCCAGAAAATACACGATGGTGCAGGCAGCAAATCCTCCTATTATACCAAATCCTGTGGCATAGAAGAATAAACCCGGTATAAAGGTCATGACCCCTGTCATAAACAGATTAGCTCCGGCAGAGATGCCTATAATTCCGGGATCAACCAGCGGATTTCGCATCACCGACTGAAGCAATAGCCCTGATGTGGCAAGGCTGGCGCCTGTAAATATTGAGATAAAAATTCTGGGCAGCCTCACATCCCTTATGATGTTAACATCTTTATTGGTTCCGGTTATGAGTCCATTTATTAGGTCTAAAAACGATACCTGGATGGTTCCAATTGTGGTGCAAACAAAAATCATTAGGATTAATCCCATTATGGCAATGGTAAACTTAATGATGATATATTTTTTCTTCATAATCAACACCTATTCGTATAAGATATTTGCTAATTCCTCTAAGGCCTCCGGTGTATCTAAAGTAGCACTTACGTTAAATTGTGCATCATCCAGGTCATACACTCTGCCATTTTGTACGGCTTCGAATTTGCTCCATATTGGATTGGTTTTAAATTCCTCAGCAAATTGTGCTCTGACTTCATCTCCCAGTCCATGTGCGGTTCTAAGGATGATGTCGGGGTTGCTCACTAACAGCTCTTCTAAATTCACATCGACATATGGAACATCCTTTTGTTTAACGACATTTTCACCGCCCAGTAAAGCTACCATTTGACCTACAAAAGAGGCTTCGGTGGATTCCATGTAGTTGCCGGGAAATCCAAATAATATTAAAACCTTTGGCGACGCTTTTCCTTCAATACTATCCAGTGTTGCTTGAATATCTTGTTCAAATTCTGCTACAAGTTCTCCGGCTTCCTTTTCTTTGTCAAATGCTTTCCCTATCTGCGTTATGGTTTTTTTAAGTTCGTCTATGTTTTCTAAATTGTAATACTCTGCTGTCAGCCCTGCTTGCTCCAGCTCCGGCTGAACAAGAGATTTTATGGTGATTAAGCTTAATATATGGGTAGGCTCCAGCTGTGCTAATTTTTCTACATCGGGATTCATTGAGAGTCCAACCCTTTCTATATCCTTTACCTGATCCGGTAAACCATATTGAGAATCCGGAACCCCTACCATCTCTATGTCCAGCTCACACAATATATCCACTAAAGATGTGGATAGAGGGATGATTCTATAAACCTTATCTGTTCCCTGATGCTTTAGATCATGATTAACACTTGTTTCTTCTTCATTGCTGCAAGCTGTTATCCCTATAGTCATCAATATGATCAAAGCCCATAATATCTTTTTTATCATCTTTCACCTCAACGTATCCTTTTATTTTTCAATAGTAAAATTAGCGCTATAACGATAACTGCTATTCCAACTATAATGCTTGTGTTATTATTTTTATTGGAAACATCTTCATCAGTTTGAAAAACGTCTTTGGATGCTTCATCATCGGAAGGTTCAGCTTCTGGGCTTATGGCTTCCTGCTCATTAGGTTGTTCTTCCTCTGATTCTGTCTCTTTAACAACAGATGATTCTTCTGCTGCTTCAACAGATTGCTCCTCTGCGCTTTCTGATTCATTTATCTCTTGTTCTTTGACTTTTTCCGGTTCATCCACTTCATCAGATGATTCTTCTCCTGTTTTAGGTGCATTGGTTTCAACGGGCTCATCCTTCTCAACAGGTGGTTCTTCTGCTATTTCCTGCTCATTGGTTTCACCAGGCTGTTCATCCTTGTGTACGGGTTGTTCTTCTATTATTTCCTGCTCATTTGTTTCAGCAGGTTGTTCTTTTGATCCTTCTGATTCTTCTTCATTTGGACTTTTTAGTGTTTCTTGATTAAAAGAAACACCAAAAGCTACATCTCGATCCATAGGGCCTACATACATGCCTATCTTTAATTCTGCATCTATATCATTCATTATGAATTTAATTTTTTTATGGTTGGTTTCTTCGTTATGATAAACTATTTCATGAGATACCTCTTCTCCATTGACCTTAACCGAAAATTCACCCATATAATTTGTATTGTTAAACTCTAACGTTACAAATGTACCTTCATCTGTTTTTTCTATTAGAGTGTTTCTTTCCAGATATTTACTGGACATGGCAACTCCTACAGGGTTTTCATGGTGGGTCTGATTTTGTATGGTGTAAGTTCCATTTTCTAATTCCTCTGAAGCAAAACTATAGGATGTTGTCAATGTAAGAACTAAACATATGCACAAGATCAATATTCTCTTCATATATGACTTCCCCTTTCTAGGCAGTACTCGTATACCTAAAAAAGGTGCAGCCGTAACGTAAGCTACACCTTTATTTATTTTTAAATATATCTTTCTTTTGTTTTACTCATTAACTGCTTTCATGACATCTTTATATGCCCAATGTGAAGCGTCAATATCTGTGAAAGGATTATTATTAACCATATAATCTTGAGCACTGGAGCCAATGATTCTATTGATGACTGTCACGACTTCAGCACGGGTTATCTTGTTATTGGGTTTAAAGGTCTTATCTTCATACCCTTTCATATAACCTTTTTTCACCAAAGCATTGATGTATTTTTCAGCCCAATGATCTGCAATATCTTTTAAATCAGCAGCTTCATCTTTTATCTCCAGTCCCATTACCATTGCAATGATTTTGGAGAATTCAGCTCTGGTCATCTCCCCATTGGGTTTTATGGTTCCATCTTGGTAGCCTTCAATGATACCCCCTTGAGCAAACTTTTCAATGCTTTCTTTAGCCCACATGTCCATATCTTTAAAGTTAACGTCCTTCTTATCCACATCATCTCCTAATTCTGTTATTTTATCCAGCATGGATAAAACTTCTGCTCTGTTAATATTATGATCGGGTCTAAAGGTCTTATCTTTATATCCGTTTACAAATTTCAAATCTTTAGCATTTTTTCTGATTGTAATTGCCCCGGAAATAATTTCTTGACCTTCAATATTGGTTTGCTTATCTCCTTCATCAGGCTCTAAGTCTATAGCATCATCCTCATCACCTAGGGTATTCTTTTTGAGCTTTATCCTTAGTGCCGGTGTAGAAGGCAGCATAGGTGTGATATGCACTCGTATGAAAGCTTCTTCATCTGGATCATCAAATTCTATTTCTGTAGTAATATATCTTACATCATCATTATTGAGATATTTTAAATTAAGCTTTTTATATTTGCCATTTATTTTCTGATAAAATTCTTCTATAACGTCTGTATACTTATACCCATTCATATTGCCATCTTTATTAACTTTAATAGCAAGCGTAATTTTACCGTCATCAATTTCTACTGGTAAATTTTTTGTTTCAAAGAATGGTCTAGCCATGGAAGAACTATTTTTATGCTCTTGAAGCACATCAATATCTACAGAATAATCACCATCTTTATCCCAACTATAGCTGTCGTTGCTTCCGCCGCCGTTGCCGCCGCCATCATTGGTTTTTGCCTCATACGTAACAAACTCTGTAAAGTGTTTTGTCTTGATGATTAAATTGCTTCCATCGTCATAACAATACTGATCACCGGTTTCAGTAGATGCAGCATTCTTTGACACTTTCTTAATAGGCTGTGCTACACCACTTTCATCAATGAAAACACACTCTTTTCCTGATTTTCCATTAAGGGTCATCATGACATAGTCACCAAATGTAACCGAGTTTTCACCACCAACTGAGATAGCTACAACATTTGATATATCTTTGCTTGATCCTTCTAAGTCTTCAATTGCAGCAATTATTGCTTCAGTGTCTTCTATCAGTTTGGGTAACTGCAATACCTCATTGTCGGTTTGATAGCTTGTGCCTTCTGGAATTTCGAGAGTCAGTTGATTTGCTTTAACCACTTTGATTTTAGGTAAATTGGTTCCTGAAGCTATTTTTATTGCAGTTTCTTTATTGGCTGACGGCATTTGTACAGTCATCTCTGTTACAGTTTCATCATCTAAATTAATTTGTACATAATCTTTGTTCAAATCTTCCTCAGTAATGGTTGTTTTGCCATCTACTACAGTCGGCTTCAATACTTCTACAGTTTTTATAGTAACCTCTTTTGTTGCTGCATTAGTAGGATTATCCTTATCTCTTACGCTTACGATATAGTCTCCTGCCTCTAGATTTAAAAATGTATTGTCTTGCTGCCAATTTTGACCATCGATGCTATATTCATATATTATATCCCCATCTACTATGACCCTTAGCGAGCCATTAGTTGTAGTATCTCCATCTTTTAAAACATCCTTAGCAGCAACTTTTACAGCTGTCCAATGTGCTTTTAAAGTAAGATCTTCAACAAGTATTATTGGGAATGTAACTTTATCGTTTCCATTATACCAATCTAAGAAAATCATATTTTCTTTAGTTGGTACTTCAGGTTCAGAAATGAATGTATTTTCATATTCCGTTTTTGATTCAACAACGCTACCACCATCACTGTTAAAAATAACCGTATATTTTGGTGTTAGTTCAAATGAAATAGAAACTGGTGAAAAATTATATCCTGTTATCATTTTTATTTGGATATCTGCTGTTTCTGTCATTCTGCCAAAATCAAGCTTATAATGTGCTCTTTCAACACCTTCTTCGTCAATAACAAGTGTATAGGGTATTGCAGTTTCTTGATCTGAAGATAATCGGTAAAATAAAAACACTTCTGGATTAAATGAAGGAGATATTGCTTTTGATATTAATGTCAAGTATATCTTTCCATCTTTTATCTCAAGAGGGAGTCCAACTACTTGTTGATCTAATATAGCTTTATACGTTGCTTGACTCTGGCCATCAATTGCTATATTGGCCTTATAGTCTCCATCCTCAGGAGTCGCCAAATCTTTTCTAAGACTTCCTTCCTTTATTGCAACTCTTAGATAAGGTGTAGAATCTCCCATTGGTTTTACTTTTACCTGTACCAAAGCGGGCGTCTTGGTATTGGTAAACTCCAGTTCAGTTTCTACTTTTCCTTCTCCAATATCCTTCAACGTCAATAATTTTAAGTCATCACCTATGCTTTGTTTCAGCCATTCTATAACATCTGTGTAATACACTCCACCAAACTCACCATTTCTACTCACACGTAGAGTAAGGAACATCTTCCCATCTTTCACTTTAAATGAAAGGTCTTCTTTATCAAAGAATGGAGCGCTCATAGATGGTATGTCTGCCATTTCTCTAAATATGTCAACATCTACTAAGTAATTTCCTTCCTCAATAAGCTGTGGTACCTCCTCTAAGGTATCGTATTTTAGTATTACCCTAAGGAGGGGTTTAAAATCGTCTCCCATTGGTTTTACTGTGCATCTGAGAAAAACTGCTTCATTCATATTAGGATATTCTATTTTTATTTTAACTTTTTTCTCCCCTTCAACGGGTACTAATTCTAAGTTTTTAAAGGTGCCATCACTCATACGCTGTTCAAGAGACTTAATGATATCGGTCTCTTTTACCCCACCAAATTCACCTTCTGTATGAACAGTGGTTGTTAAGTAAATTTTACTGTCAATAACTTCAAGAAGCGCGTCTTCTTTATCAAAAAATTGCGATGCCATTGAATCCTCATCTTTAAATTCCTGCCATACATTAATATCTATGTTATATTGTCCATCAGCAGGTGTATCTTTTGACCAACGTGCAGTCAATGTTACATCCCTTGGTGGTATTATTGTAATATCGGTAAATAAGTAGCCCTCTTCATCATACCAGCCTTTAAAAATATATCCTCTTCTTTCAGGTTTGCGAAGACCACTGGTATATGTTCTCCCAGACCCCGACGCCATTTCAATATTAGCTATTTCTTCATATTTTTCACTTTGTATATTAAACACTACGCCTCCATTAGCGTCTAACGTGGTTGTATATAATTTGTCCCAATGGGCTGTAAGGGTCGTGTCTTCAATTATATAAATCTTTTGCTTTATAATATTATCATTATACAACCAAGTGGCTTCATATCCGTCTTTTTCAGTTTTGAGAGAGCTAGTTTCTATCGTCCGCTTTATTAATGCTGTATCTCCATCCAATATTTGATCATCAATCGGAGTGCCACCTTGAGTATCGAAAGTAACTGTATATTTTGGAATTTCATTTCCCTCAGTCTCCCAACGTGCATAGCACCTAATCTCTCGGTTTTCTGGTTTATTAGAAGGAATATTTTCCTCAAATGCAGATATTTGAATTTGACCATTCTCTAAAACAGCCTCAAGCGGATACCCATCAAATTTTTCTGGGTCTATCATATTATCTTCTTGGGTAGGTACATCTTGATCATTCTTGATGACATACCAGCCAAGAAAATTATAGCCGCTTCTTATGGGCGCTTCAAAAGGTATTAAAAAATCACTGTCTAGTCCTTCTTTCCTGGATGTATGATATATAATAAGGTCATTATCAAGCTGTTTTTTATACCCTCCACCATTGGTGTAATAGAATACAGTATAAAATTCTCTCCAATGAGCCTTAAGGGTAATGTCTCCTGTCACCGCCATTGGAAACTCAATCTTTTGTTCTCCATTATACCAGCCATCAAAAACTCGATTATTTTTCTGAGGTGGTTCCTGTTCATTAATAGTTTCATTCCATTTAGCTTTTATAGGCGCAACATCCGTGCCCCCGTCACTATCAAAAGTTACAGTATATTCCGCATTTTCATCTATTATGGCTAACTTCAATCTGAACCATATCTTTTGGTCATCATGGGTATATCCTACACTGTCTACAGCATTATCAACATCTTCAATTTCGAATTTATAAGTTCTTGTATTTAAACCCGGGTCCTCTTCTACTATCTCTGGCTCTGTGTATATAGCAACATCTGTCCTCACTTCATGCCCTGGTCCGGATATTGCTCCTATTGTCCTCACTTCATCGTCTGGTCCAGGGGATATTGCTCCCTCTGTCCTTACTTTTATACTTTTTAACTGAGAGGTATCGTTTATAGTTATATATGCAAAACTGATACTGTTATTCACCTCTACTTCGCCAATTCCATCTATATAAGGATCTATATTGTCTTCTACTGTATCTTCACTTTCTTTTAATGCTTTCACTTCAACTTTATGGGTTCCATTTTCTAGGTTAGATTCTGCTACGGCTGTCCCAATACTGCCTAAAAATGTCCCTAATATAAATACCAATACCAACATTATGGATATTATTTTAGATGGTATTGTTTTATTTCTATGTATCATAATATAATTTCCTCCTTCCGGTTTTTAGATGATATGTATTTAAGAAACATTCCCCCGCAGAACTAATTCTTTGTATGAATGATTGATTTGTATTGATTTTATGGAAGCCCCTTGCTTCCCAACTTTTAGCCGCTATATCGGGCTAGCCTTTTTTCATAGAATACATGACCTCCCCCCTATATGGTTTTGGATTATAATCTACTACAAACCTGTATTGTTTGCCGCAATAAATGATGACTTCTTTTTTATCTTTTTTTAAAATTTTGATTTCTACAGACATATCTCCATATCCATCATGTTTAAACAATTCGTTGTAAACTTCTATCATTTTAGATATGACAGGTCGATTATCACTATACGCCATGCGTACACCCCCCTCTTATCCATTTTTATCTTGGATTCATCCTATCAATGTTTATATATAAAATGATCACTGAGCTGTTCATCATATTCATGATAATGATTCTCATTATCATCATACAGTAATATTATATTGAATCTTATATCTATATGTCAATATTTTCAAAACTTTTCGTATCAGCGAATACCTATTTAAATATTCTATGGTTTAAAAATAGTTCTTAGATACGCTTTATTAAGTTTGAAATAATATGTTATAATAAGAAAAATAGTAACTCTTGAGGATAATATAATGTTAGAAAAAAGTGTGTTTTCAAGCTACATGAAACAATTAATTTCCAGTTCTATATTTAAATCCATGTCAAAATCAGAAATCATCACTACACTGGAATCAAAGTCTGCTGAGATTGTGAATTATAAAAAAAATGAATTGATCTGCAAGCAGTATGAGCCTTTGGATTATATCGGTATTATTCTGGAAGGTAAGGTTCATATGACAAGACAATGTGTCAATACCAGTACCATGTCAACATACGTCATGGGTAAGAATGATGTCTTTGGCTTGGATATTATATGCTCGGATGCAACGACTTCACCCTATGCAATAGAGGTTGAACAAAGCTCTACCGTATTATATATAGAAAGTTCTAAGCTGTTTTTTATGGACAAAGCCAATTATAAATTTACAAGCAAATTTAATTTGAATTTAATTAAGGTCCTGGCTGAACACAGTGTATTTATGACCAAGCAAATGGATTACATCAGAATAATGTCTTTAAAAAAACGTATATGCACTTTTTTGCTGGACAACTATATGATCAATAAGAATAAACTATTTATCATTAATATGACCAGAGACCAAATGGCCAATTATCTTAATGCTACACGACCTGCAGTATCTAGGATTCTGCGTGAGTTAAAAGAACAAAATATTATTGACTATTATCGCAGTTCATTTAAAATCTTAGATTTAGAAACACTGTCTAATTTATAATTCTTTTTATAAAACAAAAAAAATCATTTACCAGATAGTAAATGATTTTTTATTTTATAACACCTGTTCAATATTCGATTACTTTCTCAACACATCTACATCTAACGGCCCATTTACAAAGTTTATCATTTGTCTTGTGGCACTTTTAAACCCGCTTTTTATAGCAGACGCGCTGACTTGACCTTGTTCTAAACGAAAATCCGCACCCTTTAATAGACTTGGCAGCCATGCTAACGTTAGTTCTTCCGGTTTTGTCCATTCATTTTTAAACCCGTCAGAAATGCACATAAACACACCGCCATCATTAAGGCTGTCGTATATTTTTTTAGTCACCTCATCTAAATCATTTTTAGCAAAATTCATTACTCCAACAGCCAGAACCAAGTCATATCCATTTCCAATATCATCTTTTAGAAAATCTCCACCCAATGCATGGTATCTATCTTCCAATTGATACTCTGTTATGCATTCCTCAGCAACAGCAATTGTGTCCGGCATATCAAATACAACACCCTCCATATCTGCTTTTTCCATTGCTATGGCAATGCCTACCAAACCAGGTCCGCCGCCTAAGTCTAATATTTTTTTAATCCCTTCATATTCCGGCAGCTGCTTGACAATTTCACAAATTTCTTTGGCGCGGCCTATCTTCTGACTCTTTATGAGCATATGGTTGAAATCACCAAATACTTTATAGGCATCGGCCCCTTCTTTTCCTTCAAACATATTACTGGGACCTTCTTTTACTGCCTTTACAACATCCAGACCCTCTATGCCGGAAAAAAATTTGTACTGAATTAAGAAATCACCTGCATACTCTGTTGAATTTTTTGAAAGATATATTTGGGATATTTCTGTATTTTTATATCTACCCGATTCTTTCTCAAGAAAGTCCATGCTGGTCAAGACATTTAATACATGGTCTGTATTTTGAATGTTATACCCCATTATTTCAGCAACTTCCTTTGCCGTTTTAAACTCATCTAATTCTGTGAATAACCCCAGCTCTATTGATCCCATCAATACTTTTTCCTTTGCAATGCTTAATCCTATATTAAATAAATATTTGTGCTCATCTTTAACTTTCTTAAAATTCTCCATTTAGTTCCTCCTTACTGTTCATGTGTTATCAGGTTACCGAATAATTTTTTTAATTTACTTTGAATTTTCAAAATCCTGTGTTCAACACTGATATAAATTACAGGTACAACAATTAGTGTTAAGAAGGTGGACATCAGTAGGCCTCCCATAAATGAAAGTGCCATAGGTCTGAATAAGACACCGCCTGACAACGCCATTGGAAGCAGCCCAAGCACTGTGGTTGTTGTACTGAGTACTACCGGCCTGAATCTCACATCTGCAGCTCTTTTACACGCATCAATAATCTCTGTTCCTTTTCGTCTTTCGCCATTGATATAATCAATCAAGATAATGGCATTATTGACCACCACACCAAATAAGCTTAAAAAGCCCAGCATAGCAAATATGGACATGGTCTGCCTAAATAGGATCAAAGCCAAAATGGATCCGATAAATGAAAGGGGTATTGTGAGCAATATAACGATGGGCTGAATGGTTGATTTAAATTGAAGCATCAAGATGATATACACTAAGAAGACTGCAAATAAGCCTGCAAATCGCATATCGCCTGTGGCTCTTTCCAGTTTTCCCTTTTCTCCTTCTGTTACCAATTCAATGTTTTGATACCCTTTATCCAATATGATTTTTTCCAATTCAGTTTGTATTTTTATGGCATTATAACCTGCCAAAGGGCTGGCAGAAATACTGACAGATGGTTTATTATCATATCGAACCAGCCTGCTGACTTCAGATTCCATGGTAACATTGCCGAATTTTTTAAGCGGTAAGACCATTTGTGTCATGGATGAACGTAACGGCAGATTCTTAAATTCATCTATATCATTCACCACACCTTTTAGGTTAATATCATACTCTTTTTCATTTTGTCTGAAAACACCTATGGTTCGGCCCATCAGGGCGATATTCATTTCATTTTGTATTTCAGCAGAGGTCATACCCATCCCTAATGACTGCTCCTTATTGATATTGAATTTATAGTTGTAGCTTTCTCCTTCTAAGTCATTGAAAACATTCTTTGTGCCTTTCATGTTGTATAAAACGTCCGTTACTTCTTGCCCTATTTCTTTCAGCGCTTCCTTATCTTCACTGAGCAGCCTGACTTGGATGGGAGAACCATCTCCTGTCATCTCAAATTCTTTAACCTCCATGTTGGCGCCTGTAATCTTTTTGTTCAAACTATTTTGTAAATAGTCTACAAATTCAGGATTGGAATCAAATCGATTGGTTTTATCTAAATCAAACTCTATAATAATCTGAGCAATATTCTTTGCTGAAGGCCTATACGTTACGGACATATGAAATCTGGGGAAGTCTCCGCCAATGGTTGCATAACAATTTTCGATCTCTTCTTGTTCTTTGAGAAATTCTTCTATCATTTTGACTTCTTCTTTACTTTTCTTAAAATCAGTGGTAAATTCAGTTTCTACATTGATATAAAGAATATCTTTCTCTTCTGTGGGATAAGAGCTTTGCTCCAAAAAACCTGAAAGTACCATCACCAAAACCAGTGATAAAACAGCGATGCCCATGGTCTTCCATCGATGATGAATAGCAATATTTAATAGCTTTGCAAATCCGTTTTTTATTCTATGTTTTCTTACCTTATCTTTGGTTTTCTTAAAAAATGAATAGGCAAACACAGGTATAAATAACATGGCAATCAAGTATGAAGCTGAAAGCGCAATAATTACAATCTTTGGAATACTGCCGATAAAAGCGCCTACTGCAGCCGGAAGCATCATCAGAGGCGAGAAAGAAGCAGTTGTCGTTAAAGTGGATGCCAACACAGGCTTAGCCACTTCTTTAACCCCATTCATACAGGCATCTTTCCTATTTTCATCATTATCAATGTGCCCCTGTATGGAATCCGAAACAACAATGGCATTGTCCACTAACATACCCAGCACCAAGATAAGGGCAGCAAGGGACAGCATATGAAATTTCATTTCCAATAAAAACATAGAAGAAAATGTAATAAAAATAGCTAACGGAATGGCTAAAGAAACAATAAGAGAGTTTCTAAGCCCCATTCCAAGCATGATGACAAGCACAACAATGAAAATTCCCTGAATGAGATTCATCGAAAATTCACTTATGGAATCTCCAATGGTCTCAGGAATAAAAGTTATTTCGGAGACCTCTAATCCTTCAGGTAATAGAGGCACATGTTTTTCTAATCTGCTCCTTACCTCTTCTCCTGCAAATATAATATTGGAGTCCTGTTTAAAATAAACACTTAAAAAAACATTGGGCAAGCCATTTACGGTTGCTTCAAATTCAATATCCTCCAGGTCCATTCGGATATCCGCAACTCTGTCAAGAGTAATCACTTCTCCTTCTATTTCGTTACGTTTAATAATGACTTTCTTGATCTCATCTATGGTTTCAAAATTTCCGTTTGTTTTGACATTTATTCTGTAATCATCATTTTCAACCGCGCCAATAGGAATCACCATATTTTGAGCCTGCAATACATTGGCTATGTCACTCAATGCCAGCCCATAATAATTTAACTTCTCAATATCAACATCTACTTTTACCACTTGGTCACGCACGCCGTCAATTTCTATCTTTTCGATACCATCGATGTCTATTAATTTATCTTTTAAAAGTTCTGCATAATAATCCAGCTGATCATAAGTATATGCTTTACCGGAAAGTGCCATAATTGCCCCCGGCATATCCATGACATCTGTTTCCACTGTTACTTCTTCTACACCGTCCGGTAGTTCGGTCTTTAAATCTTCCATCCAACGTCTTAAGGTGTCCCATCGTTCTTCTATCTCTTCTGCTGACAGACCGGCGTCTACAACCAAAAACGTCATGGACATACTGTTATAAATAGTAGATTTTGACCAATAGTAATCATCTATTTCAATTATTTTTTCTTCTAATTTTTTCGTTGCATTCTCTTCCATTTCTTTTGGTGTTGCACCAGGATATATGATGTTAATATAGCATGCAGGCAAGGTTGTATCCGGATATTCCTGCTTAGGTATTTTTTGATATGCCAGCAAACCCGATATAAAAATCATGAACACTATGAAGTATATAACCGATTTATTTTCTATGAAAGACTTTACAAATCCTCTTTTCTCCATGATTGACCTCCTTCCTTTTGCTAATTTATAATAACTCTTTCTCCACCACGCAGCACTTTGTTTCCTATTGTAATGACTTTTTCGTTATTGGCAATACCGTCTATAAATACATACTCTTTATCATAACCCATAATAGCTACAGTTCTTTTTATTGCATGGTCGTCATCCACTACAAATACAAAAGGTTCTCCATCGTTCAATACTGCATTTACAGGAATTTTTATGCCTTCTTTTTCTCCAATATTCACTTGGACCTTTACGATTGTATATAGAGGTATAATATTTTCCTGTATGGCTACTTCGGCTTTATATAAAAGTGTTTTTGAATCCAAAACATCTGATACGGAAGCCACATAGCCGTAAATCACTTTAGAGTCATATATAATTTTAACTTCATCATTTAATTTGACATTTTGTTTTTCATCCGCAGATAAACCTATGGTAACTTGTGCATTTTCTGATCCAACTGCAATAACCGGAGCATTTTTACTGACTTGATTGCCTTCTTTAACAAAAATGTTTTTCACATATCCATCGATACTGCTTCTTAATTCTCCATTTGCAAATTGAGTTCTTTTTATTTCATAGCTTGATAAAGCACTTTCATAGTTTGATTTGGTTAAATCAACTGCACTAACTCTGCCTATATCATAATCCTCCGCTGCAATATTCAAACGCAGCTGTGCATTTTCATATTCGCTCTTTGAAACAGCACCTGTTTCATAAAGCTTTTCGATATCTTCAAAATCATTTTTGGCTTTCTCATAGTTGGATTCTGCCTTCTCAAAATTGTTCTGAGCATTTTCATATGCTGCTTTGGCGGATGTTACTTTTAATTGACTGATCTCAAGTAAATTTTTATAATCCTTTTCATCCAGCTTTGCTAATACATCTCCAACTTTTACCCTTTGACCGGACTTAACTTGTATATTTTCAAGTCTTCCTTCCATTTTAAAGCTGTAGATGATCTCTTCATCATTGCTGACAACGCCGGGCAGTGAAATTTTTTTATCATAGGTAGCTTCTTTCACCTGCAATATTTCTACCGGTACTTCTTTTTCATTTTTCATTGTGTCTTCTTCACCGCCACATCCGGACAATAATGCCACTAAAGCAACCATGACCATAAGACGCTTTTTTTTAATCATTTAACTCTACTCCTTTACTAAAACCCAGATTATCCATAATCAATTCCAAAATTCACAAATGAACTGTGGAAAACTGACCGCCTTTTCCCAAAAACTAAAAAATTTTGAGATTACTCTCAAATTTTTTTGATAAAACTTCTATTTTATTCTTTCATGAAGCGGTATAACGTAATTATCTTTGTATAATTCCATAAAAAGTTCCCAAAGTTCTTCTTTATCATAATTATATTTTTCAGCGAAAAAATCTTCAAAAACCACATACATATGAAACGGCATACTTCCAAAAAACAAAAATTCTATGATAAATTTCATTTGCGTTTTTTCATCATCCTTACAATGTTTTTCAGAACGAGCCTTTAGATATTCTAAAAATGAATCCATATATAGAGGTGTCTGGTTTTCTTTATGGGTAGCCTTTAGGAATTCCTGCATCATAATCCGTATAATATCGCTTCTGCCCCTAACCTTTTCAGCTATTTTCTCAATTATGCTCATCATATAATCCAGAGTAAACTCTTGTGCGCTGTCGCTCATTTTTTGATGCATTTCATATAGGTCATCGGTGCCGTTTGCTAATATTTCGGTTAATATATCTTCTTTTTTTTCAAAATAATAATATATTAAAGACTTTGCCACACCAACCTCTTTGGCCAAGCGACCCACACTGGTTGCTTCGTATCCATCTTTAGAAAACAAATGTTTTGCGGTTTCTAAAATAGCCGTTTTGGAATCATCTTCCATTCGCACCATCCTTTCAATTAATTTAAGATAGACCTATCGGTCAGCTTAAGTATATACTTTTTTATATCATATGTCAATAATGATTCTCATTTTCATTTATGCTTTTTAATAAAGAGATGGTTGAATTTAGTATTTTTCTTTATGTTGCTTTATGCGTCCTTTTCTGTATGTAAATTCATGCTTAAGACGCCTGTTTTCATAACTGCTTTTCGGAGCAATGTATGGTACATAAAGGGTGACTTCATATTTTTCAACATAATATTTGCTCTTAATTTCTTACAATTGTGATGATAATTTTTTATAACATTTGAGCTGCAGTTATTCAGCGCATCAGAAAGTGCTATAGCACTCCGCATAGCATAGCTGAAGCCTTCTGCAGAACTAGGACTGATAAATCCGGCACTTTCACCTAAAAGAAAAATGTTTTTTTCTCCTAATGCAAGATTTTTCACTGATGTGGGTCGTAAGATATAAGCGCCTTCACGGTGTTCTAATTCGCCTAATTTAAAACCTTTATTCATCAGTTTTTCCTTCAATAGTTGAAACTTTTCATTGACTTTGTCTCTAAAGGGAATAGCAGATCCTACTATGACACATTCCTCTTTGGGTATGGTCCATGAATAGAAATCTGTTATTTCACTATCAAAAATAGTTGTAAAGTAAGGCATTGCAGGTTTTATACGATACCATTCCTGTATTGATGCATACTTTTCAATTTGATCCTTACCTATCAGCTTCTTACGAATCAGTGAAGCACCGCCATCTGCACCTACTAAGCACTTCGTATTCACTTTATACTGGCTGCTACCCTTAGAATAAATAACATCAATACTTCCATCTGATTTTTTCTCATAATTTTTAAATACAGTTCCAAATTCTTTATTTACATTTTGAGGTATTAAATCCACCAGCCATTGATCAAATTCTTCCCTATCCACATTGATATAATGCCTTTGATAATATCTTTCTATCCGGTTATCAAAATCCAATGTTCTTACAGTAAATAGCTGAGGGCCTACAAGGGTTTCTTTTGGAACGCCTAGCCCCAATTGCGCGATGACCTTCTGTGCATCCGGTGCCAGCAATCCACCACAGCACTTTACTATCTGTCTGTCTTTATGATTGAATAACCGCTTATCTAAAAGTAATATTTTATAAACTTTCTTAAGCAGTCTCGCCAGCGTCGCTCCGGCCGGGCCACCCCCGACAATAACAATATCGTACATTTAATCTCTCCTTGATTCAAACCCAGATTATTCACGATAAACTACAAAATACTTGTACCTTTTTAGTAGTTTCCATGAATAATCTGGGTTAAATTTTGATAACAAATACTTCAGTATGTTCTTCCCCTTTATTTCCTAAGATGGTTTCAATCCCTTTTTTCACGTGAACAACTTGTCCGGGCTGATATACCTTTTCTTCTTCATCCTCTACAGTTAAGGAAAGGTTTCCTTGCATAATAATGATGTATACCATAGCATCTGTCGGATGTTTGGGAAAGACTTTACCCGGTTCAATCACTACATGGTTCAGCATTAAGTTTTCATCTGTCAATATATTTTCAAACAGGTCCTCTTTTGTTATGGAATAATTAAAAACTTCGCTCTTCATGGCTAATCTCCTTTTAAAATTTGTTATATCATATACGCATACATGTCTTCTACTTTTTCATTCATATACTTTTGCATATCACTAATGGCTTGATTGTAAATGTGATTTCCAGTACTGCCATTTTTCTCTGTTCTTTAGAAAGTTCAATCTTAGTCATAATAGTCCTCCATTTTTTATCTACACTACCTTATTTATTTTATATCAATTTAATCGGTTTGCATATAGCCTGACTTATCCATATAGGCTTGAATGTGTTTAACCCTATCCATTCTTCCTCGTTTTCTGTTTATATTAAGCTGTAATACTAAAGGCGGGACTTTTATTTCAAACCCTCTCCAATTAACACTCTCTAAATGATTTTTAGCGTACGGCCCGCAATCGATAGGCTCCGGATCATCTAAACAGGGGTTGGGATCAGAAGCAATATCTATTCTGGCATGATGGAAAATAACACCGAAATCCTTTGTCAACCAGCCTCCGGTATCGATGATCGGCTCTACGATATGGTCAGCAAAAATATCACTTATTTCACTGACATGTTTAGAATCAATCATAATATCAACATCATGAGGGTTTAACGGAATGCCTCTTATGCAAGCTGCGCAGCTGCCGGTTAACCACCAATCTACGCCTGTACCATGAACTTCCTTAACAAATTCATAAAGCGCTGTTTCCCAGGGAATAGGCTTAAAATACCCTAATTGATCAAACATTTCTTGTGCATTTCTTTTATAATTGACCTTGATCTTTTCAAGATTTGGGATATCTTTTGAAAATCTTTTAATATAGGTGTTCCCATCTTTTTCATAAAAACACATTTTAAATACTTCCTCATATTTTAGGTCGAATTCTGATAATGTAAAAACAACATCCTGTCCACATTTTTGAAAAGTAATTTGCATAATATTCTCCTTTTATACACTTTTTTTGAGATCGGCAATATGCCTTTATCACATACTACCTTTAGCCGGTATCCTGTATAGAAACACAGCATATCATACAAACTATCGGATGGTCTTGATTTGAGTTGCAAAGATATTAAATCACTTTACATTCTAATTTCTTTTCAAAACCTTATATTTTCAGTATAATACTTCTATATAAATAGATGCAAATAAAAAGACGGGGTGATCTTGAATCTTTTAGGATCACCCCGCCTATGGCCTGGCAGTATCGTAATGCTGAGCCTGCTTGTTCGTCCCTCATGGGTTTGATGAATCTTAATTATATCCCTCAGCTGCTGCTCTTGATGGATTTAAAATTTTATCAACCTCATCATCGGTTAAGTCATATTGATAGAAATCTTGATAATATATTTTGATTTCTTCTTTGATATCGTAATCATTAAAAATTTCAGGATAATTCTTTTGAGCTAACCACTTTAACATCAACGGAGAGTCACCACAAGGCGGGAACCATCTGTATATACCCAACGGTATTTTATAAACCTGCTTATTTTTAACAGCCTTTAAATTGCTCCAATCCTGCCCATCAATGGTGTTGTTATATAGATCTTCCGGTTGTACATCTGTAAAGTTAGATATGTAAATGATCTCCGGGTCCCATACATATATTTGTTCCATGTTAACCGGCTTTTTGATGTCAATATCGTTTTCCGCTACATCAACAGCACCTGTCGCTTTCAGCCAATGATTGCCGAAGAATCCTTTTCCGGATACAACAATATTTTTCTCAGCCATTGTAAAAATCATTAAGCCCTGTATTTTATCTTCTTCTTTTAAATCCACTAACTTTTCATCAATGTCCTTTTGAACTTGACGACCATAGTCTATGACTTTTGCTGCTTTTTCTTCTTGATTGGTAATTTGTCCTAATAGTTCTAACCATGAATTTAATGTTTCTACAGAATCCCCTTGGGCGATGGACATGGTTTTTATACCAACAGCATTTATTCCTGTTCCCTCAATGGTTTCTAAATTACCGCCACCTGAGTCACCATACATAAATACAAGATCAGGATCTAGGCTGATTAACTCTTCCACATTTAGCTCATCTCCACTAATAAAACCTGTAGAAGCATCCAAAATTGAAGGGGCTAACTTTTTGAGTATTGAGTTTTCTGCTGCACTTTTGGATGCAGGATGTATCCCTACAATCTCATCAGTAGAACCTGTTGCTAAATACCATACAGCCGGGAAAGGTAGTATTCTTCCGGTTACTATTTTTTCTATCTTCTCAGGAATTTCAACTTGCCGTCCATTTTGATCCGTTATCACCTTGGGTACATTTTCTTCTGCTCCTGCTTCAACAGGTGTTTCTTCCCCAGTTTGAACCTCACCTGTATCTTGTGCACACCCTGCTGCTGCTAAGCACAGCACCATCACTAAAAATAAAGTCAATATTTTTTTTAGCATACCGCCACCTCTTTCATATGTTTTTCTATAATTTCAAGTCCTTTTTCTCCGGTGTAAAGTATCTCATGATCCCAATAAATTCTACTGGATACTGCCAAATGTGGTATTTCAATATATTTATCTTCATTTTCCCGGCTTATCAACCTTTTAAACAAAGGATCGCCTATGTATTGTTGATAATTTTCCTTTTCCAGCAGTGCTTGTAAAGCATTTTCCGAATCTAAAAATTCATCCTTTTCTTCCATCAGACTTTTTTCCATTTGGAAAAAAGAAACCACTTTGATATTTTGAATACCATACTCCAGCTTTATGGCATTTCGATATGAATTTGCCCATACCTGCTCACCGATGATTAATATGTCCTTTATATTGTTCACTTTACTTTTGGGATGACTATCCACATTCGGTTTGGCATCAAGGATGTCACCGGCTAATTGATCGGATAACCGGCTCCCAATGGGCACACCCACCCTATACGGCATGTCAAATTCATCTTTCATATATTTTGCAGCTTCTAATCCTGATATTGAAACCACCAGATTCATGCTCCCTTGCAGAGAATTTTTTATTTCATCTAAAGTCGTACCCATGCTCCAACAAGCATTAATGCTGATCCCCCTTTTTTCTAAAGCCTTTATGATGTGATAGACCTGCATTTCATTCCAGTAATCCAAAGGCGTAGCTCCGATGATATTCACACTGTTGGATATTCTTACATCGGTTTTATTAAGCATTTTTTTTGCCATGGTTAGAAAAGCTTGTGAAGCGCCTTTTTCGTATGTGGCGGTTCCTGTCGTATCAAAATGATAAACCGGTACATTGTATTTTTCAGATATTTTTCTGGCTGCCGATTGTTGGTCTATCCCAATGACAGCCGGCACCGGTGTAGAAGATATAACAACGAAGTCTTCCTTATCATTGTTTAAACGGTCTACTATATAAACATCGTCTCCCATAATGGCGTTAATCTCTCTGATGCCTGTGCTGAATAAACTCTTATTGCTATTAAAAAATCTTGGCTCATCATATCCTGTTACATTACCGGTACAGCCATCTGCACCATTAATTAAAGTAGCACCTCCCAGTTCAAAAAAAACAGAACTGACGCCTGAATAGTCAGGTGCAAAGGGTGGTAATATGCTATATAACGTCTTCATCAGCGCCTCCTTAAATAACCATTCCCGAATGATACATTTCCATCCTAAAATCTTGCTGCTTCTCAAGGGTTTCAGCCATTCTGGCATATAAGGTTTCTGTTCCTTTGAAGCCATAGAGCTGTTCGTCAACCGCTAAGGGTACTGTTTTAGAGCCGGAGCAAAAGTAACCTGCATCAAAACCAATGGCTAAGTCAACACATATGTCTTCTAACAAAAATTTTGACATGGACGGATTGGTTGTCGAGTAAACTTTTATATAGCCGGCGTTTTCTTCTAACCACTGTACATGTTTAACATCAGACGGCAGCAATTGGTCTGCAAAAACAAAGGGTACACGAAAACCTCTTTCAACAAATTCTCTTGCGGCTTCAAAGGGACATACATTTGCGGTTGCACCTACTGCTATAGACGCGCCCTTTAGTTTACGCAAATAACCTCTAACAACCTCTTCGCATCTTGCTTTATGGGTCCCATAATTTAAGTGAATGTTTAAATGCTTTTCCATTAGCTTGTAATTTTCTTCGATACCTTCTATTCTGTAAGACACAGGTAATTCAATAAATGGAATACCCAGTTTTTTTTCCATTTCTAATGCAGCAATTATTCCACCGGGCTTGATTAAAAAATTATATTTTGACCGGCTCATCTCTTGAAAAGCTTCATAAGTTTCACAATCACTTATATGCAGCAGTTGATCCATACCTGCCTGCCTAAAAAGGTCATGTATCTCACTGTCATTTGAAATATTTGCAAAACTCCCTATAATATTGATGGTGTTATTTTTTTGGGGAGATGGCTTTAGATAATCATAAATGGTTTTCTGAATCAATAACTCCGGAGGCCTCTTACTCTCCTTTCTGATAGGATTCATTTTTCCAATTTGTACATCCAATTGATATTTACTTCGTAACTGCTCTGCCATTCCCAAATAGTCTGACCCCAGCAAATCGTCAGTACAAGTTGAACATAGAACCATTGCTTTGGGTTTTTGACTCAGTTTGGTCATTATTTCATCTACAGCAGCATCTATTCTATGCATGTGTCCCCCGGTGACAATATCTACCTCCGACATGTATAAATAATACAGTTGCTTATCGTACTCATGCATAATAGAAGCGATGGCACCATGCCGTCCGCATCCCTGAGGAATAACGAATAAAACAATTGCCTCCGGTACCAGGCACGCAACCCGCACTACGCCGAATCCCCCAACACTTGGTGCGCAGTAATGCAATATATTCTTGGGGAAGATTTGATTATTTCTTTTTTTAACTTCTTCTCTTAGGGCTGTTATAGGAATACTCTTTATCTCTTGATTCATTTAGCGCCACTTCCTTCAACAATTGATTTTGCTAAGTCCATAAAGACTTGGGAGATGGGTAAGTCCATATCCCCTTGGATAACGGTCTTATTCTCATCTTCATATCTTTGTATTGCTTGATCTCTTGGAATGGTGCATATGATTTCACTATCCATCTGTTTCACATACTCAGATACAATTTTATCTTCATTCTCAATATTTCGTTTATTTAATATAACGCCTCTTAGAGTACCGTAGCCTCTGTCACTGAAAGTATCCATAGCCATTTTAATATTACCGGCTGCCAGTAATGCCATTTTTTCGCCTGAGGTTACAATAACAATTTCATCTGCATAACCTTCTCGGATGGGCATAGCAAACCCGCCGCAGACTACATCCCCCAGCACATCGTAAAATACGAAATCGGGTTTATATTTTTCATAAGCCTCTAAATTTTCTAATGTCTCAAAAGCCAGGATAATACCTCTGCCGGCACATCCGATGCCCGGAGTAGGCCCACCGGCTTCCACGCATAAAATGCCGTTATATCCCTCAACTATTATGTCTTCAAGATTCTCACATTCTCCGTTTTCTTTTATGTACTGGATGACGGGGGTTAAATCCTTTCCATTCCTTAAATTAATGGTAGAATCAGCTTTAGGGTCACATCCGATCTGCATGACTTTATACCCAAGATTTGAAACGGCTGCCGCCAAAGCACTTGTAATGGTAGATTTTCCTATGCCGCCTTTACCGTAAACAGCAATTTTTTTCATATTCTCACCTTTCCAGCTAGTTTGCTATTTTTATTGGAAACAATATTGGCGTATCCCTGCCTTCACGTTTGCATTGAATAATTTCAGTGCTGACATCAAAATAACGCCGTATGTTTTCTTCGGTAATAACACTATGGGTAGAGCCAAAGACGTGCTTTTTGTTTTTTCCTAATATCAATGTGTCATCGGATATACGCAAAGCATGATTTGGATAATGGGTATTGATGATACAGGTAATCCCGTTTTCTTCTTTCAACTTCTGTAAAATGTCCAGAATAAGCAGTTGATTTTTCATATCCAAATTAGATTCCGGTTCATCCAGTATGAGTATTTTAGGTTGGGATACTAAAGCTCTGGCTATTAGAACCAATTGTAATTCTCCACCGCTGATTGCACCGCAGGATTGATGGGTAATACTAGATATGCCTATTTCATCTATTACCTGCTGTGCCATTTCTATATCTTCTTTTTTAGGCATAGACATGAACCCTAAATTAGGTGCTCTTCCCATTAATACCATATCCAAAACACTATAAGGAAAAATAGTATACTTTGCTTGGGGCACATAACTGATGCATTTCCAAAATTCAGTATTGGACATTTTATCTGTAGGTTTTCCATTGATTAAGGTATGCCCTTTCTGCCATTTGTAAAATTTTAAAATACATTTTAATAGTGTGGTTTTGCCTACACCATTAGCCCCTAAAATGGTTAATATACTGCCTTCTTTAACTTCAAAATCAAGATGAGAAAACAATGGTTCATTTTGTATATAACCATAAGTGCCATTGACAATTTTAAGTGTCACTCCATTTACCTCCTGTTTTTCTGAGTAAGTATGCAAAAAACGGTGCCCCAATAATGGCTGTTAATATGGAAAGCGGAATTTCAGCCGCTGTAGCCGTTCTTGCAATATCATCGATTAAAAGCAAGTAAAAACTGCCTAAGCATATTGAAGCCGGAATCAAATATTTGTGGTCATTGCCAATCATCATTCTAGCCAAATGAGGAATAACCAAACCAATCCATCCGATGATACCGCACAAAGATACCGAAACAGCAGCAATCACTGTGGTCGCTCCTATGATAATGACCCTGAGATAATTAACATTGATCCCTAAAGATTTTGCTTCATCTTCATTTAAGGACAGTATATTCATTTTCCATCGAATGAGATAAAGAACCAAAATGCTTATGGATATAGCCGGTACCCCCATTAGCAAATCATGCCCTGAAGTTCCGGATAAACTGCCCATTAACCAATATACAATCGTGGGCAGTTTTTCTTCCGGGTCCGCTACGTACTTAATCAAGGATATCAGTGCTTGAAACAGTGCCCCTACAATGGTTCCCGATAAAACAAGCATAAACAGCTGAATACCTGATTTCCTCTTGCTCAGACCATAAGTCAACATCATCCCGATAATTCCAAATACCACAGCCATAAGTTGTATGGTGACCATGCTTCCCCCCAAAAGAATACCTAAAGCTGCTCCTAAGCCTGCACCGTAGGAAACCCCAAGTATATGAGGGCTGACCAAAGGGTTGCCAAACATAGCTTGGTTGGCAGCCCCTGCAGCTGATAATCCCGCTCCGACAAACATGGCCAGAATCATTCTGGGTAATCGTATATTTAACACAATCGTCTCTTCAATATCACTCCACGTTCTATGTATTGGAATTATTCTTGAAAAAAGCACCTTATACGCTGTCCCAGGGTGGATAAAATATCTCCCAACACAAAGGGACACGATGACGGCTACCACTAAAGCAGCTACTAAAGCTGTAAATATTAAAATTCTTTTCTTTCTCTCTTTTTCAGTTTTTTCTAAGGTACTCTCTATATTTTGATTTTTTGCTTTCACTGATTAACTCCTTACCTATTGTTTGGAGAGCCCGCCTGTACCGCTTGCCGCATCCTTAACAGGATTGAGAATGTGGTTGACTTCATCTGTCGATATGGCGTAATTATAAAATCTATCATAATAGATCACGATTTCTGCTTCCATATTAATATCTGAAAAGATCTCCGGATATTGGCTCTTAGCGATCCATTTCATCATCAGCGGAACATCCCCACTAGGTGGATACCAGCGGTACACTCCAACGGGTATCTTGTATACTCTTTTATTTTTCACAGCTTCCACTTTGCTCCAGTCCTGTCCTGAGATATTATTTTCATATAAATCTTGAGGCATGGTTTCTGTAAAACTGCTTATAAATAGAACTTCAGGGTTCCAAGCATATATTTGTTCCATGTTAACATTTGCAGTAACATCGATGTCTCTGGCAACGTTATATCCACCTGTTGCTTCAATCCAAAACTGTCCATAATGGCCTTGCCCCGGCACTATGATTTCTTCAGTGCTGTGTTTAAATAAAATCAAAGATTGGACTTTTTCTTCTTCTTTTAAGGCATTGGTTTTATTCCGGATTTCATCCAAAGTCGTTTCTCCATAGGCGATAACATCATTGACCTGAGATTCCTTATCAAATACTGTTCCGAATATTTTCAGCCATGAGCTTAAAGTTTCCAGAGCATCTCCGCCGCCCTGAGTTTTCACTGCAATTGCCGGTATTCCTGCCTCTTCCCACTGCTCTTGCTGGTTGGTATAAGCCCCCCAGAAGAAAGCAATGTCCGGTTGAAGCTTTAACACCTCTTCAATATTCAGGTCGGTACCTTCTATAAATCCTGTTTCAGCATTTAAAAGCTCCGGTGTCATTTTTCCCATAATAGAATTAGCAATGGCGCTTTTAGCACCCGGATGCATCCCTACTATTTTATCGATTGGCGCCCCGGTTAAAGCATAAATACTCGGTAAAGGTAAAGCTGTCATAACTACTTTTTCCATCTGCTCCGGTAAAATCACTTCCCTATCGTTCTGGTCGATGATATGCTCTTTAGCCATTTGCTTATCTGCCTCTTCTGAAGGATTGTCTTGTGCCGGTTGACCGCAACCGCCCAGTATTCCTATAAGTGATACACACACGCTGATAATAAGAAATTGTTTTAATTTCATGATGACCTCCACTTTATTTATCTTTATTGTGATATTGATTTTCATTATCATTTGAAGTATAATAAAAACCATCATATATGTCTGTTCCATTTGGAACAGTTGAGGTGTTTTTTATGAAAAATAATTTATCAAACTCAGAAATTTCATCCATTGAGACGTGTACTTTATTTAAAACCCTTACTCGAGATGAGGTTATAGAAAATATATCTCACATACATTATTTGAAAAAAAACTATAAAAAAAATACCGCCTTAACCCATTTTAACAATGGGTTTAAAGGTGTGGGTATTCTCTTATCAGGCAAAATTCGTTCATATGTCCTCTATAGTAATGGTAACGAATTACCCCTTCGCTATGTCTCGCCGTCAGAAATTTTTGGTTTATCCAGTATATTCAAACCCAATGCTGATTCGTTAATCCATTTTATGACAGATACACCGTGTACATTTGTATTAATTCCTGAAGACAGCTTTCTTCAGCTGTTACAAAATTCTTCAACCATCCTGCACAATTACTTGTATTTTACCAATCAAAGAATCAACTTTTTGATTTCAAAAATTGCTTTGTTTAACCTATCCAATAATTCACAGAAAATAGCTCAATATTTATTATTTGAATGTGATGCCAATGCTTCGGATAACTTTAAATTAACTTGTCCCAAGGCTCAACTATGTGAATATCTGGGTATGGGCAGAACCTCTTTTTACCGTGAAATCAATATGTTGAGTAAATCTAAAGCCATTAAAGTTCATAATAAAAATACCATTACCATTGATAAAAAAAAGCTGCTGAAGCTTTTGCAGCAGTAGCTTTTAGTCTTTAATCTAAATTTATCCCAACCATCTCCATCAAATACTTTGCATTGGTGGTATTGCTTCTGCCACTTTTTAGCTTATAATCAAATTGGATTTGTCCATTTCTATATTTTTCCGTAAAGTGATAGTTTTCAATCTTTCTATTCCCTGTAATTTTAATATCACATAGTTCTAAATCATGGGTAGAAATTAAACCTATTACCCAGGGTTTATTAAGGTTTTTTATTACATTTTTTGCACCGATACTTCTATCATTGGAATTTGTGCCTTTAAATATCTCGTCTATCAAGTAAATCATAGGTATTTGCTGTTTGGAATAATCTATAATCTCTTTTATTCTTAACAGCTCTGCATAAAAAGTTGATATGCCGTTGTTTAAATCGTCCTCTATTCTCATGGATGTAAAGATACTCATAACTGAGCATTTTAACGCTTGGGCATATACCGGTGCTCCGGCATATGCCAAAACCAAATTTATACCGATTGTTCTCAGTAGTGTGGTTTTACCGGACATGTTTGAACCTGTTATGACACAATAATTATTGTGAACATTTATATCATTGCATACACATTTATCGGTACCTATTAAAGGATGTCCTATATTTTTAGCAGTGAATATGACATGATGGTTTTCAAACTCCGGATAGGTCCATTTGTCGTTTATCTGCGCTACTACTGCCAGACTGGCAACCGCTTCAAATTCTGCGACCACCTCAATCCATGTTCTTATGCTGACTCCGCATTTATCCTTCCATTCTTCCAATGCATAAACACAATGAAAATCCCATAGGAAAGCACCATTTAAAATAAAGTAAGC
Organism: Clostridia bacterium; assembly: GCA_028279945.1. Taxonomy (GTDB): domain Bacteria; phylum Bacillota; class Clostridia; order Peptostreptococcales; family JAAYPU01; genus JAKSCF01. Next base: position 69,174 of record JANQMT010000092.1, read on the forward strand.
CCATGCATTATGTCTTACATCAATGGCTTCAGCAATTTTAACCAATTCTTTCATATAATCTGTGGCCATTTTCTTGTCCATTTTAAGCCTTAATTTGCATTCATTAAGATATTGATCTTCAAAATCATGTTTTTCGATTAAGTCTAATATTTTTCTATATGACACCAACTGTTTTTTAAATCCATAAACAGAGCTTAGCAGCTTAGAGGTTTTAATAGACCCAAAACCAAATAGGGCTGTTTGCAGGATTAAAAATATGAATCCTATAGTTGTCGGCATCATATTGATATAACCTAAACTTATACATAATATGGTTACTATTGGCAGTATGTAAAATATGTATCGCATGTTTTTATTCTTGAATATTCTGGCTGCATCTTCTGCACTTAACAACATAGGTTCTGAGTTTTTTCCAATTTTCTCATTCATTAGGAGTTCACATTGTAAGCTTTCAGTAAACTCAATTAAACCGGCCATTTCTTTTACTGCACATTGTCTTGCTTTCATGATTTTGATATCTTTACTTGGATTACATAATAAATCTCTCAATCTGATTCTTCCATAGTAAGTACGCGATACATTGATCCATTGAAACAAGGAGTTTTTTCCAAATATATCTAAATCTTTTGTGTATGGGTGGTTTTCGTTTTTAAATGCTTCACCGCTGTCTTGAAAGTCGCCATAATTGCCATCTATTCTTTCAATATATTTTTTATTAACGGTTTGTTTACAACTTGCTTTTTTTATTTGATATTTTACATTTTCATGCTTTATAATCAACAGGATAAAAATTAATAAACCGCTCACAAGTGTTACCATTGCCATTAATCCCATTTCTTTTGAATAGCACCATATTGTGATGGTTAAAGTTAATATAAAAACAGCTAATCGGGCTTTACTTATTTTAGCAGATTGCTGATTCTGTTTATTTTCTAGGTTCCTGTATTTGCTTAATCGGTTCATGTATTCATTTTTAATATACATATATCCTCCAAAAATTTCCTCGGCCTAATTTAAACAATTTACTATCATTCCAGATTCCATTATACTATATTTTACACTTTATCCATATGATTGACATCCCTTTAAAAGATTTCAGCCATTATTCTATTCAATATCTTTCATTTATTATTGTATGATTATGTCATAAGAAAATAAAAAGAGCCGGGAACACCCGGCGCTTTTACTTTTCTTGATATCTTCCTTTTTCATTTACTTTACAGCTGCGGAAGACAATACCAATGATAAGTATTTCTCTTCTGATGTAGCACCTCTGGACGTAAGGGCAATAGGAACTTTAGCACCTGCAATACAACCCGCCATTTTTGCGCCACCTGTATAAATCATACTCTTGCACAAGATGTTTCCGGCACTGATATTTGGTGCCACTAAAATATCTGCATCACAAGCAACAGGGCTTTTAAATCCCTTGATTTTTACAGATTCAGGACTCATAGCAAGATCATATGATAGAGGCCCATCCACAATGCAATTACCTAAGTCGCCTGCTTGACTCATCTTTTTAAGATTATCTGCATCAACTGTCTCAGGCATTTTCTCATTTACATTTTCAACGGCTGCCAAAATTGCAACCTTTGGCTTTTCATATCCCAGAGAAATAAAAGTGTTGACAGCATTTTGAACGATCCACTTTTTTTGATCCAGTGTCGGATAAATCATCATGCCTGCATCCGTAACAGCAATTAACTTGTGGTACGTTGGCACCTCTAGAATTGAAACGTGTGACATGGTACTGTCTGTACGAATACCGGTGCTTTTATCCACTACGGCTTTAAGCAATGTTGCTGTTTGTATCTTACCTTTCATTAAAAAGTCGCCTTTTTTCTTACGTATGCACTCTACAGCCAAGAATGCAGCTTCTTCATCATCAGAGGCTTGAATCATAAGGCTATTGTCTATATCGTATCCTAAACCCGTACTGATTTCATTTATCTTTTCCCTGTCTCCTATAAGTAAAAAGTCTACTATGCCTTTTTTTCCTGCTTCTAATACTGCCTCAAGTGAATGCTCATCATGTGCTGCAGCAACAACTACTCTTTTTCGTTTTGTCGAGTTTACTTTTGCGATTAATTCTTTAAAGTTTCTATATGCCATTGGCATCAAACTCCTTTTTTTATAATTTGTTACACAACTAAAACAATCTTTTTTGATAATGCACGATGCACGATCATAGTATATAAAATATTCAGATAAGTCAAGTGTTTTTGACAATCTCTTTACAGAATAATTGACTTTTCAACTCATTTTGTATATATTGAAATGGTTAACGAATCATATTATTTTTCATGGAAGTAGGCGTGAATATGGCAATCATCAAAAAAACATCATTGAAACACCAGACTTATGATATTATCAAGAAGAAAATTCTTTCTCAGAGCTATAAGCTGGGTGAAAAAATAAATATAGACAGTTTGGCAAGAGAGTTAAATATCAGCAATTCTCCTATTCGCGAAGCCCTGAATATGTTGGAAAAAGATGGTTTTGTTATAACCAATCCAAATACGGGCATTCGGGTAGTGGATCTTACCCCTAATGAAATTTTAGAGCTCAACCAAACCATTCAGATTCTTTTAATCGGAGGGTATGATTTGTGCGTTGCTCAAGGAAAGGTAGATAGACTCATATCTCGTATGCGGGAGCATTTATCTCAACAAAATCATTTTCAGAAAGAAAAGGATTCTTATAACCTAATCAAATCTTCCATTAATTTTGACGGCTGCTTCTTAACCGTTACAGACAATAAGCGATTAATTTCGCTATATAATAACCTGTCCGATGTGCTCTTTTTAGCTATTATTCATTACCAGCAAACCAATGACGCCAGCAGCACTAAGAATATTCATGAACATCAGATGATTTTGGACGCTGTTGTCTCAAATCAGCACGATGAAGTAAAAAGGCTGATTGCTATTCACTATGATAAACTATGATCCCCATAGAATTATCCTGCTATGATATCATAGTTTTTAACTTCTGTTTCATGTTTCTCTTTTTTTAGCTTAAATTTGTATTCATACACGATATATAAGAATGTCAGCCCCTCAGCAATGGGGACTGATAGCCAAACGCCATCCGTTCCTAAAAACTTAGGTAAAATAAACAAGCAGGCCAATACGATTATTACACTTCTTAGAATTGTAATGAAAGCTGATATTTTAGGCCTTTCAGTACATTGAAAATACATGACTACTGCTAAATTCAGTCCTAAGAAAATATAATTGGAAAAGAATATTCTAATCCCTCTTGAAGCAAGCTGTATAACATTTTCTTCATTGACAATAAAAAGCTTAACCATTGATTCACTAAAAAATATACCGCTGAGGAAAAATAGAATCCCTGATACCAGTGCAATTTTAAAAACTAAGATCATGGCTTCTTTTACACGCGCTATTTTAAGAGCGCCATGATTATAACTGATTACGGGTTGCATGGACATGGTTAACCCTAAGAAAATCATCAGCATTAATGGATAAATATAATTGACGACACCATAAGCTGAAACACCTACTGCTCCTGCAAGTTTCATCATCATAATGTTGTGTGCCAAGGTAACAATAGAAATACCTATCTCAGCAAGAAAGCTGGGTACGCCGATAAACATTATTTCTTTTAACTTTTCCAAATCAAATTTTATTTTTACAAAATATAGATTTCCTCTCTTTGTCTGAAAGAAAATTACCATCATAATTAATGAAATAATATTGCCTGCACCTGTTGCAATAGCTGCTCCTGTTAAGCCCCATTTTAAAATAAATATAGCAACATAATCCAATGTTCCATTAATAACCGCACCTATTAATGTACAAATCATTGCAAATTTTGGTGCGCCATCAGCTCTAACAAAATTGGTTAAAGCAGTGCTCATAATAAATATAGGCGTTAAAAGGAGTATTACAACTAAGTACTCTTTAACCAAAGGTAAGATGGCTTCATTTGACCCTAATAACATTGCAATAGGCTCTATAAATAACAATGTAATGGTCATAAATACGATGCTTATTAACACTAAGGTCATGGTGGATTGTGTAAATATCTTTCTTGCTTCATCAAATTTTTGTCTGGCAAATTGATTAGAAACAAGCGTAGAGCCTCCAATACCTACTAATAGTCCTAACCCTGTATATACAGTAAATAAAGGCACTACAATATTGACAGCTGCAACGCCGACACTTCCAATTCCTCTGCCTACAAATACACCATCTATAAAAATGTGAATCGCCGCTACTAACATGCCTGTAACCGTTGGGATAATATATTTTAATAGCAGCTTTGTTATTCTTTCCGTTTGTAACTCATATGTCCTATCCATAATGACCTCCATATAGCTGGTTTTTTGCATAGGAATACAGCCTATACAAAATGCCACCTATTCACTAGGGTCATTATAAACCTTATGGCTACTATAAGGTCAAATAAAATAGCATTATTTTACGTTGTTTTGTATTATTTTTTCATTTTGACCGGAATGCTAATATCCACTAATAGCTGATCTTCATTTTCAACAATCATGTAGTCAATAATTGACAACTCAAATGAATCCCCCACTATTTCTAAATGGTTCTGTTGGATATATACCTGTAAGCGTTCATATGTTTTATGGGTTTGATTAAAGCTGCCTTTATGCAGCGTTCTTACACAAAGCTGCTTAGGAATAATGGTGGCATTTTCGATATCATACTCACTATCTGTACTGAAGACATAGAAAATAGTCTTAAACTTATAGTAATCTCCATTGATAATATCTTCTTTATCTATAGATATCCCTATATCTCCGGTAAATAAAAAGATTTCGTTAGAGCTCAGTTCTAACAATTGGTTAAGTTCAAGGGCCCATTCATCATCGTTAATACATCTACCACCTAAATCTTTCCCAATAACAGTTAAAGGCCCTACTTCCTCCAGCCTAATGGAATGATAATTCTCAAGGGAAGTATATTCTTTAATGATAGAAACTTTATTATCTACATTTTGCTTTATTAAATTGAGTTGATTTATTTTCTTATCAACAATGTCACTTTGAGTTTTTAGAAACATTATGGTGTTTTCGGGATTTGGGTTATCAAGATAGCTCTTAATTTCATCAAGAGAAAATCCTAAGAATTTCAAATATTTTATCGTTTGAAGCCTCTGAAATTGGTTAAGACCGTAATATCTGTAACCTGTTTGTTCATCTATTTCATTAGGCCTAAAGAGACCGATTTTATCATAGTATCTAAGGGTCTGGGCAGATATTTTATTTAATTTTGCTATTTCTCCAATTAAATATCTCATCTTGTACCTTCTTTTACTTTTCCAATCCTATAAAAACAATAAGCCGGTCTAACTTTACTCTAATCATTCTCTTTTTCCAAATTCAGAAGTTTTTCTTTTACATCAAGGCCGCCGCCAAAACCAACCAATTTTCCATTAGACCCAATGACTCTATGGCAAGGAATAGCCAAAACGATAGGATTTCTATTATTGGCAAGTCCTACTGCACGGCAAGCTTTTTCATTACCTACAGCTTTTGCTATTTCTTTATAGGTTCTAGTCTCACCATAAGGGATATCTCTCAATGCAGCCCATGCTTTTTTCTGAAACTCTGTTCCTTTCGGCTCAATTTCAAATGTAAAAGCTTTTCTCTTTCCCTCAAGATACTCTAAGATTTCCGTATAAATCGACGCATACTTCTCAGGAATATTTGAATCTTCAATGTTATCCACAAAATCAATTTCAGTTACTTTGTCTCCTGTTACTTCAACTTTTAGTTGACATATTGAGTGATGGACATAAAAATATTCCATATCACCAGCTCCCTTTATTCATTTAATATTTTAATTTGGACTTACTGCCATTTTAACATAAACCATCAGGGTTATCACTTAGAACATACTGTCTTGGCTTTCTTTCAATACTACATTTTCATAAAAAAAAGCTCCGAATATATTTTAATTCGGAAACTTTATAAAAGAAAATATGTGAAGATAAATTTATATTAAATGAAATATAATCTTAAATAAATTTAAATCCATTTATGCTTTTGCTAATTTATCACCTAAATCTTTACAATCTTGTATCCCATCATCATCAGGTTCTAATTGAAGAATTAAACCATCATCTACTAAAGTGGCGCCAAAACCTTTCATTTGTTCTTCCCAGTTTCTCATCCATTCACCATCGCCCCAGTCATATGAACCAAATAGTGCTATTGATTTTTCGGCAAAATTTACATCTTTAAGAGATTCGATAAATGGATCTACAAATTCTTCTTCTAATACTTCTGCACCCATAGAAGGACAACCAAAAGCAATCAGCTCTGAGTTAATGACCATATCTTTATTGGCATCTTCAAATTTAACAACATCAACGGGATTGCCTGCATTTTTTACACCATCTGCAATCGCATTAGCCATGATCTCCGTATTTCCTGTTCCACTCCAATATAGTACTGTTACTTTTTTCATATTTTAATACCTCCGTTTATTATGTATTGTGTTGTAAGGCTGTTACAACCAGCAAATTAAAATATAATTGAGTTAAGATTTGTAAATGATAATTATGATAATGATTATCATTTTCAAATTTCAAAAATATATTATCATATTTTATTTGATGTGTAAATATTTTTCTATAAAAAAATAAACAAAACATTTATAAACAATGTTTTGTTTACTTCGGACTCAAACAAAGTTAAATATTTTATTAAAATGTTTGTAAATTATCCAAATTATCATTTTCCTGACTATTTGGATTGCTTCTTAAAAACTCTCTGCCATTTTTAGCTCTTCCGACATTGACGTCTTTAATCTTGTTATCTTTAGCCATCATTATAGCGTCATTGATTGAGTAAACATTTCCATCTTGGAGCATTACATCCGTAATATCTCCATCTTTGTTTTTTCTAACTTTAGTTATTTTAGCTTGGTTATCCATTATTATCCCTCCTCATTTTTAGTGTTTGAAATATTCTACAAAATATACATATTTTACTTTTCAAAGTACTGCATAACTCATGGTAAAATCAAAATAAAACTACTATCTAATATTTTACTAAACGCTAAAAATCCAGTCATTGAGCTAGAAAAAAAGCACATTAATATTAAAATCATGTTAGAATATTAGAATTGTGTTAATAATAACAAATTTCATTGATTATAATATTTCATGATGTTATATTCAATGAAGGAAAATAATGTAATAGCAAAGGAGTGAGCAACATTGCCGCAAAATGATGATCATAGATTACAGGATCAGCACAATAATATTCCGGAATTAAAACAAGAAATGAATATTTTAGGTAGGATCTCCAGATTTTTTATCGAACGATATAGAATTGTTTTTTTATTGGTTATCGCAGTATTGGTATGGGGATCATTTTCATTTTCATCCCTTAAAAGAGAGCTTCAACCTGAAATAACGCTGCCTTATGGGTTTGTTACAATTCCATATATCGGGGCGGCCCCTGAAGAAATAGAAAAATTAATCACTGATAAGGTGGAGAAAAAGATTGATGAAATGTCTGATATCAAACAGCTAAGCTCATATTCTTCATATGGTGTTTCAAACATA
>JANQMT010000099.1:0-6630 GCA_028279945.1 Clostridia bacterium
GATACTATCGTTTTAAATTTTAAAAATTGTCCTCATTGCGACGCATTTTGCTCTTTGGGTATGCCTGAATTTGGTCCTTATGCATGTGATAGTGATTGGGTCATTGCTCAGAAAAATGCTGAGATGTGGTCCTTCGAAAGAAGCCACCAAATCGGCACTGGTGATATGTATTGTAACCACACATATAAGAGGCATCCGTCTTGACCTTTACTCTTAACGCAATCACATATTGTTCATATTGTTAAGGTAGTAAAAACTAATATTATCCATTGGTTAAGATTTAAAGTTATATTAACCTTTTAACTTTTTCAGGTATGATAAAGCTTACGGCTGTGCCTTTTCCTTCTTGGCTTTCAATAACCAAACCTTTTCCAAAGGCTCTTTGCAATCGAATATGAACATTGTACAAACCAATACTCTGCATTTCTTCTGATTCTTGAGATAATAAAGACATTATATTAAGTCGCTCATATAGTTTCTCCATTGTCGCATCGTCTATTCCCACACCATTATCTTCAACCTTTATTTGTAAACCTCTTTTTAGTTTTTTTATACTAATATTTAATGTGGGCTCATCCTTCCCTTTTCTTAACCCATGTTTAATAGCATTTTCAACCAATGGCTGAATGGTTAAAGGCGGCACAAAAGCTTCTTCTAAGTCATTGGAAATGCTAATATCAATATCCGGAAAACGTGCTTTTTCAATAGACAAATAAGCTTTAACCATTTTCATTTCTCGGTCCAAAGGCACCAATTTTCTTGTGTTTTTAAACTCCAAAGTACCTCTTAAATACGTTGACAAAGACATGATAAGATCTTCTACCTCTTCAGCTTCAGGTGGAACAAGACTCACAATGGTATTTAAAGCGTTATAAAGAAAATGAGGCTTAATTTGGGCATTTAAATAAGCCTGTTCAATTCCTTTTATGCGTTCCAATTCTAATCGCACTCTAGCCACTCTAAAAAGTAATATAAGCCCCATGGAAAGAATGACAATGCAAAATCCTGTATCCATTAATTCATCAAAATAGCTGTGGATCAATGCTGCACCATAAAGAAGGTCATGAACAATGGTCACACTCATAACTGCTCCGGATATTAATAGCATATAACCATCCCGATAGCTTTTATTCACAGCAACTAATACGACATATAGGTAATAGATCATAGAGATATATGCAATGGCATTATTATAATAAGTCATTTTTGTTAATATGGACAGCGGCAAAAAAATAGCTGCTATGGTCAAAACAATACCGTGGACCCCTAAAATGTATATCCATATTTTTCCTTTTGCAAAAGTAACCATCTCAGTAATATACAATAAAAAGACCGGTGGTGCTAAAAACATCACCATATATTGAACAAACACAATTTGATGCATGGTGATGGATGGAATCCATTCGATAATCAATTTATTACCACAAACCATCAAATACAATATAATCAAAATATCACTTATTAAAAAATAAAAGAGATTCTTACTTCTATGCACTAAAATGAAGAATAACAAACCTATAAAAAATACAGCCACTGAGACAGCAAAAACAAAATACTCTTTACCTTTCTGTATAATAATATGACGATCCATGATGTCTTTTTCAGCCATCTTTAATGGAAGCCAAATTCCACCTCTGGCGTAGGTATAATTAGCTACCTGAACGATGATATCTACCGAATCGGTTTCAGGGATAAAATAAACAATAGAAATTTCATATCTGGGTTCATATTCTTCTTTACGCTTTCCAACCTTACCTACTTCCTTTATCAGCCGATCATTTATGAACACTTTTCCTGATGTACCAAATGTAGGTAATTTCAAGGCATATTCTTTGTTTGGTATCAGGCCTTTAACTTTAATATGAAAGGTACCATAACCAATAGCTTCGGGTTGATTCCCCTCTACACCTTTTGGAAAGACATAACGATTCCACATACCCGGCACTCTTACATAATCCCATTCCCTGCCATATCCACTTTCTTTTGCCGCTTCAAACTCTGATGTACTATAGAATTTTTTCCATGCAAAAGCCCAATCACCATTGAGAAAAGTGATCCGGCCTCTCTGTTCTTCTGTCATAAGTAATTGTCCTTTTACAGCCGTTGTATTTTGAGCGTTTCTTTTCCCTATAAACAATCCAATACTACCCATTAGACAAACGACTATTAGGGTTAAACCCAACAAACGAAAAGATTTTCTTGTGTTCATATCGTACCTCGTATCTAGTATATGGTGGTACGAAAATGGCATATGTCTCACCCTTATGCCATCCTATTGTACATCTTTCATTATATGAAGTAATGAGATTAAATTCAATTCTTTTTCGCTGCCCCCTTACCGTCAAGAAATAGTATACCTTTAAAAGGTATTTCGTCCGTTCCATTGTCTTACCAATCATTTTATATATCTATAGCCTTATGATAACATAGAGGAATTAGCCAAGAATTAACAATGCGCTTCTAAAAGGTTATAAGATAATAATATTGAAAAAGGGTATCGTCCTCATTATTGAGAACAACACCCTTTTTTCGATAATCTCAGGATAAATTGGTTTCCCAATTTTCCTGTATTTCTTTACTGTTATATTATTACCAAGGCATTACTTTTCCGTCCTTGTAACCACATAATGCGTCGTATACATCAACACGTCTATCCAATCTTGCTCCGGCAAATTCAGCCCAATGCAATCTTCTAGAGTCAGAAAGGTTTAGCTCTGCATACTTTATTTCTTCATCAGTTCTACTAGCCGGTCCACCAATTTGTAATCCTAAAGGTCCTGCTATCATGCTCATTCCTGGGAAAACAAGGCCTCGCTCTTCTCCTACTCTATCTGCTACAACTGCAGCTAATCCATTATTATAACAGCCCACCATCACATTGTAGGGTCCAAATGTAGGCATCTCTTCAGGTAATACATCAATATTAACCCAATTTACCGGGCAGCATACAATATCTGCTCCTTGAACTGCATATATCCTCCACATTTCTTGGAACCAAACATCATAACAGATCATCATTCCTATTCTTCCAATTCTTGTATTGAACACTGGAAGACCAAGGTCACCTGGTTGATACCAAAGTTTTTCTCTATCCCAAAGATGTAGTTTTCTGTATTTTCCTATATAGCCCTCTGGTCCAATTAACACTGATGTATTGTATAATAGAGTTTCATCTTTTTCAGATATCCCTGCAACGATATAAATTTGCTTTTCTTTGGCTATGGTTTCCCACTTTTTCACAGTAGGACCATCCGGTACATTCTCAGAAACTAAAAAAGCTTCATCGCGATTATTAAAAGTGTATCCGGAATTACTTAATTCAGTTAATACAATCAGTTTCGCACCATTATTCGCTGCTTCTGTAATACTGCTAATCCCTTTTTCAACATTTCCCTCTAAATCTCCCAACTGCAATTTAGACTGTATTGCAGCAACTTTTACTACTGATTCTTTGCCTACTTCACTAACATTTTTAAACATTTTCTGCTCCTTTCTTAAATACATTCTTAAAATTATTTAAAAGTTATATGAACGACTTATCGTTTATAACCCCGGAATAATTCCTTTAGTACAAATAACGAACATTCCAACTACAACGGTTCCAACAGTCATAGAAAAAGTTGTACCAATCACTGCCGGCCAATGTTTTGGTAATCTTTGTAAAACAAAATCTGTCATTGCAGGACAAATAATACCTCCAAATATTGCTGCTAAAATGGCAATCGGTATACTACCACCATAAAACAATGCTATTCCCGGAGCAACACTGACCATTGAAGGAAATGAAGGAAACCACGCTCTTTCCATCCAATGGTCCCAATAAACATACATAGAAATTGCACCGGTAATAAATTCTGCCATAAGTAAAGTTGGTAAAATTCCTGAACCATACACAGGCAATTCGGGACATAGCACCCATGATATGAATAATCCTATTAACATACAAATACTGGCTATCTCATTTCCTGCGAAAACCGGTTCGCTAAAGTCTGCAAGTATTCTTTTAACATAAAATGCAGAAGGATGTATATGCTTGTATTCCTTTTTAGGTTCATTTTCAACAGGAGGTGTTACTTCAGGTAAGTGCATCCAAGGAAGCAATTTATATATTTCGAAACAAATTATAGCACCTGCCCACATTCCAAAGACACTTCCTGCTACACCTGGTATGCCAATATTTCCACATATATGCACCATAAACATTCTTGAGAGCGGCACACATACTATCACAGCAGCTATTGCGCCTGTCAACAAATTTTTTAGATTGCCTCCGTATACCAATATCGTCGCTGCCGGAACACTTACAAAAACAACAAATGTTGGAAACCATCCCCCATTAGCAAGATTCCACCCATATATTAAATTAGATAAAATCAAACTAACCGTTGATGCACATAAAACCCACGGCCATAGCCCTGATCCATATGCAATACTAATGCCTTGATATTTTGAATTTCTTTTGTTAAGATAATGCGCAACTATACTTCCCGCAATAAGTCCTATTCCCGCAATATACGATTTAAAAAAGTTTGCCTCTGTCATATCTCCAAATATCCACATAATCCAATACATTATTTTGCCTTGTGCGGCACCTTGCTCCATTTCAAGATACGTTGGTATATAGTTGGATACCAACATGTTCTTTTGTAAATATGTCATCACAACATATAAAACTGCTGAAAAAGCAATCATTCCAATAAATGCTCCGGTTGGTCTTTTTGTTTTATCCATAATTACCTCCACCAAAATATGTTACCCCATATACTTTTATAAAATGCCATTTAGTCCAGCTTGTATAACCTCTTTCATTGCCAGATATTTTTATAATAATCTCTGTATCAAATACTGTAATAAGAGGCCAACATTAAGTACACATGAATCTTCATCCCCCCATTCATCCAATTTTAGGTCTCTTTGTTTGATTCAGGATTATATAAACTTAATGATTAAAACGGTCTTTTGTAAAATTACTTCATATACTTTTTCATAATATCCGCATTTAACGTAACAGGAGATTGATAATCATCCGGTAGCAAACACTTGTATTTCCTGCCCTTCATTCGATCCTTAAATTCTTTTTTTGCTTCTTGAACTAATTTAGGATTACACATCAGATCAATTGCTGAATATGCAATTACTTTTGAAGCTGTATCCATACTTTTTTCTCCCATTGTTCTTGAAGCGCATAATGTAACGCCCCAATGATGCCAGCCTGCATTTTCTGGTCCCATTGCAATCCAAGGTGATGCATAAGGTGCATGCCAGCTATATTCAGATGTATCACATACAACCGTATATCCTCCATCAAAAGGCTCTATTTCAGCAGCCAATCCAGTTTCTTTTACACCTATTTCTTTTTGTATTTTCTTTGCAATTTCGTGTTCTTCTTCCGTAAATTTAGGTGCTCCAATTTCTTGAAAATTATTATGGACTAATTGTGCAAGGGTTTTATTTGGAATTTTATGATGTGTTGCTGTAATGAGTTCAACTTTTACTTCTGTTTCTGTAGATAAAGCTGCTCCCTTTGCACAATTCGTAATTCTTTTTAATCCATTTTCTGCATCTTCAATGGTGATGAATCTTCCTATGTACCATGCCGTAGCTTTATCCGGTACTACACTTGGAAATTCAGGATCTATGCTTGTAAATGTATAATTTATTGTGTTAGCTGCATCCGGCGGACATCCTGGATAAATATGCTCTCTTAACATTTCAACGCCATGTGATTGCAGTATTGCAGCATCTAAAGCACTTCTTCCATGCCAAGGGGAATTTCCATGACATGTTCTGCCCGTATAATGATATTTGACACTAAAATATGCACAACAACTATCATAATTGGCACGGTTATAACTCCATGGATGCCAATCCAAAAAAGCATCAAAATTTTCTAATAGTCCTGCTTTTCTTAACAGAGGTTTTCCCAAACATAATTCTTCAGCCGGTGCGCCAATTACTTTTACAGTTCCATGGAGCTTAAATTTATCCATTGCATTCTTAATCGCAATAGCCGCTTTAACGGATGCTGTACCCAATAAATTATGTCCACATCCATGTCCGGGCCCACTTTCAATTAACGCTTCTTTCTTCATTGAATCTGATTTTTGTGATAATCCGGGCAATGCATCATACTCTGCATTGATACCAATTACCGGACTGCTTTGTCCATAAGTCGCAATAAATGCAGTTGGCATATCCGCAACTTCCGCTTCGATTGTGAATCCGTTTTCTTTCAACTTATCCATTAATATCTTTGCTGAACCATATTCTTGCATAGAGAGTTCTGAAATTTCCCATATTTTTTTTGCGATTTGATGAAAATCTTCAGCATATTCATCACTCCAACTATTTATAAATTGTTTTATTAATTTATCTTTCATCGCTATCCTTTCTTACTATCTCTACTCAATCATTAAATGAATAGCAGTATCGTTGACAGTTTATTTGCATTTTCCATTCTCCTTTTACCAGCTTAGAATCATTTCTTTTTACATAGCGCAATATCTATACCAAATTACAAATCTTTTCTATCAAAAATTAAAAAAGCTTAGAATTCCAATAGAATACTAAGCTTTTTACTTTTTCTCTATTTTTTCTTTTAAAATAAAATTTTATTTTTTAATTCATCAA
>JANQMT010000104.1:0-3462 GCA_028279945.1 Clostridia bacterium
TTCTCCCCTTTTACCCATAAAGATTGAGAAGGTTCTGGGCATGCTGAGCAGATTTTTGATTATAAACTTTATAAATGTAAACGGTTCAAAAAGTTGACAAAAAAGAGCTAATAAATATATAATGAACTAAAACATATTATATAGTTCATAAAGTACAAAAAGGGAGATAAACTATGAAGCAAAAAATCAATGAATTCAAGAAATGGGATACTCACCACCATATCAGTCCTCCATTCTTTGAGGAGTTTATTAGAAGAAATGGAAACAAAGATGTTTATGGATTGCCACATGCCAAATGGTCACCAAAGCTGATGTTAAGTTGGATGGACAGTATCAACATCGAAAAAGCCATATTGTCGTATTCCATGCCAGGTATCTACTATGGAAATATTAATGAAACCAAAGCGATGGCAAGAAAGTGTAATAAATATATGGCTGGACTCATTAAGGAATATCCAGATCGACTTGGTGGCTTTACAACACTTCCATTACCAAGTGCAAAAGCTGCAATCGAAGAACTTAAATACGGTCAGGACACTTTGAAGTTAGATGGCCTTGGACTTCTCAGTAACGCAGGGTATAAGTATTTTGGTGATGAAAGCTATGAACCATTCTGGGAAGAAGTTAACAGAAGAAAACTTGTGGTATATGTACACCCTGTACAACCTAAAGAAGGAATAAAGTACAAGTTACTAAACTACACCTATTATCTTAAGATGGATACAACAAAAACAATCGTTGATTTTATGAGAAGTGGCTATCACAAGAAATTCCCGGATATCAGATTTCTTCTTTCTCATGGTGGTGGATTGATGCCAAAGGTTATGATGTCAGCACTGAAAGCACTTGAGGAGGAAAACCCTGATATCATAAAGGAATTTGAAGAATGGCGTTGTCAGTTATTTGCTGACACAGCATTGGTAGGATATCCAGATGAAATGCTTCCGGATGTACTGAACTTCTTTGGTGCCAACCACGTAATCTTCGGCACAGACCTTTGTTGGGCACCTGACAAGTACAAGTACTTCGTAAAGCAAATATCTCAATTGGACATTTCGAGAGGCACTTTCGAAGACATATATACGAACAATGTCAAGAAAGCGTTCAGTGATAGGAAAGTGCCGTACAAACCTTTTAGAATCGAACCAACAGCTAAACAGCGAAGAAAAGGCACTGTGAACCATCACGTACATGTTAATCCTGTAGTTTTGATAAATTTTGTAGAGAAGAAGATGGGTAAGCCTATTGATACAACTGGTGCAGTCAACGAAATCATGAAGTACCATAACAATACAATGTTGTCGATGGATATACCTGAACTATGGGATCTTTCACTAAAAGTCAGACGTGAAGCACTTAAGCTATATAACCAAACAATATCTAAAATGAAGCATAAATCCAATGTAGAAGCAGGTATCTTTGCGGCTATTGATTTGGATGACCCAAAATACAGTCTTGGAAAGATAGACTATTGTCTCAACAATCTAAAGATGGATGGAATCTGTCTGTATGTCAAACTGGTAGGCAAAGACTATCAGGACATGTTTGATGAGAAGTTGCTGGAGAAGCTAGAGGAAGTCAATGTACCAGTAATGATTCATCCAAAGGAATCCAATACTATACCGGTACTCGACTTCAACTATTATGACAGTCTTTCATATATATTAAGTTTACTGTATCTTGATAAGCTAGAACATATGAAGGTGGTTAATTACATTCCGACACATACGGATGGATTGCTTGATTTCCTTGCCAGAGCCGCCAACAGCATGCATTACATCGATCCAGAAACAGCTAAACCTAGAATCGGCAAAATCATTTGGGAACTCTTGATTAAAAAGCGTGAGGTTTTCCAAGAGTACGTTAAAGAAATACAGCATGTTTATTAATTGGTTCTTCAAGTTAACTCAGGAGATAGGATTTGATTATGAAATCAAGTTCCTATCTCTTTTGTTCTTGGGGTTCCCCCAACGGCCTTTCACCTTAGCTCATCTTTTGATTGACTACCCAGATATGCCCATGGTGTAATCCAAACGACCAATCCCTGTGAAATAGATTCTAATAGAATTAAAATTAAGAATCAAATGCCTGAAAATCAAGTTACATTAAACTCAAATTATTACTATAAGAAATAGTTCAATAAGCTATAATCATCTTAGGTATCATTCCGATAAGTGTGAAATATTATTCCGATACTGTTGATATTATTCCGAAAAAAGGATATGATAAAATAGATAGGGGTGATTATAGTGTATGTAACAATAAAGCAAACAGCAGAAAAATGGGGTATTTCAGATAGAAGAGTAAGAACATTATGTTCAGAAGGTAAAATAGCAGGCGCTTTTAAAGATGGAAGAGCATGGAGAATACCCGAAAATGCAAAAAAACCTGAAGATGGACGATATAAATCATTAGTAAATCTTTTGAAAATGATAGATAAGAAAAAAGTAGATCTTGATACAAGACGTCCATTAACAGAGGGTGAAACAGAAAGATTGAACGAACAGTTTGTTATTGAATACACATATAATTCAAATGCAATTGAAGGAAATACTCTTTCTCTAAGAGAAACTGATTTAGTTCTTAGAGGGCTTACCATAGATAAAAAACCATTAAGAGAACATTTAGAGGTAATAGGACATAGAGATGCTTTTAATCTTGTTAGTGATTTAGTAAAAGATAACACTCCTTTAACGGAGAGTATTATAAAGCAAATTCATTACCTGGTTTTAGTAGATAAAAAAGACGATAGAGGTGTTTATCGGAGAGTGCCTGTTAAGATAATGGGAGCAAAACACCAACCTGTTCAACCTTATTTGATTGTTCCAATGATGCAGAAGCTAATTCAAGAGTTTAAAGAAAACGATGAGCATATTGCAACTAAAATGGCAAGGTTTCACATCGAGTTTGAAGCCATTCATCCTTTTATAGACGGAAACGGAAGGTGTGGCAGACTTTTAGTAAACCTGGAGCTTATGAAAGCAGGGTATCCTCCGATTGATATTAAATTTAAAGATAGAATCACTTATTACAATGCATTTGATGAATATCATGGTAATAATAATTTAGGAGCTATGGAAAAACTGTTCGCTAAGTATATAATTGAACAGTTAGAGATGTATTTAGCTATTATAAAATGATGTATTTATATGATTAAGTATCTTTACTGTTGCTGCTGGGCTTAATTATGAAAACCATGGAATAATGGAGCTATGAGTTGGTCAGATTAAGGGTTTTATTGCTATGTATAGCTAACAACCGGTAGTAAAAACACAACTAAAGTTATCACAACTATTGATAATATTTTAAATGAGTTGAGAGTTTAATATGAAATTGGTCTGAGCCCTATTCACTTCATAATGATGTAGACATTTAATAGTACTTTCAATGATGTACAACTTTTTATTATCATCTTATTAAGGATTTCGTTTTTATATTAACACTTATATCCCACCAAGGTTT
>JANQMT010000118.1:0-51454 GCA_028279945.1 Clostridia bacterium
GCCTGCTTCTCCTGATTCATCATATAAAGAGTTAATAAAAAAACCGTATTGTCCATCTGTACCATCAATTTTTTCTTCTCCTATCGCTGTCTTCAGCAAATCCAGGCCGGTTTGTTCATCTGTTATTGTTATCGCTTCATTAAAATGCTGGCCATCTTTGCCTTCTACTCTTACATTAATGACTTGTCCCTTATATGGTCCCGTTGCCTCTTCAGCAAAAGAAATTGAACCTATAATACTAAAAATCATTAATAGTGCCAGTAAATAACTTAGAATCTTTTTATTCATCTTTTGTTCCTCCCTATTTTATAAAATATCTAATTAATTAATTTATAAATAGCTTGTGCACATTGAGCTCTAGTGGCAAACTTTTCTGGATTAAAATTGTCATATAAAAGATTTTGTTCCTCAGCAATTTTTATATAACCTTCATACCATTTCTCACCTTCTATAGCATCTGCTAAATCTTGAAATCCTTTATATCTCACCAAGATTACGGCAACCTGAGCACCTGTTATCTTTGATTCTGGGTAAAATTTATTTATCTCCATACCATTCATTATGCCCATATCAACTGCTACTTTTACTATTCTATTAGACCAATGATTTGTTAAATCTGAAAATTGGTTCGTTTTATCTGATAATTTATTTTGTAAACTCAATCCATAAATCAATAGCTTTGTAAACTCACCTCTTTTTACAGGATTTTCAGGCTTTAAAGTACCATCCTGATATCCTGATAAAACACCTTTGTTGACTAAAGTCATCATTTCCTTATATCCATAATCTGACTCCTTCAAGTCATTAAATTTGTTTAGATTATGTAATCTATCAAAAATTGAAGTTTTGTTGTTATAATCTGTTTGTGCAAGAAGTCCATGCCATGTAGCCATATAATTTCCTTTTTTAGATGTCTTAAAATGTCTAAAAGTACCATCTTGAAGTTTGTATTCAAGCATTTTATTGAATAAATTCTCATCTATATTAACGTGTAATTTTGCTCTTGCAAGAATATACCATGCAATAGATTCACAATTTTCCTTTATTGACAGATTATCCTCTATAAATTCAATAGCTTTTAGTATTTCAGGCGAATCATTATTTAGCCCCAAAATATTTAAAGCAATAATCCCCATAGCTGTCATATCTATATCCGAGTACCCATCTCCTGTATAAATAGAAAATCCTCCATCTATATTTTGATTGTTCTTAAGCCATTTAAGAGCATTTTCTTTGTTATACGATTCTTCATTTGCCACATAAAGTGAAATAATTCCCCAAATATGTGCATTAATCAAATCCGTTCCTTCACCATTAACATAATCAGCAAATTTGCCATCATCTCTTTGTAAAGCAATTATTTTCTTAGTATATTCAGATACATCTATCCCTAATGGAATGGCTCCCAATATATATGCCTCATGATCAGTGGTTATTTCTGAATCCTTTACATCCTCTAATTTCTTATCACCAATATTTTCTCCGTAAGAATATATAGATAGAATTCCCCATTCATCAAGTTCTTTACTTTTTAAATAGTCAACAGTGTCTCCATGGCTTTGAGAATATCCATATCCTGTTATTAACAATACGGTAATCAATATCAAACTTAAGTATTTTTTCATTCAATAATTTCCTCTCTTAATATATTTTTATTTTCAATTTCTTTATAAGCAATTTTATTCTTAAAGCGAATTAGTATTCTTATTACATCCTTTCCGAAAAAATATGTAAAAACAAAATTACTCACCGCATGCATTAAATCAAAATAGAATGAAGTGATATAAACAGCAATAAAGCTTTTTAAATTTAAAGGATATATAAACATTAACCAATGCCACAAGTTCATAATATAATCAAAAGCAAATCCCCAAATAAATGCAAATATACTTAAGAACAAACGAGAAGGCTCTTTTTTTATTTTGCCTAAAAGCCCTGCACTAAAGCCTGCCAGTCCCCACGCAATCATCTGCCATGGCTCCCATGGCCCATGGCCCAGAAAGCTATTTGAAACGAATGTTGCAACAGCACCAACTATGAAACCATGTCTGGGTCCCATAACATAACCCGATACAATGACTAAAAATGTGGTAGGCTGTACATTGGGTAATGCTGCAAAAGGTACTCTTCCAATACCGGCAAGACCGGCTAGAGTAGCTATCAAAGATATTTCTTTTACACTTATTTGCTTCTTTTCATAGGAAATAAAAATCCATAATAGCGACACCGCTAAAATAACGACCGACAATACTCCATAATTCATGGTGATTCTACTCCTTCATTTGATTTCACTAAATTCAAAGCATCTTCAAGGGTCAGAATATTATTGATATACCCATTAAACAATTTATTCATTTGGGTTGTATAATAAATTCCGGAATCAAACACTTCATATCGGCATCCCATCTGTACAATAGAACCATCAAAAACTAAGCAAGCTTTTGTGCAAAATTGAGCGACAAATTCCGTGTCATGGGTCACCACTATAATGGTTTTCCCTTTTTGTTGATAGGTCTTTATCATATTGCCTAAATCATTCTTTAACTTTCTGTCCAGCCCTCTTGTGGGCTCATCCAGTAATAGAATTTCCGGTTCTAAAACCATTACCGATGCCAAAGCCACTCGCTGTTTTTCCCCTCCGCTTAGATCTCTCGGATTTTTCTCTTTGAGGTGCCATAAATCTAATTCATTTAATACATTTTTGATTCTGGAGTCTTCTTTAATATGATTCATCTCTAAAGTGAATTTAAGCTCTTCATATACTGAATCACTAAATAAATAGTCGTTGGGATTTTGCGACAAATAACCCACTTGTTTTTTTACAACTTTTTTACCCCTTGTAGGTTCTAACAGTCCACAAATAACTTTCATCAAAGTCGACTTGCCACTGCCGTTTTGCCCCATTACCCCTAATATTTCACCATGACCTACTTCCATGGATATTTCTTTTAACGCTTTGATTCCGTTATTATATGAGAAAGATACCTTTTCCAATTTAATCACAGCTTTGGACATTGTTTGAGGGTCAAGAACTTTCGTTTTTGTTTCAATCATTTTGTCATTTAAAATTTCTTTTAGCTTTGCTCTGCCTTCTTTTATGGTCAGTGGAATCTCTACATCATCTCCATATGAAAAAAATCCCGCTACAGAAGGTAAGAAGTTAATGCGCTTATTTTTAGCCCACTTGGCAAATACTTTTGGATGATCATCAAAAGATAATTGACCGTCTTCCATAAACCATATTCTGTCAGCCAAGTGAAAACATCGGTCTATCCTTTGTTCAATTAGAACAATGGTATAGCCTAATTCTTTATTAAGCCTCTCCAGCACATGAAGTATTTCTTCTGCCGTCGTAGGGTCTAATTGCGAGGTTGGCTCGTCTAAAACGATAAATTTATATCCCATAGCAAGAGCTGCACCGATAGCTACCTTCTGTTTTTGTCCCCCGGATAATTCGTATGTCTTCTGATTTTTTATATCCCATAAATTCAAAAAACTTAATGTTTCCATGACCTTTTTTCTCATCAAAGGATATTCTATACCTATGTTTTCAAGTCCAAATGCTATCTCTCTTTCTACCTGATCCATTACCAGCTGTTTCTCAGGATCTTGGAACACCATACCTACGTCTTTTAAACCTTCCACCTCACCGCCTATTTTCCCACCGTAAAATTCAGGAATGATTCGGTTAAAAACCCTGCCCAGTGTTGATTTCCCTGAGCCGGATTCACCCAGTAAGAGGATAAACTCTCCTTCATTAATGGAAAGATTAATATCTTTTAAAGCGGGTTGTTGCATTTGTGGATAATAATATGTTAAATCTTTAATTTTAGAAATTTCCAGTGTTTACACCCCCACACAATAAACAGGGTACAGATAAGTACACATGCTAGTATTCCAAGCCACATAAAATCTTCAAAAACAAAAGCTTGAAGCCTTGGATAAAACTGATAAGCTCCTACATCATAAAACAATCCCCATAAGAAAATCGTCAATAATATTAGAGCAATAAAAACAAATAAATAATCCATAAAAATCATTTTTAAGTCCACATAAGATGTTCTTTTACATTTACCATAACTTCTGGAATGCAATGCTTCTGCCCTATCAATAGAACCTTCCAGTGAAGAAATAAAAATAACCTTTAGTAAAGGGTAATAAGACTTGATTCGATTTATTATCTTTTTTTCTTTAAAATTGACGCCTCTCATCTCCATAACATCTTTTACTCTCATGGACTCTATGGTTAACCTATGAATAATATTACTTGCCATAGAAAAAGTAAGGGTTAATTTATGAGCAAATTTAGAAAAAAAACTAAAAGTATCATCTCGGTCTGTCATGATGTCATAGATTAAAAAAATCAATAAAATACAGATCAGCTTTAAACCCATATTTGCCCCATACGCTAAGGCTTCACCGGTGATTTTTATCTTGCCGATAACAGGTATACTTGGACTTTGTATCAGAACCGTCCTACCCGAGTGATTAACAAGAGGGTTAATAATGATAATGAGCAAAACATTGTATAAACTAAACTTAATAATACTTTTTAAGCGTTTCCCTTCACTTATTATCCTTGACAGAACCATTAAAAAACTTAATATCAAAATAATGTACAAGGGATGGTTGTATATCAATATCATAAAAAAGAGAACGCTAAGAAAAAAAATCATGCTAAGAGGGTGTAATTTTATCATAAGATCACCTATTCATTCATCGGTAAATGAATCCATTCATTTTCAGCTTTAATGACAGAAAATAATCCTTTTATTTTCTCAGGATTTTCATAAAGCAAATGCACCCCTTCTTTGATACATGCTTCATCATTTCCGGTAATCAGCCATATTGTAGACATAACACCATATCCTTTTAGAGCAGATGCTATTACAGCACCTTTATCAAAAGTCTCTATTCTATTTCCATCATGATCTAAAGCCGCTATGCTTTCATCTATTTCAAAAAAAAGACCTGCTTTTTCTCTGTTTTCATACAACTCACTGATATATTCATATTTCAAAAGCTCATCCCATGGTCCTATTACAATGGTATTAATACCATCGTCTTGCAGCACTTCTTCATCTACATTTGAGCTTTCAACGTTTCCAACGCCATGATTGGTCAAATATGCTTGCAGCTTTTCACCTTCCTGCTCATATCCTTCTATACACAAGATATTTACATTCAATACATTCCCATCATATCCATTAACAAAGTTATTTGGATAAGCACCGATCATACTGGAAAGATAATTAGCATTGTCCCAATAGTGATAATCCCATATTACAACATCGCCTGTTCTTATTTCATAATCCCCCGCACCCACTTGAGTTAAAATGCCGTTCACATAGTAAAACCAGTCTATTTTTTCACGTTTTTTCTGATTGGTAAATCCAGACTTAAGCCCATCAATCCCATTCACAAAACTTCCGCCATAAGCTGTCTCAATCTCAAAATTTTCCTCTAAAATATCCAGTACCGTTTGCCCTTCTGCAACATCTATACGCTTACTAGATAGTTCCTCTTTTCCAAAATCTCTTGATACAATAACTTCTATAACACCCTCATTATTAACAGCACCGGCACTGCATCCAATAAAGACAAGTAAACTCAACAATATAACCAAAATCCAACCAAATCTTTTCATCCTATATCCTCTCACAAAAAAACCCCTCTATTCCCATAGAGAGGTACTGACCAACTTATCCCAAATTAAAACTACCCAAAAAAGATAGCATCTTAATTTCGTACCATATCTCTTCAATCTCTCTACGTCGGAAATGATTTGAAGAATATCAAGCTAGGTCTTCTGGCTTCCAGATCATCTTTAAACCAAACCTTCCCATCTTACGACAGTGGTGTTTTCCGGTTCTCATCACTGGTTACAGCTGCGACATACAGCAAGGGCTTTTAACCCTTTTCCCTTAACATGATATTATAAAATTATACTTAGTATATCACCCATATATTTAATATTCAATATATTCTGCATAACTTTTAATAACTATATTTTTCTAAATTTAATACTTGAACCATAATGTTCTGAAATAGTGATAATCTCGCTATTTTCCCCCTCTATATCTATGCTGTCGTCTATGACATGCAGGACAGCACTTATCTTCTACCTCTTCAGTACACACGACATAATTGCCGCCTTCTATTTTTAAAAGCTTCCCATTGACTAAACTGTCAGCCATTTTTTTCCTTGCGTCATCATATATTCTTTGAACAGTCGAACGTGCTACATTCATTTTTTCTGCACACTCAGTCTGATTTAATCCTTCGAAATCCATAAGCCTGATGGTCTCAAACTCTTCAACTTCCATTTCGATGATCTCATTCTCATCACTTTTACAATTTCTAGGACCATATAACTTATGAGCCGGTAAACTACACACTTTTCTCCATTTTTTTGGACGTGGCACAACCTCACCCCTTCTCATTTTTAAGAATATTATACCAAAAAAATAAGGGAGTGCAAAATCCCCCTTTTACAAAATATCATCCCATAGTATTGAAAATAATATTCTCTGATTATTCTTCTATGTCTTTTAATCTTTCATTAACGTTTTTCAAATGGTCTTCCAGAACACTTCTTTGTTTTTCTAAGAAGGATTTTTCATTTTTGAAATCAACACTGTAAGGATAGCATCTACCCCCTCTTTCAAATCCCATTCCTAAACCATAACCATAAGGCACTTCAGTATTTCTACAAAAGCCCATTCTTTTCCCTGATAAAGGACCTCTTCCAATTGGCCCTGTTCCATCTCTTCTAGGCATTTTTATCTTCCTTTCTTTTTGGGTATATGTTATTTATAGTTCTATTATATCTTATTTTGGGTATATGTCAATAATTGTTTTAAAAAAAGAACAGATATAATTCTGTTCTATGGTTTGATAATATCTAAGTTAGGCTTTTGTGGTCCAATCTTTCCAAAAGGTCCCAATCCAATGTCTTCACCTTCTACCAAGATTTTGACCTCATCGATTTCAAATTGGTCATTTAAGGTTAATGTATTAACGATTGAATATAGCAGTAACTGGGATGCGGTTGAAGTACCATAATCACCATTTATCGCTTCTCCCATTTCTTTTGAAAAATCAACATAAGCAATTCTCTCATCAATATTGATATCTTTTACTTTTATGTTTTCCGGCATTGTTCTAATTAATGCTTCATCTGTAGGTCCATTGATGAGTTGTTGAATCACATCTTTTGGAGAGGGGTTTGTCATCTGTACTGGATCTGCAACTAAATATTGTGCATCAGAATCGCTGAAATATAAATTAATGGTGATTTCTCCTGTTTCCGTGCCTTCGTTTTCATTAGGATCAGTTGTTCCGGTACAGCCGGTAAGCAATAAAAAAACAATAGCTACTGTTAAAATCCAAAAAGCTTTTGTGAATTTCATAACATTCTAACCTCCTTCTTACGATTATTTGTTATTAGCCACTACTATTATATCCGGTTTGAGTCACTATATTCGCTTTAAATCTTCCTCAACCATTTGAAGCATCCCTAACCCCTCAAATTTCTTTGAAAAGTATTGCAGCAAAGCTTCTTTAACCGATTCATGATTTTGAATATCATTTTTTCTTTGATAGTACATACGAAGTATTTCTTTTTCTTCAACCGTTAAATGACTTAAAAAACGATTACTCATATTCAATAATTCCAGCTCAACGGGTCTTTTTCCTTCTTTTTCGAGAATCACAATGGTTGATGCCGCAAAATCACCCAGTCTTCTGCAATCCTTACTTGCGAACATAATCACCAGTCCTATCCCAAATATATCTATGAAAATTCTTATGAAATTTCTAATTGCAGAATGTTTTAAGGTTATGGGCTGCCCATTTTTTCTTATGGTTCTTAACCCTAATATTTTTTTACCTAAGCTCTGTCCATTTTTAGACATATCCATAAATATATAATAGCCATAGGAAATTAAAAAATTTAACACCAGCGCGATCCCTACAATCCATCCAAAATACTCATTCCATAACGCGTCCATATTTATATATACTAAAAATACACTTAACCATATTAAGACAGAGAAAACCATTATGATTAAAATATCAATTGCAGCGGCACAAGCTCTGGATGCCACGCCTCCAAGGGTATATTCTACTTCAATGTTTTCGGGTGTAATTATCTTAATTTGATTCATCATTAACCTCCTGATTTTTTATAGCCGGTTATAGCTGGTGTCCTGTATACATTCTCAAAACAATCTGGTAGAATTGTTTAAGAGGTGTTGCATATGAAAGAAGAAAGCTTTATTAAAAATCACTCAATCCTTTGGAAAGAGCTGGAACAACTGAACCATATTATTAATAAAAAAGGGTATAATTCCTTATCCTCTATAGAAATTAAAAACTATCTAACATTATATAAAAGGTCCAGTTACCATTTATCCTACGCTAGGACTCACTTTCCCAATACTCAAATATTGGATTACTTAAACACATTGGTAAGCAAATGCCAAGTTCACGTTTATTCTGTGAGGAAAATATCTCCCAGATATTTTTTTAATTATCTCACCACTATTTTCCCAACTTTAATCGGAAAATTTAAATGGTATGTATTATCAGCATTTAGTATTTTCATGTTTGGTTTCATGCTAAGTCTAATCATGGTCCTTGTCAATACAGAAACCGCAAGATTTTTTTTACCTTCATATCTGGTAGAATCCATACAATCTAATTCTGTAGGTGGTACATGGGATTCTTCCTATTTTCCGGTATTATCCTCTACCATTATGATTAACAATATCTCTGTGGCCCTTTATGCCTTTGTATTAGGCATTACCTTAGGTCTTGGCACCATATATGTCCTATTTAAAAATGGTGCTTTACTAGGGGCCTTAACCGGCCTGATTTATTTATTTTCAGATCCATATATTTATTGGTCTCTGATTTTACCACATGGTTTATTAGAATTATTCGCTATATTCGTTTCCGGAGGAGCCGGGCTTATTATTGCCAAGTCTCTGTTACTCCCTAAACAATATGCACGAAAACATGCCATCATCAAGGGAAGCAAAGAAGCCATCTCCTTAATGGGCGGCGTCATCACCCTACTTATTATCGCAGGTACAATCGAGGGTTTCTTTACCCCCCTCAACATTTCACCCACCATCAAGCTTGTTTTCAGCTTTGTAACCTTGTTGTTGCTCATTGTATACTTAGCTCTACCAAAGCTAAAAAGTTAACAATTGTAGTGTCGGGTCACCGTGCTCGACATTTTTGCATATAGCTCCAATACTTAAACAGCCTATCAAAATATTCTTAGGGTGGCCACGGGGAGCCACCCCTACGCTTCTGTCCCCTGTAACCTGTCCCCCCAAAAGCTACATATACGTTTTATTCTTCACATGAATATACCGATTAACAACGCTGGTCTCCAGCTTTTCCGGCTCGAACTCTTTACAAAAAATACCCTTTTTATTAAGCATACCAATCATATACTCTCTTTCAAGGAGCATGTCTAAAGCCACTCCCTTAGTAAACATACCTTCAACATCTTTAACCGATTGTTCTGCTATTTTTTCAACCTTTTCATTCTTAATCAAAATAATCATAACAAGATGATTTTTCCCTATAATAGGCAGCCACTTTAATAAATCCTTGGCTTCATCTTCTGTTTCAAAATCTGTAAAAAGGAATATAATACTTCTATGCCTTTCCTTTTTCTTGATCTGAAACAAAGCATCTTCATAATTGGATGCTTCGCTGGAATAATCAATATCATAAAGTGTGTCCATAATTTTATTTCGATGGGCTAAGCCTTTTCCGGGCATTATAAAGTCTGTAACACCGGTATTAAACAACAGTAGACCTGACTCATCACCATTTTGATTAATCATATCGGATAAAATCAATGAAGTATTCACTACCAAGTCTAATTTTCTAAAGCCTCTTACGGTTTGATTCATGACTCTGCCTGTATCAATCATCATATAGACATGCTGATTTTTTTCAGGCTCATATTGGTTCACTATAGGTTTACCGTATCTGGAGGTAGCTTTCCAATTGATTTTTCTGTACTCATCACCACGCACATATTCTCTTAAGCTTTCAAAAGCTGTGCCTTTTCCTAATAATTTCAGGTTTTTCTGTCCTTGTTTCAAGAAACGATTGTTACAAATTGACAATCTATATTTTCGCAAATTTTTCATATTGGGATAAACCTTATATTGCCTTGACAGATCAAGCTTGTAAGCTTTTTTGCAAAGTCCTAACCTACCCTCAAAGCTAATAGAAGGCTTTTTAAAGTCAAAGTTTCCCCTTTTGGTTGGAACAACCCTATATTCCAATATCTTTTTTTCATTAGGTAATACCAAACTTGCTATTCTCTGGTTTTGGATGTCAAAATGAAAATCAGGGAACGCGTCCTGTAATTCAATCTTTAATGGAAAAATACTCTTGTTGTGAACTCGAAAAGAAATGGGTTCCTCTTCATATATCGATAAATTTTCATTTCCTTCACGTACTACTTCTACTTTATTTCTATCCGGAGAAATATGGTAATCCACAAAAAGTAAAGTTAAACATAATAAATTGTATAACACAAAAACAAACCAAGACATATTAATAAATGCAGCAAGTAGTATTACCACTGAACCTCCCAGTAATAGTAAAACAAAACGTCTAGTTACTGCCAAAAGATATACACCACCTATCTGGGAACCTTAACGCCGGCAAGCAGCTCTTCAAGTACTGCTTCCGGCAATATACCTTCGAGCTCCAGCTCAGGCTTTAATATAACACGATGTCTAAGGGCAGGGATTGCCATTTCCTTAATATCCTCCGGTATAACATAATCTCTGCCGGCATAAGCTGCACATCCCTTAGCACTTTGCATTAAAGCCAATGAACCTCTTGGAGAACTGCCAATTTCAATGGCATCATTATTTCTGGTCTCGGAAATAATGGCTACAATATAATCCATTAACTCCGGCTCTACATTAACACTTTTGACAAAGTTCATACATCTGAATAAATCTTCTTGTGTACATACGGATTGGCAATTCTTTATATCCATATCCAAAAGTCCTTCATGATGTCGTCTTAATATCTCCTTTTCGCCCTGTGCAGATGGATAATCGATCATTAATTTCATTAAAAATCTATCTACAAGCGCCTCCGGAAGCGGATAAGTTCCCTCATATTCCAAAGGATTTTGGGTCGCAAAAACCATAAAAGGCTGAGGCAGTTCATAAGTCTGTCCATCTATAGATACGGTGGCCTCTTGGATTGCTTCCAAAAGCCCTGATTGTGTCTTAGGCGGCGTTCTATTGATTTCATCTGCCAATAAAAAGTTCGTAAAAATAGGTCCTTCCTTAAATTCGAATTCACTGTTTTTTAGATTGAACACTTGAGTACCTGTTATATCAGCCGGCATCAGATCCGGGGTAAACTGTATCCGTTTAAAATTAACATCCAATGATTTGGCAAGCGCCTTAACCATAAGTGTCTTTGCCAAACCGGGTACGCCCTCTAACAGCACATGCCCTCCGGAAATCAAACTAATCAAGGCATAGTCAATCAACCGGTCTTGTTCAATAATCGCTTTTTTAAGTTCGCCTCTAATACGGTCCAAAATGTCCTTTATGATATCTTTTTCCAATTTTTCCAAACCTGCTCTCTCCTTTTACTTATGATTTTATTTAATAATTCAATACTTGCAACAATTCTTAAGTAATGGCCAACTTTTCTTTTTTTCCGTAAACTATCCATGAAATCATGTAGTTTTTCTGCTTTACTCAAAGAAGGAAGGTCCTCCTTTTTCCAATAATCAATCCAATTATCATGTGTACAATGAATTTTCTTTAGGAAATATTTATAATAATTATTTAAAACAATATCCCAGCATTTTGCTTTTTGATAAGTATATGCAGCAGCATAGAGATATTCATTTTCATCTCTTTCAGCCTCTTCATAAAGGGGTTGTATTTTTCCAAATCGTTTTCCTGCAAAATATAAATACCCTAACACCGCAATCAGCAGCTGATAAATGATCCATTTGTATCTTAAGGGTATCGCATACCACAGTGAATTTTCTACGTTAACCGAATATAAATGTTGTTCATTAAAAATAATGGGTCTTCTCAATTCTCCTATGGCTTTGTACAGCCGGTACGCATCCTCTTTATTTTTTGTGAGCGCCCAATTGGTTATATGTTCTTTGTCAAATGACAACACAAATCCTTTACCATATTGATAATAATCAATGCCATTTTCTTCTCTCAGCCAATCTCCATATTCTATGGGAGCACGCATATAACTCAGGTATACCAGTATCCCGCCTTTCTTAACCCAAAGCATAATTGCTTCATCTTCTATATCCAAGACACCATTGGAAACAACTATTTGAACACTTTCAGGTTCTATCTCCGTTATCAGCTTATTAGAAATACTCACCGGCAAACCCAGCTCTCCTAATGCCTCGTAGAAAATACTGGACCCTGCTTTGGATTTATTCTTAACTGAATAATTGGGATATATATCTGTATAGGCAGCTGCAATATGCATGACAACAAAGAAAACGAAAAGTGCAATCATCAACTTAATGATCCATCCTCTGTTCGATTTATTCTTCATAGCAGGTTACCTCTTTCCAAATGAAATCCATATTTTCTAGCCAAGAAGTATAAATCTTATCATCACAAGTTTTTTTTCCATACCATGCAGCGTTAAACGTCTCTGATAAATAATGGAATTTATCTGTAGAAGAGAGCTTTTTTTCTTCAATAGCTTTTTCAATTTCTTTGTTGGTTTTACTTTCTTCTAGATAAAGCAATCGTTTCTCATGCATGAGTAGAAGCAGTGCAATAAAATCCAATCGTACAGCCTGTGTCAGATCGCCTTGTGTTCTATACGCATTAGCTTTTTGCCTAAGACTATCAGGAGTAGTCGTCTCATGGATTTTTTCTCCCAATATTTCTTTAACCGACGGATTCCTTTGAAATCTGTTCAATATTTTTATTAATATAACAACCGCAATCAGAACTAAAATCATTAGTCCTATATAGAACCATATTTTATTGTCCAGTATATTAACAATGGCATCGTCAAAATCTAAAGAATTATTTTCGAACATCTTTTTAAGAAAATCAATGATTCTCTCTTTTATTTTTTCCCAAAAACCGGATAAGTGTATGTACTCTTTTCGGCTTAAAATATCAGTTACTTTATCCTCAAATACATTTTGAGGCACTATTTCATGTTGATTACTCGGCACGTTCCATGTTCCTCTCTAACTGTTTTATATTCAATACCAAATCGAACCCTTCTGTCTTAAACCTTATATTGATATATAACAAAGTGGTCATGATGATCACCATTGGCGTCAAAAATAAGTAGGACATAATATTAACCGGCCATTGCAGGTAAGGTACTAAGACAAAAGCAATTTGGTACAATCCCTCCGGCGCGAAGGTTAATAATTGACCAATAACATACAGTATACCGCCACAATAAACGATAAAGCTAATCAAAGAATATTGGATGGCTCCCACTAACAGTTGCATTAAAAACATAGAGCCGAAAACTTTCCAAAATTGAGTTCTAACAAGCTGAAAACTTCGCTTTATAGACTTTATAGGACCCAAATTTTCTACTACCGTCACATGAATTGCGAAAACAAAAAAATTCGTCACGATGGCCATTAAAAAAATCATTATCAGCATAATAATCAAAATCACTGTTACATTTACCCATTCATCCATAAAAAAAGGAAAAAGATAATATGATTCATCAACTACTTGATACGCTATGGCGGCTAAAGGCCCTATGCATAAGGCATACACCAACAAAATACCTGCTAATGTTGGCAGCTTCTTAAAAGCAGTTCCAAATGCACTTTTAAAGTCTACTTTTTCTTCATTCAACTTTTGAGCTCCGATTCTAATATTGCCTGCTATTTGAGACAATCCAAATACAACGAAAATAAAAACCAAAACCCCTAATAAAACAAATACGCCTATACGGTTACTTCCGGGCATCACTGCAATAGCGTCAATGGTAAAAACTGCAGATACCCCGGCAATAATGGAAACACCTATGTAAATCAGCCCGTATAATAAATTGAACATTAAAATAGTCCCTGCATTTTTTTTCACTATTTCTAAAGACTCGTCCAGTACTTCAGCAAATTTCATTATTCTCATCCGACAAGCTCCTAACGATTTATTTCTTAAAAAAAAACGGCTATCATAACCGTCTCGGGTTTCCAACAACTATTATCAACGAAAAGCTTCTCACATCCTAGTCCATAAAAGGTTTACATATTATTTTATATGGTTAACCTTATCTTCTTAGTTGATAAAATTATATCACTCAATGTCAATTTATGCAATTCTTTGACAATATTGCAATTTACACATCATGACTCCTTATCCTTTCTGTAATTTATAAATGCAGCAATAATAATTAAGCCTGCCCCAAGCAACGATAATAATGAAGGGACTTCACTCCAAAAAATGACGCCAATTATACTTGATATCACTATGCTGGCATAGCTGTAGACGGCAATTTCTCCTGCCGGTGCAAATTTATAGGCTGTTGTCATGAACATTTGGTAACATGTGGCAGAAGCACCCAGTACAAGCAGTTTTATAAGGTTCATCCCTACAGGTACAACAAAATGAGATTTCAGCATAAATGGCAAAAAACCAATTGCAGTCACCAACGAAAAATAGAACATAATCACAACTGAGTCTTCCGTCTTCTTTAAATGCTTGACAGTCGTATATGCACCTGCTGTCAGGATAGCTGCGAATAATGTAATGATATATACAAAATTAATGGCATTAAATTGGGGTCGAATGACTAAAATTGCACCGGTGATACTTAAAACAAGTGCATACAATTGTTCTTTTTTTATATCTTCTTTTAAAAAATAAAAAGAAAAAATGACAATAAAAAAAGGATACACATTCATTAAAATTACAGTATCCGCCAATGGCGCACGGGACAAAGCAAAATAATATGCACCTGTTGCAATCAATCCTAAAATTGCGCGTAAGATTAAAAAAGGCTTGTTGCTGCCCCATGACATTTTTCTTTTCTTAATGTTGACTATAAGAACGGGCATCAAACCTATAATATTTCTAAAAAAAACTTTTTCAGCTACAGGAATATCCGGTAAGCTTTTGACCAATGCGGCTGTCAATGCAAAAAAACAAGCTGCCACCAGCATAAACAATGCACCTTTTTTATTGGCTTTCATGTTAATCGCCTCTTTTTTATAACCTCAATCAAGGAATATATGCTTCACCTTTTTTTCTATGACGGATATTTTTTCATTATCGAGCCGTCTTCTATCTTGAGGTATATTTATTATATCTTCGTAAATGACTTTTGTGGGGAGCTTTGAAAGAACAAATATTTTGTCCGCTACCTGTAAACATTCCTCTAAGTCATGGGTTACAAATATAACGGTTCTTTTATCACTGTTCCATAATTGAATAAATTTATTGATTATATTTTTTTTAGTTTTAATATCCAAGCCTTTAAAAGGCTCATCCATTATTAAAACATCTGATGGAAAAGCAAAAGCTCTGGCTATGGCTGCCCTTTGCTTCATGCCTCCGCTTAAACGGTCCGGATAATAATCCTTAAAATCTCGTAATTCTACAATATCTAAATACTTATCTATAATATATTGTCTTTCCTCTGAAGCATACTTACTTTTTAAAACAAAATCCAGATTATTTTTTATACTCTTCCAGGGTAATAGCCTTGCATCTTGAAATATAAAAGAAAAAGTAAGCTTCTTAAAATCTTCCAATTCTCCGGATTCAGGTTTATGGATACCGCTTATTACGTTTAATAAAGTCGTTTTACCACAACCCGAAGGCCCAAGAACGCATGAAATTTTATTCTTAGGTATTTCCATAGACAAATGATCAAAAACAGTTAGATCGTCAAAACGTTTATTCAGATTTTGGATTTTAAGATTTGTATACATGCTTCCACCTTATTACTTTTCGTTCAAGTATTTTTATAAGTCCCTCAATAATATAACTTAACAAAACGGCTAACACGGTCCATGCAAGCAAAGTGTCAATTTCAATATATAATTTAGCTTCCCACATTTTTCTTCCTACAGAGAATTTGGGTTGGCTGATAACTTCAGCCCCTACCGTCACCTTCCATCCGATACTGAAAGCCGTAGAAATTCCAGCAAACAGAAATGGTGCCGTAGAGGGAAAATAGATATCTTTTATGATATTAAAACGGCTGACGCCATATACCTTGGACATTTCCACTAAGTTGGTATCCACATTTTTAGTCCCCTGCATCACATTGGTATATATGATAGGAAAAGCAACCAAAAAACCTGAAAAAACAGGCGTTTTTTCAGTTCCAAACCATAATAGGAGAAGTAGAATAATAGACATTATAGGAGTGGATTTAAAAACTACCAATAATGGGTACAAGCTTTTTTCAACCTTATCGTACAAACCTGCAAAGCTGCCTAAAATAATTCCGCACAATAAGGATAGAAAAAAACCAATCAACCCTCTTAAAATAGTCAATCCTACAATCTTTTGAAACTCAGGTCTTTGAAAAATATTCAACAAATTAATAAGAATAATTTCAGGTGCAGGAAGCAACGCTTCGTTGTTATAAGCCAACGAAGCGATTTTCCAAATCAATATTATGACCATCACTGAAATAATTGATACTATCGATACCTTGTTTTGATTCTTAACTTTATTCTCCGTAATAGAAGTTTTCATCAGGCATTTGCCCTCCTATGGTTTTAGGTGAAAATTCATTGAGGACTTTTAAATAATGATTAATGGCAGATTCTGCAGTCGATGCATTCACCAATTCAAGGTTACACCTTGGTATTGCCTGCTCTGCTGCTTCTGCTGTTAGACCTATTTCGTGCTTTTCTACTAGTGTTGCAGCTTCGGCTGTGCTCTCATTCACCCACATGGTAGAATCATTATATTGATTAAGAAATGCTTCTACCATTTCCGGATGTGTTTCTGCAAATTCTTTTTTTACTACTACTGCAGTCATAGGATAGGATGCATCTGCAGGTGCTTCGGTGGATTCGGTATGAACCGCTTTCCACTCTTGTTGAATGTCCATAGCGATCTTTATGTCTGCATTTTTCATGGTTACGGCTGTTACAAAAGGCTCCGGTAAAACTGCTATTGAGACTTCTCCGGCAACAATGGCTTGTGCCAGCTCTGCCTGCTGTACACTGTAATCAAAAGTAACATCATCCAGGCTAACCCCGTTTTGCTCTAATAGGTATTTAAAAATAACATCAGGCGTTGATGCTTGGGCAAAAGGATATATGGTCTGTCCTTTGAAATCATCCCAATCTGTAGTTTCCACACCATTGGTTACAACATATAATACGCCCCAAATGGGTACACCTGCTACCTGATATTCACCCTTCTTATTGTAAATAATAGAGGCTACATTGGCAGGTATCGTAGCAAAATCGTATTCACCATTTAACAGCTTTGATACCAGTACATCCGGTGTAGGTAAAATATCGTAAATGACATGAGTGTTTTCGCCTATGGTCTGCTGCTCATCAATCATTTTTATCATCCCTATAGACGTAGGCCCTTTTAAACCTGCCACTTTAACCTCTATGGCCGGCTGTGGCTCAACTTCCGGTTCAATCTCAGGCTCAGCGGTTGGAGTACAGGCTGAAATACTGAAAATTATTAGTACACACATCATAATTAGATTAATTTTTTTCATTGTAACACACCTTTCTTAACTGTATAATTAATAATAGTTGTTTACTTTATGTAGTAAAGCAGCATCTTACAGCCACCTATTCTCATTTGTTTAATACCATATTTTCTATGTGAGCTGCTAAAGATTTACGTTAGAAAACACTACATACATTATAATCACCCTATATTAAAAAGTAAACAATTGGGATAAAAGAACCTAATAAAGGCACTGGGAGATATTAAAAATGTTAGGACCAACTATAAATGCCATAGCAATTATCATATGTACACTAATAGGGATCACACTTCATGGAAGAATCCCGGAAAAAATAAATGATACGGTGCATAAAGCAATTGGCTTAAGCGTTATGTTTTTAGGACTTCAGAACGCTTTTAAGGTGAATTCCTTTATTTTGCTTGTATTCAGTATGGTTCTGGGAAGTATTATAGGGGAATGGATCGATATTGATTTAAAGCTTGAAAACCTTGGAAACTGGATTCAAAGCAAAGTAGGAAGTAAAGAAGGTTCCATATCACAAGGCTTCGTTACAGCAAGTCTTATCTTTTGTATAGGCTCTATGGCGGTAATCGGGTCTTTACAAAGCGGATTGGAAGGAAATCATGAAATGCTCATTACCAAGTCTATTCTGGATGGATTTATCTCAATCCTTCTCGCATCCACTATGGGAATAGGCGTTATTTTTTCTTCCATCATGGTTTTCCTTTATGAAGGGAGCATTGTTTTAGGTGCCTCATTATTAAAAACCTTAATTAATGATGTATTGTTACATGAAATCATACGAGAAGTATCTGCTGTAGGCGGATTAATTATAACAGCATTGGGGTTAAATTTTCTTAAAGTAGACAAAATAAAAGCTGCAAATATGCTTCCGGCATTAATTTTTCCTTTTATTTATTTAATAATTGTTAGCTTTATTTAGTGCTTTTATAGAAAATACGAGAAAAAGCTAGAATATTTAAGAATATCAATGTAATAATAAAAAAAAAGCGTTATTTATGAGATAATCATCAATATTGGCATTAATTAACTATTTTTTGTGCTTGATTAACAGGCGCATATATATTAGATTATATTTAGCACTCATTACACACGAGTGCTAACAATTTGATAACAAATCAATAATACATAATATCCCACATAGGGAAAACGATAAAAGGAGGTACATATAATGAATATTAAACCCTTAGGAGACAGAGTTGTTATTAAGAGACTAGAAGCAGAAGAAAAGACTAAAAGCGGTATCGTATTACCAAATCAAGCGAAAGAGCAACCTCAAATGGCTGAAATTATGGCTGTAGGACCTGGTGGAGTGGTTGACGGAAAAGAAGTAAAGATGGAAGTTGCAGCTGGAAATATCGTTATATTTTCAAAGTATGCAGGAACTGAAATCAAATATGAAGGAGAAGAATATACTATTCTTTCTCAAAAAGACATCTTAGCAGTAGTTGAATAAAAATAAAACTTTAAGGAGGTTATAATAAAATGGCTAAAGAAATTAATTTTGGAGAAGAAGCTAGAAGAAAATTGGAAAGCGGTGTTAATCAGCTTGCAGATACTGTAAAAGTAACACTTGGACCTAAAGGAAGAAACGTTTTAATTGGAAAATCATTCGGATCACCGGTTATCACCAATGACGGTGTTACCATTGCAAGAGAAATTGAATTGGAAGACTCTTATGAAAACATGGGTGCTCAATTGGTTAAAGAAGTTGCAACTAAGACTAATGATGTTGCTGGAGATGGAACCACTACAGCTACATTACTTGCACAAACTATCGTTCGTGAAGGTCTAAAAAATGTTGCTGCCGGCGCTAACCCAATGATCCTTAGAAAAGGTATCCAAGGCGCTGTTGAAGTTGCTGTTGAAGAAATTAAGAAAATATCAAAAGTAATTGAAGGTAAAGAAAACATAGCACAAGTTGCTTCTATCTCAGCTGATGATACTGAAACCGGAACATTAATAGCAGAAGCAATGGAAAAAGTAGGAAAAGACGGTGTTATCACGGTTGAAGAATCTAAATCTATGGGAACAACATTAAACGTTGTTGAAGGTATGCAATTTGATAGAGGTTATCTATCTCCATATATGGTTACCGATGCTGAAAAAATGGAAGCAAACCTTGAAAATCCATATATCCTTATTACAGATAAGAAGATATCCAATATTCAAGAAATCTTACCTATTTTAGAGCAAATCGTACAACAAGGTAAAAAGCTTTTAATCATCGCTGAAGATATTGAAGGTGAAGCACTTGCTACTATCGTAGTTAACAAGTTAAGAGGTACATTTGAGTGTGTAGCTGTTAAAGCACCCGGCTTTGGTGATAGAAGAAAAGCAATGCTTGAAGATATCGCTATCTTAACCGGTGGTCAAGTTATCTCCGAAGAACTGGGCTTCGATCTTAAAGAAACTCAATTGGATATGCTTGGTCAAGCTAACACAGTAAAAGTAGATAAAGACAATACAACTATCGTTGATGGCGCAGGCGATAAAAAAGCCATTGATGATAGAATCGCTCAAATTAAAGTTCAAATCGAAGATACGACTTCAGAATTTGATAAAGAAAAACTACAAGAAAGACTTGCTAAGTTATCAGGTGGTGTAGCTGTAATTGAAGTTGGTGCTGCTACTGAAACTGAACTTAAAGAAAAGAAACACAGAATCGAAGATGCCTTAAATGCTACCAGAGCTGCTGTTGAAGAAGGTATCGTATCCGGTGGTGGTGTTGCATTGGTTAACACAATCCCTGCTGTATCTGAATTTGTAAACAGTTTAACAAGTGACGAAAAAACAGGTGCTGCGATTATCCAAAGAGCTTTGGAAGAGCCTCTAAGACAAATTGCTGTAAATGCCGGTTATGAAGGTTCTGTTGTCGTAGAAAAAGTAAAAAATAGTGATGTTGGAATTGGTTTCAATGCTGCTAAAGAAGAATATGTTAATATGATTGAAGCCGGTATCGTTGACCCAACTAAGGTTACAAGATCAGCGCTTCAAAACGCTGCTTCTGCTTCATCTATGCTTCTTACTACTGAAGGTGCTGTCGTAGATGTTAAGTCTGATGACGCAGCTCCTGCTATGCCAGGTGGCATGGGCGGCATGGGCGGCATGCCAGGAATGATGTAAAAACAGAACATAAAAACATAAAAAAGCGGGTAGCAAATGCTGCTCGCTGTTTTTATGTTTAAAAAAATAACTCCCTCCTCTCCTATTCAAATCACTTAGTAAAAGATTGTAAACTGTTGATGAAATTTGCAATATGGTGTAGAATGTAGACAAGTACGGCGTTATATACATCATACTATTTACATTGACTTAGGAGGGTGAGCGATGAAGCGGTTTGTTTATTTGGCTTTATTTGGAGTTATTGCAATTGGGATATCAATGTATATGTTTGGAAATTTTGCTTTGGGTACTTTAGCTCAAGAAACTGAGGCTGATGCGGCAGAGCCTAATACTATAGATGAATCCGAACCCCCTATTGATGATAGTGGGGAAAATGAAGCAGATGAAACCATTGGTGATGTAACACAAACCAATGAGGATGATATAGAAGAGGCCAATGATGATACTACAGATGAAGAAGAGGTCAATGAAAATGCTACAGATGAAGAAGAAGTTGATGCGGATGTTATCCCTGTAGACGTTCCCATTAAAGGCACAGAAGAATATTATAAAGGTGTAACGGTTATGGAAGATATCGATGACCCATTGATTCTGGTCAATAAAAGTCACGTTATTACATCGGAAGATGTGCCCAGTGATCTGGAAAAGCTTCCTTTCTTTGCACCTGGAAGACTTGATGAAGTACAATATTTGAGAAAAGATCCGGCAGCGGCAATAGTAGAATTTTGCAATGCAGCAGAGAGTGAAGCAGAGTTAAAGATTCTTCCGGCTTCTGCCTATCGGTCATACGATCTTCAAACGATTATTTTTTCCAATAATATAGAAAGAAAAGGGTCCATTGATAAAGCCAATGAAACCAGTGCACTTCCCGGCCAAAGCGAACATCAGACAGGCCTTGCTGTAGATGTTACTTGTGAGGAAGTTAATTACCAGATTAGAAGTGCTTTTGGTGATACGGAGGAAGGAAAATGGACAGCAGAAAATGCCCATCGTTTTGGTTTCATTATCCGTTATCCTGAAGGTAAAACCGATATTACAGGTTACAACTATGAACCATGGCATCTAAGATATGTAGGTAAAGACATCGCTAAATATATATATGAAAATGACATCACTTATGAAGAGTATTATGAGGAATTTCTACAAGATTAAGATGATGGGCCTTCTGATTTAGGAGGCTCATTTTATATCAATAAATCCTTTAAATCGTCAATTTTTGTCTAATCTATTTACCTAATTTTATTTTTTGTTATGATGGAAGATAGCTGATATCCTGTACAGGATACCAGCTAACATAGATTAGGTATTTAAAACTTGGAGGGATATAATGAAAGTTACGATTTTGAATTCATATGATGAAAATCGGATTCCGGGACTGGTTCAAAGGTCTATAAAAGATCAATATATCGAGATGGGTGAAGAGGTTACATATTATGATTTGAAACAATTAAAAATAGCATCCTGTCAAGGCTGCTTTAAATGTTGGCTTAAAACGCCCGGCCAATGTGTCATAAAAGATGATGGTATCCATATTGCTCAAAGCTACATACAAAGCGATTTGGTGGTTTTAGTAACACCTATTTGCTTTGGTTGTTATTCTCACCAACTCAAGAGAGCCCTAGAACGTTGCATACCTCTTATATCTCCATTTTTTACTCAAATACACGGAGAATATCATCATAAGAAAAGATACGAAAAATATCCGGATTTAGTGGTGATAGGTATCCTGGAAGAGCCTGACGATATATCTGAACAAATCATGTTTGAACAAGTAAAAAGAAATTCTATCAATTTTTACAGTCAACACAGCACTTGTATTTTAATATACGAGCACCAATGTGATGAAGAAATTGATGAAGTATTATCATGCCTGTTCAATGACTCATGGAGGGAAAAAGTATGGATAGAGAAATAATCATACTGGTAGGGAGTCCAAAGAAAAACAGAAGCACTTCTTATGCATTATCTAAATATTTATCTGACGAATTGAATCATCTGGATGTTGAATCCAGTATCTTATATGTATCGGAAGTACAGGATGTTCCTGAATCTTTTTTGCAGTCCTGTGATTGCTTAGTTATTGCATGTCCTCTGTATTGTGACAACTTACCTGCTGATATTATTGAGTTCATGAATAAGTTATACCAACATAGAGAAAAATTATCCCAGATAGAATTGATGCTCATGATTAATGCAGGCTTCCCAGAATCCAGTCACAATGCAGTGGCCATAAAAACCGCAGAAAACTTTGCAAGAAAGATGAAGTTTAACTGGCTTGGCGCATTGTTTCTCGGCGAAGGTGGTGTCATCGCAGGTCAGAATCTCAATAATGTTAAAACAACCAAAAAAATTAGAAAAGCTATTAATATACTGGCTAACGATTTAAAGAGTGGCTGCAAAATCTCACAATCTGCTGTTAAGCTGGCAAAAGAAAAGATGATACCCTATCCCATTTATATTTGGACTGGAGAACGACAATGGAAGAAAAAAGCAAGACAGTTAGGTACTATAAAACTGCTTAAAAATTCACCCTATCAACAAAAATGACATGATACAACAAAATTAGTATTGACACGATAAACACTCTCTGGTAACGTATAAAAATCAATATAGTGAAAGAAAGGATGTGAATGAAATGGAAGACAAGTTTAAAACCGAAGGACTCACTTTTGATGATGTTCTTTTAATCCCTCAAAAATCTGATATACTCCCAAAAGACGTGGATACCTCCACTCATTTAACCCAAAAAATAAAATTGAATATACCTATTATGAGCGCAGGCATGGATACCGTTACAGAATCAAAGCTTGCTATTGCCATTGCACGTGAAGGTGGTATTGGTATTATTCATAAGAATATGTCTATTGCTCGGCAAGCTGAGGAAGTAGATAAAGTAAAAAGGAGTGAACATGGTGTAATTGTTGACCCTTTTTATTTATCTCCTGACCATTTAATTGATGATGCCCAAGGTCTTATGGCAAAATATAGAATATCAGGTGTGCCTATCGTCGATGAGAATAAAAAGCTTGTAGGCATCATTACCAATCGTGATATTCGTTTTGAAGATGACATGTTTAGAAAAATCAGCGAGGTGATGACCAAGGATAATTTGGTAACTGCAGAAGAAGGCATCACCATGAGTGACGCAGAAAAAATCTTAAAGAAATTCAAAATCGAAAAACTGCCTCTCATTGATAAGAAAGGTATTCTAAAGGGACTTATTACGATAAAAGATATCGAAAAAACCATCATGTTTCCATTATCGGCAAAAGATGAACAAGGTAGACTTTTAGCCGGTGCAGCAGTGGGTGTTACATCAGATATCATGGATAGGACCCAATCACTTCTTAATGCCGGTGCAGATATTATCACAGTAGATACTGCTCACGGTCATTCTCAAAATGTCATCAATGCCGTTAAAAAGCTAAAATCACAGTTTAAAAATATTCAACTGATTGCCGGTAATATCGCTTCCGGAGATGCTGCTCAAGATCTAATTGATGCCGGTGTAGATGCTTTAAAAATAGGCATTGGCCCTGGTTCTATTTGTACCACAAGAGTCGTTGCAGGTATTGGTGTCCCTCAAATCACGGCAGTCTATGAATGTGCTCGAGTTGCTCAGAAACATCGTATCCCTATCATAGCAGACGGTGGTATTAAATTTTCCGGTGATATTCCTAAAGCAATTGCTGCCGGTGCTGATGTGTGTATGATTGGTTCATTATTTGCGGGTACTGAAGAAAGTCCCGGTGAAAAAGTCATCTATAAAGGCAGAAGCTTTAAAGTTTATAGAGGAATGGGATCTTCAGCGGCCATGAAACAAGGCAGCAGCGATCGTTACTTCCAAGACCAAGCTAAAAAGTTTGTTCCCGAAGGGGTTGAAGGAAGAGTCCCTTATCGAGGAGATTTAAAAGATACTGTTTATCAACTGGTTGGCGGCCTAAAAGCCGGTATGGGCTATTGCGGAACGCCTACAATTCAAGCATTAAAAACAAATGGTAAATTTACAAAAATTACAAATGCAGGCTTAGTTGAAAGTCATCCTCACGATATCAGTATTACCAGAGAAGAATCCAATTACAGCGTAGGAGAATAAGAGGTGATTTATCATGGAATATGAAGGCATTCTGGTGGTCGACTTTGGCGGACAATACAATCAGCTCATTGCCAGAAGAGTTAGAGAACAAAATGTATACTGTGAAATTGTACCTTATTCAAAGAGTGTACAAGCAGTAAAAGAAAAAAATCCTAAAGGGATTATCTTTACAGGCGGTCCTTCCAGCGTTTATGAAGAGAACGCACCTACCGTACCTTTAGAGCTCTTTGAAATGAATGTACCCATCTTAGGTATTTGCTATGGTGCTCAACTTATGGCTCACGTTTTAGGCGGCAAGGTTAAACAACCGGACCGTAAAGAATACGGACGTGTTGCCATGGATGTTATACATGCAAGTGCATTATATAACGAAATAGACCCTCAAAATACCTGCTGGATGAGTCATACCGATTATATAGAAAATGTCCCGGAAGGCTTTAGCGTAACTGCAACCACACAGCATTGTCCCACAGCATCTATGGAAAATGCTGCTAAGAAGTTATATGCTGTTCAATTTCATCCAGAGGTACAGCACACCCCTTTTGGTAATACACTACTTAGAAATTTCATTTATGATGTATGCCGATGCAAAGGTACATGGACCATGTCCAACTTTGCTGAACAAGAAATTAAAGAAATAAAAGAAAAAGTCGGCAATAGGAAAGTTTTATGTGCCCTTTCCGGAGGCGTTGACTCCTCCGTAGCTGCCGTTATGGTTCACAAAGCCATTGGAAATAACCTAACTTGTATTTTTGTGGATCATGGGCTTCTAAGAAAAGATGAAGGCGATCAAGTAGAAGCATTATTTAAAGAAAAATTCCATATGAATTTAATTAGAGTCAATGCAGGTGAACGTTTCTTGAATAAACTTAAAGGTATCAGTGATCCTGAACAGAAACGAAAAATTATTGGTGAAGAATTCATACGTGTTTTTGAAGAAGAAGCCAATAAACTTGGAGAAATTGATTTTCTGCTTCAAGGCACCATTTATCCGGATGTTGTAGAAAGCGGTACCGGCGAGGCTGCCGTTATTAAAAGTCATCACAACGTAGGCGGCCTTCCTGAAGATATGACTCTATCTCTTATTGAGCCTCTTAGGACTCTTTTTAAAGACGAAGTTAGAAAAGTTGGTGAAGAGCTTGATATACCCAGAGAAGTTGTTTGGCGTCAACCATTTCCCGGTCCCGGACTAGCTATCCGATGTCTTGGTGATATAACAGAAGAAAAATTGGAAATCATCCGTGAGTCGGATGCAATCTTACGGGAAGAAGTAAAGCTTAACGGATTAGAAAACGAGATTTGGCAGTATTTCACTGTTTTACCCAACATCAAAAGTGTCGGTGTAATGGGCGACGAAAGGACTTATGTCCACACCGTAGGTATTCGAGCAGTAACATCTGTAGACGGAATGACATCCGACTGGGCAAGAATCCCCTATGAAGTGTTAGAAAAAATATCCAATAGAATTGTCAATGAAGTAAAAGGTGTCAACAGAATCGTATACGACATTACTTCTAAACCCCCTTCAACCATTGAATGGGAATAGATACTCATAAAAGACAAGGTAGATTGTTTAAAACAATCTACCTTATTTTGCAATATAAATAACTTAATTTGTAAAATAATGGATTGCACCTTAGATAAATTGATTTCTATCTTGGTTAATCCGGTGTATTTTGCTATTTATTTTCTGTGGTTATATAAGTTTTTTATTCATAAAAAAAAGTATAATCACTTTATTTTACTTAGTATTTACCACCATAGCCACCGAAACATCCACAGTTACAGAATAAAACAACTAATAGTAGGAAGAAGAACAATAAGCTACTGTCGCATCCACCACCAAAAAGTCCACCTATTCCGCCGCCACAATTTTTTTCAGCCATTAAAATACCCTCCTTAATGATAATTAAGTTTTTTTGCAATGTTATATTGTATTTACTTCATAGTATGTATGATGTGCCCTATAAGTTAA
Organism: Clostridia bacterium; assembly: GCA_028279945.1. Taxonomy (GTDB): domain Bacteria; phylum Bacillota; class Clostridia; order Peptostreptococcales; family JAAYPU01; genus JAKSCF01. Next base: position 26,934 of record JANQMT010000118.1, read on the forward strand.
CAGTAAATTGAAAAATCTTCCTTTTTTTAAGTATAAGTATGTTTTCTAAAGTATTTTTATCCATAAATATTGAGGTACTTAGGTAAATTTTTACAATCAAAAAACCAGCAAAACCATGCTGGTTATGTAATGACAAGCTTTAGAAAACAAATATGGAGCTGTTCCCCGCTTAATTATTTGTTATTTCTTTTATTTTTATCATTCATGTTATTTGGAAGGACTTTTGAATTTTTCATCTTGCAATTGCCATCAAAGTTTGCATTACCTTTTACTATAAAAGTCTTAATATTCACGTCCCCTTGTAATACAGCGGTTTCATGTAATGTGAGCGCATCTTCCGCCTCAACATTACCTGTAACATTGCCATAGATTTCTACATTGACAGCCTTGATATTTCCTTGAACATGACTATCTTGTCCAACAATCAAATTACCTTCTAAAATAATATCTCCAACAACTTTACCTTCAATTCTTGTCAAGCCGGAAGATTCAATCTTTCCCGTTATAACAGAGTTTTTTCCAATGAGTGTATCAAAAGCGTTAGGATTACTATCAACTTTATTTCTGCTCATCAACTTCGACCCCCTCCTGCTATATTAATATATAATATATGTTACTATAATACGTGTTGCATTTCAATTGAAAATACATTTTAAAAATTATAATTCGAGGTATTTCGACTTTATTCCAGGTTTGACTTTTCTTAGATACTTGGCATAAATTAACCTTTCCTTAAACATTAACTTAAAGAAAAAAGGGGTTCAGAACAGTAAAATATTATTTTAATTGAAATATATTAAAGCTTTGTTTTGGTAAAAAATCAAAAGATTTAATAGGTGTGAAACCAACGTTTTCCAAAACAGCAATCATATCGATTTCATTGACAAAGTGTCCTATTAGATTAATGAAACTAAAACCATTGATCTTTTTATAATCAATAACAGCTATTCTCCCATTTGGTTTAAGAAATCTTTTGATCTCCTTAAAATATGCTTCAGGTTGATGGATATGGTGGTATATATTTCTAAAAAATATTAGATCACAACCTCTTTCTGGAAGACCTTTAGCTTTTTCCTCTACCAACACAGTCTTAATATTGTTTAGTCCATTATGTTTAGCTTGAAAATCAATATGCTGTAAAAAATCTCCATTGACATCCACAGCATACACCTCACCACCTAATCCGGTTTCTTCTGCAAACCTTATTGAATAATATCCTCCTCCTGCGCCAATATCCACTATAATACTGCCTTTTCTAATTTCTAAGCTTCTAATTATTTCATCAGGCTTATTTTTATCAGCACTCGCTTTACGATTGAGTGCTTCTGCACCATATAATAAACTCACTTTTTCTATCACTCCATCCTTATTTATTCTTTAAAAAAATTCTATACTGAAAATCTTAAATAATAATAAATTTAATCTTAGAATTTCCTTAGAGAATGATGAAAGATTAATGATCATGACCTTAGATTATACACCTGCATTCAATATCTACATACTTTCTCTTCAGTCTGGAATTGGAATATATATGCGTATCTTTGTTCCTTTTCCAAGTTCGCTGCTTACATCTATTTTACCGTTATGCATATCCACAATCTTTTTCACCAGCGCTAAACCAAGTCCACTACCTCCGGTGTCTTTGTTTCTAGCTTCTTCCACTTTATAAAACCTATCAAAAATCCTTTTTACATCTTTTTGAGAAATCCCAATCCCATTATCCATTACCTCTATAATTGCAGTATTTTTTTGTTGGAATGAATTTACAGTGATTTCGCCGTTATCTTCTGTGAATTTAACAGAGTTCTCAACAAGTGCCCTAAGCATCTGTAAAATAAGTTCTTTATCTCCTTGTATCACTATCCCTTCATTAACATCACACTTAATGATTCGCCCCTCAGCAATCATTTTAGTATCTTGAACCATTTTTTTAATGATATGATTTAACTGAAGGTCGGCACAACTCATTAGTAACTGCCCTTGGTCACCTCTTGCTAAAAACAAAAGATTCTCTATAAGCTTTTTCATGTGATAAGTTTCTTCTTTCATAGATTGAATGGATTCATCCAATAATGTGCTGTCTTTTTTTCCCCATTCATCTAAAATATCTAAATAACCTTTTATAATTGAAATAGGCGTTCTAAGCTCATGTGAAGCATCGGATACAAATTGTTTCTGCCTTTCAAAAGAATCTTCAATTTGACTTAACATACTGTTTAAGGCTTCTTCAAGATTGGAAAGTTCATCTTGATGATTGGATATTCTCATACGCTTCTTTAAGTCATTTGAGTTAGCAATAGCTATAGCAATACCTGTCATCCGATTGATTTGTTTAGCTAATTTATAGCTTAGCCAATTAGCTGTTAACCTAGATATTACATATGCATAACCAGTAAATATACTAACTGAAACAAGAATATTGAATGGACTGCTGAGTTGAAAAAAAATAACTCTTATTAATTCAATGATTAGATAAGTTAAAATAACTATACTGAATATATAAACAGTAACCTTATGTCGAATAGTAATATTTTTACTTTTTGATCTTTTATCGAATAACATATCCAACACCACGTACTGTTTCAAGTATTTTTTTATCAAAAGGCTTGTCAATTTTGTCTCTAACATACTTAATATACACATCAAGTATATTATCACTGCCAAAGAAATTATATCCCCATACTTTTTCCAGTATTCTTTCACGCCTTAAAACGATGCCTCGATTTTGTGCTAGAAAGCAAAGCAATTCAAATTCTGTTTTAGAAAACTCTATATCTTTTCCTCCACGCTTGACTTGCATCGTACTAATATTTATTTCTAAATCTTCAATAATCACAACATTGCTTTTTTCCTTGTTTTCATTATCTCTTAACTGAACACGAATGCGAGCTAAAAGTTCTTCCATTTCAAAAGGCTTCGTTATATAATCATTAGCACCAAAATCTAAGCCAATTACTTTATCGGTCACATCATCCTTTGCAGTCAGCATAATAATTGGCACCTGGGATTTTTCCCTCATACGTCTGCACAGCTCTAGACCGTTGATTTTAGGAAGCATAATATCTAAGAGAATTAAATCATAGTTGTTTGTCATAAAAAGTTTTTCCGCTTCCATGCCGTCGTGTGTCATCCGAACGTCATATCCACCGTGTTTTAGCTGAAGGTCAATAACTCTTGCAATTTTAAGGTCATCTTCAACCACTAAGATTTTTTTTGACATCTCGCCATTCCTTTACTTTAATAATCATTATTAAATATACCATTACCATAGCAATAAATATTATTACTCATCAATTGTATTTTATAATATAAGTGATATTAAGTAAAATAGTATGTCCAATCATGTATATCCAATAGTTCCAACCTTCTATTGCGGTAAAATTGTTTTCATATCATATTATTGCCTTGTAGTTCATTACCAATTAAAGTAAAATTACTATTATATTATTTAGCTAAAACTACAGCCTAAAGTGAAGGTGATTCTTTGTATATTACGGTTTTTTTATTTATCTTGGGACTGTTTTTGATTATTAAAGGCGGCAACTGGTTTGTCGACTCTGCCATAGGCATTGCTCAACTATTCGGTCTATCAGAAGTATTAATCGGTGTATCCATCGTCAGTTTAGCTACCACACTGCCTGAGGTCACAATATCCGTAATGGCGGCTATAAATGGTCATTCTACTATGAGTGTGGGTAATGCCATCGGTTCAATGATTTGCAATATCGGAATTGTATTAGCCTTCCCCTTATTATTTATGTCTGGAAAAATAAATGATAAAAGTTTTCCATTAAAGGCCTTTATTTTAATGGTGGCACTCGCAATTCTATATTGGACAGCAACAGACGGTATCATTGATACAAAAAATAGTTTCATCTTTATAAGCATCTTTTTGGTTTTTATCGGTATTAATATTAGAGAAGCCTATTACAGTATTTCTGATCATAAAGAGAATGATGCGAAAGCATCTACTTGGAAAGAGAAAAAAAATATTATACTGTTTTTTATTGCTGGAATTATTTCCATCCTTATTGGGTCCAACCTTCTTATCGATAACGGCATTATCATAGCAGAATATTTGGGCGTACCTGAGGCTGTCATCAGTTTAACTTTCATTGCATTCGGTACATCACTCCCTGAGTTTACGACTGCCATCACCTCTTTGGTTAAAAAAAAGCCGGCCATTGGGTTAGGTAATATTATTGGTGCCAATATCTTAAACATTTGCTTAGTCATAGGATTATCAGCATTGTTTTCCCCTTTGGAAGTCATACCACAGAACCTCTCTTTTGATCTTCCTATTGTCATGCTACTTACTTTAATATTAACCCTCCCTGTTCTTGTTAAAAAGAAGACTTATTCGGTGCAAGGTTTATTATTTATCATAATTTACATTTTTTTTATCAGTATGACCTTTAAAAATACATAAATTAGATATATGATTAATAAAACATAAAAAAATTTTAAAAATGTGGTGCAAGTTATGCGTAGAAAGAGAAAGAAAAATTTTACAAAGTTCATACTTCTGATCGTATTTTTATTATGCGTGTTTATTCTTCCCGACAGCATAAACCAGAAAAGATTAGAACCTTCAGATATTGAAGTGAAGCAAGACCCTGTTCAACAAAAAGTTGAAGAAAAACAACCTGATCGGCTCATTTCAGTTTCCTTTGGCGGCGATGTTATGATGGACAGCTATTTTGCAGATTATATCCATACATATGGGGTAGACTATTCTTGGACAGATATAACGCCACTATTAAAGCAGTCCGATATTTCGGTTGTTAATTTGGAAACCAGTGTCAGCGATAGAGGAAAGACCTATAAAGCAGAAGGATACGGTTTTCGTTCACAACCATTTACGTTGGAAGGCTTAGCCAATGCTGATGTTGACCTAGTTAGCCTAGCCAATAATCATACTTATGATTTCGGCACAACCGCTTTCTTAGATACCTTATCCCACTTACATGATTACGGTATTGAGTACTGCGGTGCGGGGAAAAATTTAGAGGAAGCTATGACCCTAAAGATTATCCAGCGAAATGACCTGAGAGTTGGTTTTTTAAACTTTAGCGAAATCATTCCGTCAAGACATTTTTTAGCCGGTGAAGACAAGCCTGGTATTGCGAGTATACTGAAAGATGATTATGATCAGGTTTTTGAAACCATACATACTGCAAAACAAAACTGTGATCTTCTTTTCGTTTTACTCCACTGGGGTGTGGAATATTCAGATACACCGGAAGAATATCAAATAGATCTGGCGCATCAAATTATTGATCACGGTGCAGATGCATTAATAGGCCACCATCCACATGTATTGCAAGGTATTGAAATTTATAAAGAAAAACCGATCTTATATAGTATAGGGAATTTTATATTTTTAAAGAGAAACGATCAAGCAGGCAAAACCGCCTTGTTTGAGCTGAATTTTAACGCTGACGAATTTCAGGGTGGCAGTTTCTACCCGATTCACATAAAACATTGCAAAGCAAACTTATTAAAAGACGAAGACGCTATGAAAAGCGAAATCATTCATCACATGATAGAACTATCCAAACCCTTTGAAACAACTATTACAGAGCAAGGTGTTATTCTTAGAAAATAGAGGTGATAAAAATGAGTAATAATTTAGGTATGATAAAAGTTGCAGCAGCTTCACCGGAATTGATTGTAGCCAACCCGGATTATAACACAGAAGAAATTATATCATGTATGAAAAAAGCCTCAAAAAACAAAGCAGCCATGGTTTGTTTTCCTGAGCTTTGCACAGCAGGTTATACCTGTGCCGACTTATTTTTCCAAAATATTCTTTACAAACAAAATCTGCATGGGCTAAAAAAAATTACAGAAGCCAGCAGAACCCTTCCCATTGCTGCTATGATCGGGTTTTATCTTAAAGTCGAAAACAACTATTATAATTGTGCCGCTTTTGTTCAAAACGGAGAAATCAAAGGCATCGTACCCAAAACATTTTTACCAAATGCAAAAGAATTCTATGAAGAAAGATGGTTTGCCTCAGGATTTGAAATTAGTAAGAGCATAACTTCTGTCCATCTTTTTGGTAAAGATATCCCATTTGGTAATATGGTTTTTTGCGATAACGAAAATGATATTAAAATTGGATTGGAAGTATGTGAAGATTTATGGGCGCCTATTGCTCCCGGAACACTACTGGCTCTTAATGGTGCACATATTATCTTAAACCTGTCAGCCAGTAATGAAATGGTTGGCAAGTCGGATTACAGAAAAACACTGGTCACTCAACAAAGTGCTAAAAATATATCCGGATACGTCTATGCTTCGTCTAGTGTTCATGAATCCACTACCGACCTGGTTTTTGGCGGGGATTGTATTATTAGTGAAAATGGTGTTGTCTTATCTACTTCTGAACGCTTTAAACGAAAAAGCACTATTATTTATGGCGATATCGATATAGATCGATTAAAATTTGAAAGAATACAGGGACAAACCTTTGGTGCATGCACCAGTATTTATGGCCATAGAAGCCGTTATCAGCATATTGATATCAAACCGTTTAGCACACTATCCGATGAAGATGCCTTGTCGAGAACATATCCTAAAACACCTTTTGTACCTGATGCTCGAAGCAGTATCGATGAACGCTGTAAAGAAATATTTAACATTCAATCCGCCGGGCTGGCAAAAAGACTTGAGCATACACGCAGTTCCAAAGTCGTGGTCGGTATTTCCGGAGGACTTGACTCCACACTGGCCTTATTAGTATGCAGTGAAACCTTCAAGCTTCTTAATATTGATCCTAAAAATATTATCGCCGTGACCATGCCCGGTTTTGGTACAACCAATAAGACCTATACCAACGCCCAGTCTCTTATGAAACTTCTGGGAACAGATATGCGAGAAATCAGCATAAAAGACTCCGTCTTGCAGCACTTTAAAGATATTGATCATGATCCTAATCAACATGATGTTACATATGAAAATTCTCAAGCCAGAGAACGGACTCAAATCCTTATGGATATTGCCAATAAAGAAAAAGGATTGGTCATTGGTACAGGTGATTTATCGGAAGTCGCACTTGGATGGTCCACCTATAACGGAGATCACATGTCCATGTACGGGGTTAATGTCAGCATACCCAAGACCTTGGTTCGATTCGTTATTCAATGGGTTATGGAGAATAAATACGAAAATAAAACCCTCAAAAATACACTGCAAGATATTTTGGATACACCTATTTCCCCGGAATTATTGCCGCCTGATGAAAACGGTGAGATACTTCAAAAAACAGAAGAAACAGTGGGTCCATATATGCTTCATGATTTTTTCCTCTATTACACCATACGATTTGGAATGCATCCAAAGAAACTGCTATTTATTGCTAAAAAAACATTTGCTGATTACCATTGTGAGGATAAAATCAGAGATTGGCTCATATTATTCTATAGAAGATTTTTCTCTCAGCAATTTAAAAGAAGTTGTATTCCGGACGGCCCAAAAGTGGGATCTGTCAGCTTATCGCCTCGGGGCGATTGGAGAATGCCAAGCGATGCAGATGTCAGTATTTGGATACAAGAATTAACAAATAAATAAAGTCGTTCTGCTCATAATAATTAATGGTTATTTATTCTAAAAGGATTTTTACTATGAGTAGCGAATAGACATATATGACTTATTTGAGGTGAGAAGCATATTGGATAAAATTTTAAAAACTTTACTGAATGGAAAGACACAAATAGTTGTATTGGATTATAAAACGATTACCATGAGATTTTTACGGTTTGTTTTCATTATCTATACCATTTTTCTTGCACAACAGCTTCTTTTTGGATCAGCAAGATTTTTAGCCAGAGATGTATTGATTTCCAATAGAGATCTCTACATAAATTGGGTTCCCTTTAATACCATTTCAATGTATATTAAACACTTTGAATATTTTAAATTTTGGGATTGGATTTCCAATATATTTGGCAATGTGATCATTTTTATGCCTATAGGTATTTTGCTGCCTATTATCAGCAAATATAAAAGTCTGATTTTTTCTTTAGGCATTGGATTTTTAATGAGCCTTACCATAGAAATTGCTCAATACTACTTATGCCTTGGCGTTTTTGATGTCGATGATATTATCTTGAATGTTTTTGGTGTGATACTGGGATATATTGTCTATAAAATCACCGGGAGAATAATAAAACGCCATAAAATTTAAAACTACATATGAACAACCAAAGAACAATTCTTCATGAGTTGTTCTTTTTTTCTGTTGTCATTCTATGTAATAAAGAGCGGCAAGCACGGAAAGCCGTTCCTATAATCCCCTACATTTCGTGATTATTTTATTTCACATTAAATATTGTTATTGTATAATAGGTGTAAATAACCATTTGCTATTAGGGGGAGAGATTTAATGAAACAGAAGTACATATCAGAAATCAAGACAGGCGACAATATTGAAGATTTTTTTATGATCAAATCATTTTCATTAAAAACAGCAAGTAACAATAAAAAGTATTGCGACATTTCCCTTTTTGATAAAAGCGGAGAAATCAACGCTAAAATGTGGGAAGTACCGGAAGATTATGAATCATTTACACAAAATAAAATTATTAAAATAAGAGGAATGGTTTCCGAATGGAACGGAACCAATCAGATTACCATTGTTAAAATCCGCTTAGCTGTAGATAATGATCAGTGTCAAACTAAAGATTTTTTACAAACAGCACCGGAAGCATCTGAAGACATGTATGCTTTTATCTATCAATGTGCCGAAGACATCCAAGACCCGGAATTAAAAATATTAACCACAGAGATTTTATCCACCCATTCAGATAAATTAAGCTATTATCCTGCCGCTATGAAGAATCACCATGCCGTAGCCTCCGGATTGCTCTATCATATTAAGCGTATGCTGCAAATGGCAGAAAAAATGTGCTTAGTTTATACAAATCTCAGAAAAGACTATCTCTATTGCGGCGTTATCCTGCACGACATCGCCAAATTATATGAAATGGATGCCAATGAATATGGTATTGTAAAAGATTATACTACCGAAGGGCATCTCTTAGGTCATATCATACAAGGTATAAAATTAATTGAAAAAACAGGTGAAAAGCTTGAAATAGATCGTGAAAAAATACTGATGATTGAGCATATGATTCTTTCTCATCATAATGAGCCTGAATTTGGAAGTCCTAAAAGACCAATGTTTCCGGAGGCAGAAATGCTGCATTATCTGGATCAAATTGACGCCAGAATATATGACATGGAATCTGCTCTCAGCCAGACAGAGCCAGGACAATTTTCAGATAAAATATGGACCATGCACAATCGTAAACTTTATAAAAGCAACACATAATTGGTAATTTTTCAACAGTCTAAGCAGTCTGGTGATTTCACAATACTACAATTATTTTACAAGCAGGTGTCGATATGAATATAAAAGGACAACTTTCTGATATCATTTTTTACAATGAGGAAAATGGTTATCTTGTGGGCGTATTAGAAATAGAACATGATGAAATATGTATTGTTGGGCATATGCACAGCAGTCAAAAAGGAGGTACTTTTACTTTTACCGGAGAATGGACACATCACCCTTCTTATGGTGATCAGTTTGCTTTTACCGAATACAAAGAAGAATTTCCGGAAAGTGAGGGTGCTATAAAAAAATATTTATCTTCGGGCATTTTAAAAGGTATTGGTCCTAAAACGGCTGAAAGTATTGTCAACAAATTTGGTAAAGATACATTTGATATTATCAGTCATCATCCTGAAAAACTTTCTTTGATTAGTGGTATTGGTTCTGCCAAAGCAAAAGTCATTGCAGAATCATTTAATAGTCACAAAGCATTGATGAAAATTACTATGTTCTTGCAGGAATATAATGTGAGTCCGGGATATGCCATAAAACTCTATAAGCTATATGGCGATCATACCATTGATGCCATTTTGGAAAACCCCTATTGTCTTGTTCATGATGTTTTTGGAATAGGCTTTAAAACAGCTGATCAGATTGCAGGTAAAATTGGTTTTTCTAAAGAGTCCCCGGAAAGAATTACAGCCGGTATTCTATTTGTCCTCAACCATTTTACCGGTGAGGGGCATACCTTTATGCCTTTAGACCCTTTCTCTGAAAAAACAGCCCAAGTTCTTGATCTCTCAAAAGAGCAAATTCAAGATAAAATGACTGAATTGGCGTTGGCAGGTGAGCTCCATTTAGAGAACCTTGAAAATCGGACTGTGGTTTTCCCTATGCCATATTTTTATGCAGAAACCAATGTGTGTAAAAATCTGATAAGGCTTTTGAATGCCGATCCTAAGCCCATTCATGCAGATACAGACGAACTTATTACAATAACAGAAAATGAGTTAAGCATTCAGCTTGCCGATAATCAAAAACAAGCCGTTAAAGAAGCTTTATCCAACGGCATCTATATATTGACCGGCGGACCCGGAACCGGAAAGACCACAACCATTAATAGCCTAATCCACATTTTCCACAAGTGTGGATTAACAACGGGCCTTGCAGCTCCTACCGGTCGTGCAGCAAAAAGGATTACCGAAACATCAGGCTATGGGGCTAAAACCATACACCGTCTTTTGGAATATTCATTCTTTGAAAGTGAATCCTCCATGCGGTTTGGTAAAAATGAAGAAAACACTTTAGAATATGACGTCATCATTATTGATGAAGTTTCTATGGTGGACATACTGTTAATGAATAGCTTATTGAAAGCCATTCTGACAGGCACTCGATTAATTCTGGTTGGCGATGCGGACCAGCTTCCTTCTGTTGGTGCCGGAAATGTACTGAGAGACATCTTAAATAGTGAAATTATACCATGTGTTAAATTGGACAAGATCTTTCGACAGGCTCAGGAAAGTCTTATTGTGGTCAATGCACATAAAATCAACCATGGCGAATATCCCGATTATAACGAGAAAGATAAAGATTTCTTTTTCCTGAAACAAACCAATGAAGGCCAAGGTCTGCAAACCATAAGGTCCCTTTCTTCTCAAAGGCTTCCGGACTACTTTGAGAATTGTCATCCTGTAAAGGACATTCAAGTCCTCACCCCTGCCAGAAAAGGATTGCTTGGAACCTACAGCCTTAACAAAGAATTGCAGCAGCTCCTTAATCCTGCCGCTTCAACTAAACAAGAAAAAGCTTTTAAAGATAAAGTGTTTAGAGAAGGCGATAAAGTAATGCAAATAAAAAACAACTACGATATTGAATGGAAAAGAGAAACCGATTTTTCAGAAGGACAAGGTATATTTAATGGAGATGTTGGTTTTATCGAAAATATAGATAACGAATATGGACAATTGTTGATTCGATTTGATGATGATAAATTGGTTGCTTATGATTTCTCACAAATGGATGAGCTGGAACTGGCATATGCGGTTACTGTTCATAAAAGTCAGGGAAGTGAATTTCCTATTGTCATCATGCCGATTTTTTGGTTCCCGCCTATCCTTGCTACACGTAATTTACTTTATACAGGCATTACACGTGCCAAGCAAGCTGTGGTGCTGGTTGGTTCAGAAAAATATTTACATGGCATGATCGATAATAATCGAATTATTGAAAGATTTTCAGGGCTGGATGCTCGTCTTCAAAAACTATTGTCGGAAAAAGTAATTGATTTTTAAGAGGCCTATTATGAAACGATGGTATGCATACAAAGACGCTTTTCTTGACTTAATATTTCCCTCAGATATTTACTGTATATGCTGCAATCAACCCATCTATAATCAGCCCTACTCCATATGTAAAGATTGCATGGCAAAAATAAAGTGGGTCACGCTTCCCACTTGCATTCAATGTGGTAAGCCCTTGTCACTTAATTATTTGACACATAAATGTCATGACTGTATCGATACAAAACATAGTTTTAAACAAGGGTTTTCCTGCATGGTATACGATGACCGTGCAAAAGAAATGATATATGGATTAAAATTTAACGAAAAAGCCCATTATGCCAAGTTTTTTGCTCAGCTGATTTTTGAAAAAATCAAGAACGAGAACATGGTTTTTGACTACATTATCCCTGTCCCCTTGCATAAAAAAAGGGAAAAAGAAAGAGGTTATAATCAAGCAAAGCTTATCGCTAAGCATTTATCGGCATTGACTCAAGTCCCTGCCCTATTTAATGTCCTTATACGGACTCGATATACCCTGCCTCAAAATCAACTTTCTTTGAGAGAACGAAAAAACAATCTAAAAAATGCATTTCAAGTCACCCGGCCTTCTGTTTTATTGGACAAACAGATTCTTCTTATAGACGATGTATATACAACAGGCAGCACTGTGGATACTTGCAGTAAGGAATTGTTAATCAACAAAGCCTCAGAGGTTTATGTGGCTACTTGCGCAATAGGAGAAGATTTCTAATATCCTGACACCCTTGACAATTGCAAGAATATTTTGTAGTATGAAAATCTATATTACATTATTCAGGTCTGTGGTTGAAAGTTCATGCCAGTCGCAGGCAAAAGAACCCACGTAAGTTAGACTTAAAAAGAAGTCTAATGATCATGGTGCGGCTTAGGAGTAAGTCCTGCCAGATAATTAAAATCTGAGAGAGGTAGTAGTGAAGGCAACACCGGAGCAAACCTTCCGGCAGGCGAGTGTGGGGGCAAAGATCAGGTCAGCTGAATAAAGTAATCATTGAGGTAGAGTTTTTAAACTCCACCTCATTATTTTGTTTAAGCAATCCATATGCCCTATTGCATCTTAAGAGAATAGCTTTTTACAATAAAAGAATATTCTGTATTTTTTATCAATGGAAATTTTTTTAATTATTGTATTTTTTATCAATGGATTTTTTTTTTAATTATTGTATTTTTATCAAACTACTTTTTTTGACAAATTGACAGCTCCATCTTTTCAAAAAAAAGAATTAAAAATAAAAAAGGACAAGATTTTAGTACATTATTCACAATTCTTTTTTTCACCAAAATATTATTACATTTTTCTGAAATATTAAATGATTTTAAATTATTGATGAATATTTATACTTTATACACCCTTATATTTTCAATGTTTATTCAAAAAACCCTTTTTATTAATGTATAAATATTCATGAATAATTCTCTGATTTTTTTCCACACTAATAAATAATCAAAAACCAATTATTCACAGACTTATTCACATTATCCACAGGTTTTTCCAACCGCTAAATTTAGTAACATTATGTCGATTTTACACAGAGAAATTTTGAGTAAATTGTCGATTTAAATGTATATTATTTCATGATTTTTAAATTTGTAAGAGGAATAATCTAATTTTTAGCGAATAATATTACTATATGCTGAAGGGAGTTGTGTAATCATGAGAATACGTTTAACAGGAAAAAATATTACAATTACCGATTCATTAAGAAGTGCTATTGAAAATAAGTTCATTAGATTTGATAAGTACTTCAAAAGCGAAACAGAAATTCATGTCGTTTTAGAAGTTATCAAAAACAGGCAAATCATTGAAGCCATGTTTACGGTTAATGGAACAATGTTTAGGGCTGAAGAATCTTCGAATGACATGTACGTATCTCTCGACGGTGTTGTTGATAAACTGTCTATGCAAATCACCAGATTTAAGTCAAAACTAGAGAAAAAACATAAGATTCATGAGACTATTCGGTTCGATCACATTCCAGATTATGAAGAGGTAGAAGAAGATTTTAAGATTGTGAGAACCAAGCGTTTCGATGTTAAACCGATGAGCCCACATGAGGCTGTACTTCAAATGGAACTTCTGGCACACAATTTCTTTGTGTTCACCAACGCCATGACAGATGAAGTAAATGTAGTCTATAAAAGAAAACACGGCCAATACGGTTTAATTGAACCTACATATGAGTAGAAAAAAATTTAATAGCTGTTTAGTAAACCTCAAGAAAACACTCTTGAGGTTTTTTTATTTTAACTATGCTCCAAATTTTTTAAGCCTGCCAGCATTGGCCAGCAGTATGCCCATTAAATATTTGCTCTCTATATAGCCTAACCCGCCTTTTATACATTCTCTCTCAGTTAGCCGTTTTGCATCATCCCCTCCGCTATATCTGCCATGAACCAGTACAGGAACAGGATGCCAACTGTGAGCGTGCATCAATGCAGGTGTGGAATGATCTCCTGTTATACACAGAACATCTGGTTTTTCATCCAATAATATCGGCAATGCCTTGTCGGCTTTTTCAATACACTCCGCCTTAGATATAAAATCACCATCTTCCCCTGCTTTGTCCGTACCTTTAATATGAATAAAAAAGAAATCATACTTATTGAAGCTGTCGTGATAAATGTTAAATAACCCCTCAATGGATTCCGATGGATCAAGAACCGTAAATCCCAGTAAAGATGCTATCCCTCTATACATGGGGTAGGCTGCAATGGCTGCCGCTTCAAGCTTATATTTATTTTTTATGGATAGTATCCTAGGCTTTGAAGACAGCCCTCTCATTAAAAAAGCATTGGCGGGGAACTCATCTTTTAACAGCTTTATGCCTTCATGTGTGAATTTATTAATGACACCTGCTAAATATTTTGATGCGGGATTCTTCCCTTCTGCTTTATTGATGGGGTGGCCTTCATGAAGCGGATCCGTATCCGTTATTAACGCTCCTATTTCTTTATCTGTGGGAGAAAAAACGGTAACAAAACGGTGTTCTTTTCCCGGTTTGATTTTTATTTTGACCCCGTCAATCTCTTTAATGGAACATAATACTTCACACAATGCATCTGCCTTATCATCCTCTATCCGCCCTGCTCTTCTGTCTGTAATAATGCCTTCATCATTCATACTGGCAAAATTAGATCTTGCTGCCACTTCATTTGATTTTAATTTCATGGATAATCCCGAAGCCTCTAATATCCCTCTGCCTATTTGATTTTTGATCGGATCGTATCCAAAAACAGCAAGGTGAGCCGGTCCGCTTCCCGGTGTTATCCCCGGAAAAATGGGACAACATCTTCCCAGAATTGATGCTTTTGCCAGGCGGTCCAAGTTAGGGGTTTTAGCATACTCTAAAGGGGTTTTATTGCCATAATCCGGATGAGGCAAATCACCTAATCCATCTAAAATCATTAAAACAATTTTGGAATTGTTGTTGACTACATGAGACTTTATTATTTGATCATACGTCAAGTTTATAATCCTCCTATCATTTGTTAGTATCCCTCTTTATTTTTTCTTTTAAAAAGAGGATTATTACAAATATTGTAGAAATTATTATTATTTATTAAAAATTCTTTCTAAGCACAAACTATACATAAAGAAAAATTAAAAAATTTGTATTTTCGTATATAAAAAGTTGAAAGTCTATTTATACTTGTATTACAATTAAATTAGCTATAGTTATTGAAGAGGTGTTTCCTGTGGATGAATTTATAAACTTATTTATTCAAATTAGAATTACGGACATTATTGATATTGCTTTTGTCGCTTTTGTTATTTTCAAAATACTGGAATTTATCCGTGAAACACGGGCTGAACAACTGGTCAAAGGTTTGCTTTTTATTATCATCATAACCGGCGTCAGTTATTGGCTTCAGCTGCATGCTATTTTTTGGATTTTAAGAAACACCATGACTTTAGGAACCATCGCTCTAATCATCGTTTTTCAACCTGAATTACGAAGGGCTTTAGAATATTTAGGCAGAGGTAAATTCCTAACTCGGTCTTTTATAGAAATTGATAAAGAAGTTGCAGAAGAAATTACCGAATCTATTATTAGTGCCGTTTCCTATTTAACCAAACATAACATCGGTGCGTTAATCATTATAGAAAGAGAAACTGCTGTTGGAGATGTTATAGAAACCGGTACTACCCTAAATGCAGAAATTTCTGATCAACTGCTTCTCAATATATTTAACACAAATGCACCTTTGCATGACGGTGCTGTTATTATACGAGGTAAAAATATTTTAGCTGCGGGCTGTGTCCTTCCTCTTTCACAAAATAAAAACCTAAGTAAAGAACTGGGTACACGACATAGGGCAGGCATAGGTATTACAGAACATTCCGATGCGGTAGCTCTCATTGTTTCTGAAGAAACGGGAGCAATTTCTATTTCTATTGACGGCAAGCTTTCCAGATTCTTGGATATCAAATCTGTAGAACGTATTTTAATGAATGTTTATGTGAATAAAGCGCAACAAAGATACACCATTATGCCTTTGGTTAAAAAGATATGGAGACAAAAATCATGAGTTATTTTAGCAATTTTTTTCAAAACAAAAAAAGCAACGTCAATAAAAAAAGTAACATTATGACAAAGATTCTATCGGTTGTTGCCGCCATTGCCTTATGGATGTATGTTATTGGTGAAGTCAATCCTGAGATCATTCAAGAAATAAAAAATGTAGAAGTAAAATTGGTTAATATGGAAAAGCTAACTCAGACAGGGCTTGTTCTTATGGGCCAAGATTACTATTCGGTGGATATTAAAGTTAGAGGCAGAAGAAGTGACATCATTAACACAACATCAGAAAACATCAATGCTATCGCAGATATGAGAGGATTTGGGCAAGGCCAAAACAGTATTCCTGTCGCCGTTAACCTTCCATCCAATTTAGAGCTGGAGGATATTAATCCACTTCAAATAAAAGTGACAATTGATGAAGTTGTTAATAGAGCCAAGCCGGTGGAAATAGAGTTTGAAGGAGAAGCAGCAGATGGTTACATTCACACTACTCCCATCGTATCTTTGCCTGAAATCTCAGTTTCCGGTCCAGAAACTTTTGTTGAATCTGTAGATAGAATTGTCACTAGAGTTAATCTCAATAATTCAAAGGTAGACATCAGTCAAAGCCTTCCCTTTAGTATTGTAGATGCTGATAATAACGAAGTATTAGGTGTTACGACAGAAGAAACCTATATAGATGTATCGGTCCCTATACTTCGAATCAAAAATGTCCCAATAAATGTTAAAACATCCGGTACGCCTGCCGAAGGCTACGAATTAGTGTCGATTATTCACATACCATCAAAAGTAGATATAATGGGTGCAACAGAAGTCATAGAACCTGTGGATTCGGTTACTGCTAGCGATGTCTCTTTAGAAGGATTGACAGAAACTCAAGATATTAATTTAAATGTCAATTTACCTGAAGGCGCTCAACTAGCAGAAATTAACCAACCAAGAATAAAAGTATTTATTGAAAAAATCATAGAAAAAGAATTGATTTATGATGTAAACGATTTACAAATCGAAGGTCTCCGTGAGGATTTGGAAATCGAGTTTTTAGAAAATAACACGATAAAATTTGTAGTTAAGGATATTGAAAGTTCTATCAATAGATTATCAGAGGAAGACATCTCAGTCATGTTGGATTTGAATGGAATAGAAGAGGGTGAACATTCAGTCCGGGTTACATGGCAGTCTGACAAGGAGTTTAAAACTGTAGACATTGAATCAGGATACGTCAATATCAATCTAACTAAAGAATAACGCTTTAATCATTTTCATAAAGCTCTAAAACTAAGTTTTTCTCATAAAATAAGATTTGCATCATATTATATGGTAAGAATAAGGAGATGCTATATGGAAAATATTATTAAAACTAAAATAACGAAAATGGCTTTAAAAGAAGGTTTAAAGTACATCGAAAAAAATTCACAAGAGAATGCTGCAAAATTAATTGGTTGGTTACAAAAGCTTAGCCGAGAAGAGAGTCATCAAAATGCTCTAAGATGGGTCAAAGAGCGTTTATGTAACAGTGAAAGTGTTACCTCCCAAATTATTGACAGATTATTCACGGAAATTAATCCAAAATGCAGAGAAAAATTGTTAAGTAATTTTTTGGTACAATCTTATTTATTGGGAAGATCTAAAGCGTTAGAAAACGAAAAAGTCTATAATTGTAAAATTCCTTGGGCCATCCTCATCGACCCTACTGCTGCGTGTAATCTAAAGTGTACAGGTTGTTGGGCTGCGGAATATAATAAGGCGGACTCTTTATCTTACGATACCCTCGATCGTATAATCACTGAAGGTAAAGAACTTGGTATCTACGCTTATTTATACTCAGGTGGTGAACCATTGGTCAGAAAAGCTGATTTAATCAAGCTGGCTGAAAAGCATGACGATTGTATTTTTTTAGCTTTTACAAACGGTACCTTAGTTGATGAAAAATTTGCCAAGGACTTAGCAAGAATAGGTAATTTTACAATGGCTTTCAGTATAGAAGGTTTTAAAGAAGAAACCGATTTAAGAAGAGGTGATGGTGCTTTTGAGGCTACCCTTCATGCTATGGACCTTCTTAAAAAAGAAGGTGTGTTTTTCGGTTTTTCAACCTGCTACACCAGCAAAAACATCAGCGCAGTTTCAACAGATGAATATATAGATCTAATGATAGAAAAAGGCTGCCTTTACGGCTGGTATTTTACATATATGCCTCTCGGAAAAGATGCTGCCTTAGATTTAATATGTTCTCCCGAAGAAAGAGAAGAAATGTATTATAAAGTCAGAGAATCCCGCATGTCTCGTTCCATATTTCTATTAGATTTTTGGAACGATGGCGAATATGTCAGCGGATGCGTCGCAGGAGGTCGAAACTATTTTCATATTAACGCCAATGGTGATGTAGAGCCTTGCGCTTTTATTCACTATTCCAACGTTAATATTCATGATGTCAGCTTAATTGAAGCTCTGCAATGCGATTTATTCAAACAATATCAAGAATTGCAACCATTTAATCAAAATCATTTGATGCCCTGCCCGCTTTTAGATAATCCTTTAATGTTAAAAGAAATGGTGGCAGCATCTCAAGCAAAATCTACTCAGCCTATAGATGAAGAATCTGTTGAAGCCTTAACGGCTAAGTGCGTCGGCCCTTCTTGTAAATGGGCAGCAACCGCCGATCGTCTTTGGAATACACATAAAGAAGAATCAGAAAGTACAGTCGTATAGAAAATTTAAATATGAATTTCCAAACCGGCACCCACGTGTCGGTTTTCCTGTAGTCGGGTCTCAGTGCCCGACTCATCTATTGTATTCATATCCCCTCCCTCACCCTTCATTTTCCAAATACTACATTGTCATTTTAAAAAGATAAAAAAAGGATTCTATAAAATTTTGTAGAATATTAATAAAGTTGGGCTTAAAAGTCTTTGTCTAAACCATTCAACAGTTTTGGTTCATTGGAATAAAAATAATATATATAAATGTATGAGGTGAGATATATGGGAAAACTTTTTGGAACCGATGGGGTAAGAGGTGTAGCCAACTCTGAGCTTACACCTGAATTAGCATATAAACTTGGAAGAGCCGGTGCTTTTGTCCTAACAAAAGAAAAGCATCGCCCTAAAATAGTCATCGCTAAAGACACTCGACTCTCCGGAGATTTATTAGGTGCTGCCTTAGAAGCCGGCATACTTTCAGTTGGTGCTGATGTATTGGATATCGGTATTATGCCTACCCCTGCAGCAGCCTACTTGACTCAATATTACCAAGCTGATGCAGGCGTTGTCATCTCTGCTTCACATAATCCCTATGAATACAATGGTATAAAGTTTTTTAATCATGCCGGATATAAACTGGATGATGCCATCGAAGAAGAAATTGAAAATATCATTTTAAATGACATTAATATACAAACAGCACCCATAGGAAAAGACCTGGGTAAGAAAGCCACTATGACGGATGCATTAGATCAATATACATCATTTCTAGCTTCTACTATTGATATTACATTTAAAGATCTAAAAGTCGTAATCGATTGTGCAAACGGCGCTTCTTATCAAGCAGCTGAAAAAGTCTTAACAACCCTAGGCGCTACGGTTTGCGCTATTCATAATCAGCCTGATGGTATCAACATCAATGTCCAATGCGGCTCCACCCATCCTCAGGACTTAACCAAAAAAGTAATAGAAGAACAAGCACATATCGGTTTGGCCTTTGATGGTGACGCTGACCGATTAATTGCTGTAGATGAAAAAGGAAACATTATCGATGGTGATGTCATAATATATATATGTTCAAAGATGTTAAAACAAGAAAATAAACTGAAAAACAATTTGGTTACAGCGACGGTTATGAGTAACATAGGATTCTACAAAGCACTGGAGAATATTGACTGTGATGTAGAAACTACAAAAGTTGGAGATCGATATGTTCTTGAAAGAATGCTTGAAAAAGATAGTATCATTGGCGGAGAACAATCCGGTCACATTATCTTTTTAGAACACACCACAACCGGTGATGGCATACTATCAGGACTACAGCTTCTTAAGGCATTAAAACTTTCAGGCAAGAAGCTCTCAGAGCTTTCTTGTGAAGTAACCATATATCCACAAGTTTTAATCAATGCGAAAGTTCATAATGGCAACAAACATAGTTATGAAAAAGATGAGGTTATCGTAGACGCTATTAAAAAACTGGAAGACAAAATGGCTTCAGAGGGCAGAGTATTAATCCGTCCATCTGGAACAGAACCGCTGGTAAGAGTCATGCTGGAAGGAAAAAATCAATCAGAGATTCAAGTGTTGGCAAAAGATTTGGCTGATTTAATTGAGACACGACTAGGATAGAAAGAAAGGTTTATGACGATGTATGGAATTGTATTGGAAGGCGGCGGGACCAAAGGTACCTATCAGGTTGGTGCCTGGAAGGCCCTAAATGAGCTTGGCATAGAAATAAAAGGTGCAGTAGGCACTTCTATAGGTGCCCTTAGTTCAGCCTTAATCATCCAAAATGATTATGATATGGCCTATGAGGTTTGGACAAACGCTGAGAAGTCTTTCTTTAGTGATGCAGACACAGAAATATTTAAAAAACTTGCTGCATATGCGTTCAAATCCAAAGACCCTGTGGGCTTAAAAAAAGAAATGGTCACTGCCTTTGGCATTGAGGGTATTGACATATCCCCTATTCAAAAACTAATTAATTCTGTGGTTGATGAGTCTGTTATCCGAAACTCTCCAAAAGATTTTGGTCTGGTGACTATCTCTTTAAAACGCCAGAAAGGCTTAGAATTGTTTAAGGAAGATATACCCCAAGATCAGCTTAAGGATTTTATTCTTGCAAGCTGCTATTTACCAATGTTTAAAAGCATAGAATTAAATGGGGATTATTATTTGGATGGGGTATATTATAACAAGCTTCCAACCAATATGCTTATTAGCAAAGGCTACAAAAAAATCATTGAAATCCTGTTATACCCCAAAAAAGACGATGATAAAAAAATAAGCGTCCCTTCAGATGTAGAAATCATTACCATAGAACCCACAGAATACCTAGGTAAAACCCTCTACTCTGATTCTAAACAAATCCATAGGAATATTGAACTAGGCTATCTAAATACCATGAAAGCAATGAAAAAATAACGACTGCTCAGACTTTAAAAAATATTTGACCAATTACATACTTGTGTAGAGCTAGTAAAATATTTATAATAGAAAAGGTAGACTAAGTGCTCAAGGTTATAAGTCAGAGGTTAACATAGTGTAATTTTGCATAGTAAAATCTACACTTCCCTGTCCCCTGTAACCTGTTCCCTTGGGAGGAGTGATTTATGAATTGGGTTTAATTAATAACTTAAAAAAGCGCCAGGACTGATTTGACAGTTGACGAGGTCAGGGGAGTATCGAAACTTCGGCGGATGCCCCTGCGGCTTTCGGGTCGATAGAGGTTTTACAAAACTATTGAGTAATCAGTAGAACAAAATAAATCTTAACAATGCAAAAACGAGTAAAAAAAATGACATTTATTATAGGAGGTTTTTGCATGTGCGGAATTGTCGGCTATATAGGTAATCAGAATGCACAAAATGTAATTTTAAGCGGATTAAACAAACTAGAATATAGAGGATATGATTCCTCGGGAATTGCTTTATGTATTGACGGAAAATTAGAGATTCACAAATATAAGGGTAGACTCAGCAACCTTGAAGAAAACATCAACCCTAAAAACTTTTACAGTAATATTGGTGTCGGTCATACCAGATGGGCTACTCACGGTGCCCCTTCTGATGAAAATGCACACCCCCATACCAATGTGACCGGGTCTATTGCCCTAGTTCATAATGGGATCATCGAAAACTTTGTACAGCTTAGAGAATGGTTGATCTCAGAGCATCAAGTAGAATTTCAATCTGAGACCGATACAGAAGTCGTCGCTCATCTTATAGACTATTTCTATGACGGTGATCTATTAGATGCGGTTTATAAAGCCATCGAAAAAATGGAAGGCGCCTATGCCTTAGGCGTGATTCATTGTGATGAGCCCGACAAAATAATCGCTGTTCGAAAAGACAGCCCTCTCATCGTAGGGGTGGGAAAAGATGAAAATATTATCGCCTCCGATATCCCGGCTCTATTAAAATATACAAGAGACATCTATTTAATAGAGAATGATGAGGTTGTATGCTTAACCAAAGATAGCGTCAAAATCTTTGACTCAGAAAGAAACGAAGTTCAAAGAGATATTTTTCATGTTACTTGGAATTCAGAAGCAGCCGAAAAAGAAGGCTATGAGCATTTCATGTTAAAAGAAATCCATGAGCAGCCTAAGGGCGTATACGATACCCTAAACAGACGACTTATTAATGACACTGAAATCACTTTAGATGGTATTCAAATATCTAAAGAAGATTTAGACAGCATCAATAAAGTATATATCGTAGCTTGTGGTACGGCTTCACACGCAGGTTTAATTGGTAAATATGCGATAGAAAAATTCGCAAATATCCCGGTAGATGTCGATATCGCATCCGAATTTAGATATCGAGATCCTTTTATAGATAAGAATACGTTATTCATTGCTATCAGTCAGTCTGGAGAAACCCTAGACACCTTAGCAGCTCTAAGAGAAGCTAAAAGAAAAGGTGCCAGAATATTGTCAGTAGTTAATGTCGTAGGAAGCTCTGTAGCCAGAGAATCCGATGATGTTTTCTATACCTGGGCCGGTCCGGAAATCGCTGTAGCATCAACCAAAGCCTTTACCACTCAATTGGTATCCATGTATCTCATTGCCCTTCATATGGCAGTCACTAAAGATACCATAGATAAGGATTATTATCTAAAAATCATCAATGAGCTTAAGGCTTTACCGGAAAAAATCGAGAGAATACTAGAAAATACAGATGATATCGAAAGAGTTGCCGAAATGCATTATGAACAGCAGCACGCCTTCTTCATAGGCAGAGGCGTCGATGTTGGTATCTCACTAGAAGCTTCCCTAAAGCTAAAAGAAATATCTTATATTAACTCTTTTGCAATAGCAGCAGGCGAATTAAAACACGGCACAATCGCATTAATAGAAGATGGTACATTCCTAACCGCAGTAGCAACCCAAGATCATCTCTATGAAAAAATGCTTTCTAATATCCAAGAAGTCAAAGCAAGAGGTGCCTACGTACTAGGCGTTGCAAAAGAAGGTAATAAATCAATAGAAAAACAAGCCAATGATGTCATCTATATCCCAGATTGCATGGATGAAATAACACCAATATTGAGCGTAGTACCACTACAGCTTCTAGCGTATTATTTCTCAGTGAAGCGTGGGTGCGATGTTGATAAGCCTAAAAATTTAGCGAAATCAGTTACCGTAGAATAACTCAAAGAGCCTAAAAACCAGCATCTATACACTTAGAAAAAAGACAAAAGTAATGCCCTTGATCTGCTTTTTTTTCAGCCAAGGGCATTTTTTACATTTATGTGTTTTGAATTGTTTTTAGATTAGTTTCATAATAATCACTTAAAAAAAAGTATACATAAAATCTAAGTAATTTGCTTCATATTTTTCAAGCTTATAATAGTAGTTGCAATAACTGTAATAAAAGAAATAACAATTACTATCCAACTCGATATATAACAAAATCTAGGAGCTCTATCAATCGTAAACAATAATATTACTTCACATCCAATAAATAATATTGGCATCAATGCATTTATTTTAATTGTTTGAATTTTTTTCTGTATCCATAATAATACTCCGCCTATTACTAAGAAAATTGGGATAGCATAAAACACTCCTAATAAAAAAATGGGATCAGTTTCAGACCATGGGAAAAAATCAAACCCTATACCTGAAAGAAGTGCTGAATATTGAATAAAAAACAAACTCATTATGTATAACTCTAAACAATTAAATATAATAAATAGTACTATTAATATTTTATTTTTCAAAATGCTTCCTCTTTTTAACTATATTGACTTGACTCAAATCAATACTCTACAACACCATCACATCTCATTGAGTCTATCTCATCATATTTTACCCAATTTCCCACATTATCACAATCATAGTATACTTGATAGAAGAAATTATAAGGAATCTTTTCATCAATTTAAGAAACATTATGCTTTTATTACTTATTTATAATTTTTTATCCCTCCTAGCTCAATAGATTTGTAAATTATTACATTGACTTGAATATACATTATTTTCCCAATAATGTATATTTGTTCTATGCAACTGGCACATATCATGCCTCCAACAGCACAAAATTTGACAAAGTATTACTTAATTTTCACATTTTTATATTACATTTTGTATTATTTTTACCCAAATCTTCTCAATATAACTTCTAGAATAATT
>JANQMT010000128.1:0-4771 GCA_028279945.1 Clostridia bacterium
ATCATTAAGAAAATGTAAGTGTCTAGAACCTTGAAAAAGGCTACCCGGCATATTCACCATCCGTAGTTCAGATGCCGGCTTGCGGCCTCCATGCCGCAAATTACACCTTTTTCAAGAACCTATACACTAACATTTTCTAAATTCATTCCCAATGATAACTGTTTCATTATACACATAAATCTTCTCAATGTTAAAATTGGGAAAACTCAAAATAATTGATCTATTGACAGAATAAATTTTATTTAGTATAATTCAACTATTATTTAAATTTTATTTAAATGAAACTATAACAAAAACGACTTTAAATGGCAAATAAGCACTCTTAATATCAAACAAGGGTGCAGCGAGGAGATTGCAGCAGATGGCAAAGCTTAAAATAGGGTATGCACCGACAAGGAGAGAGGGATTTTCAGTCCAGGCTGCCCTGCAATATAAATCATTAATTTGGGAAAAACTGCAGGAGTTTGATGCGGATTTTATTAATATTGACGATGTCAATGAATACGGAATGTTAGACAGCGAAGAAAGTGCTTTGAAAGCTGTCAATTTATTTAGGGAAAATATGGTCGATGCTGTGTTTTTTACGCACTGTAACTTTGGAACCGAATTTGCACAAGGACGTGTCGGAAAAGAACTCAATAAACCAGTGCTTCTTTGGGCCCCGCAGGATGAAAGGCCTGCCCCCCATGCCGTACGAACCCGGGACGCACAGTGTGGTTTGTTTGCCGCCGGTAAGGTATTCCGGCGTTTCAATGTTCCTTTCACATACTTAACAAGCTGTAAGGCAGAAGATCAAAAATTTATGTTTGGAATGGATACCTTTTTAGCAGCTACAAGAGTAGTCAAATCATTCAATGAGTGCCGAATTCTTCAAATCGCACCTCGTCCACAGGCGTTTTGGTCTGTAATCTGCAATGAAGGAGAGTTGCTGGAACAATTCGGTATCGAAGTTGTTACAATCACGCTGAGCGAATTAGTCGCAAAAACGAAGGAAATACTTGAGTCAGGAGGAGATGATTATAATGAAACGTTAGAATATATGGAACAATTTAATACATCACCTCTTGGGGATACGCAGTCAGTAAAAATGATTGCAGCATTAAAATCTGCGATGAAGTTATTCTGTTATCAGAATAGCTGTACCGCAGTCGCACTGCAATGCTGGAATGCATTACAGAAGGAAGTCGGCCTTGTACCATGCTTTGCCAACGGTCTTCTCACAGATGAGGGCATTCCAGTTGTTTGCGAAACGGATATCCACGGTGCGGTTTCGGCAGTTATAATGCAGGCAGCAGTGAACGAAACAGCGTTTTTCGCGGATATGACCATCCGGCATCCCGACAACCCCAATGCTGAGTTGCTCTGGCATTGCGGAAATTTTCCGCCTTCTCTTGCCCGTAATAAAAAAGAGGTTTCAGCAGGAAAACACGTACTCATGAATCCTTGTTATCCCGGAGTGGGAGAGTTTGAACTAAAACAGGGTAACGTAACCATATGCCGCTTTGACGGCGACCATGGCCGTTATTCTCTGTTTATCGGTGAAGGGAAGACAGTAGAAGGCCCCTCTACTCATGGAACTTATGTTTGGGTAGAGGTTGACGATCTTAACGGTTGGGAATATAAACTTGTTACCGGTCCATATATTCATCATTGCTCTGTCGGTTATGGCCGGACGGCCCATGTATTGTATGAGGCATGCCGGTATATCCCGTATCTTAAGGCGGATCCCTCAAATCCTACAGATCGGGAAATCCTTTTGCGATTAATTCATGGCAGTATCATTGAATAGAAATTTAAACTCAAATTCTCTTTTTGTATATGATATAATTATACAAAAAAGAAATAAAAAAAGAGCCGGAGGGAATTGTCCCAATGATTAAAAATAAAGACATTGCAAAATTACTGAAAATTTCTACTGCAACAGTTTCATTGGCAAGAAATAACAAACCCGGGGTCAGTGAAGAGACAAAAAAAAATGTGCAAGAAATAATTCTTGATATGGCTGAGAAAGAGGCCCAAAAACAGGGTGCTCTTAAAGGCGCTCAGGGAACCATCGCATTTGTGATTCATAAGAAGCATGGGAAGGTGATTTCAGATACTCCGTTCTTTTTGACTTTAACGGAATCCATTCAAAATGTTGCTGCGGCAAAGAACTTTAATGTCAATATCCTGCACTATAATGAAGATGATGATATATCAAATCATCTTCTGCGCTGTTGCGACGAATCAATTAACGGAATATTGCTGCTGGCATCAGAAATGGAAGCATCAGATCTTGCACCATATTTTGATTGCGGCAAACCGGCTGTAATATTGGATAGCCATTATCCCGATGAAAATCTGAATACTGTTATTATCAATAACAAAGATGCGGTAAGAAAGTGCGTAAAGTATGCATACCAGATGGGGCATCGTAAAATTGGATGTTTAAAAAGCAGTGTTTATACAACGAATTTCGTTGAAAGGTACCAAGGCTACCTCAGTACTATGAGAGAATTGGGGCTTGAGGTCGAAGAAGAATATATCTACCATTTGCGCTGTACATCTGATGATGCATATGATGATATGAAGCAGCTTTTAGAAAGGGGATGCAAGCTTCCTACTCTGCTCATTGCCGGAAATGACCTGCTGGCTATCGGCGCTCTAAAAGCTCTGAAAGAGAAAGGTTTTAGCGTTCCGGGTGATGTATCAATAATAGGATTTGATGATATGCCCATCTCACGGATGATGGACCCTCCGCTGACATCCGTACGTATTTTTATTAATGAAATCGCAAGAGAGGCCATCAAAAGACTGATCGAAAGAATTCAGGAAGAAGATAGCTGTACAATTAAAATTGAGGTTGCAGGAGCGCTTATGATTCGTGACAGCGTAAAGCAACTCAACTGATATACTCAAAACAACCGGACTGAAAACGGCACACATTAATAGTGCAATAGCTGTAAAAAAACATCCACCAGGATTAAAAAATATAGAAAGGACAATGTAAAATGAAAGCATTGGTATACAGTAAGCCAAAAAAATTTAGTATCATAGATGTTGAGACCCCGGAAATTGGAGATCAACAAGTATTAATGAAAGTTGTTGCATGCGGCATATGCAAAACGGATGTACACATCCATAACGGAGCATTTATTTCACAATTTCCTTTGATCCCGGGACATGAATTCACCGGTTATGTCCATCAGGTGGGTACAAAAGTTACAGCTTTTCAGGTAGGTGACAGGGTTGTGGCCGACAACACCGTACTTTGCGGAGAATGCTCCTATTGCCGAAAGAATCAGCCTCTTTACTGTGAGAACTTCTATTCGCTTGGCGTTACAGGCCCCGGAGGGTTTGCCCAATTTGTTGCGGTAAATCAGGATAAGATATTCAAAATTAGTGATTCTTTAAGTTTCAACGAGGCTTCATTTACAGAACCTACTGCATGTGCAATCCATGGTATGGATATGATTGATGTTCAATATGGCGATCATATACTAATGTTCGGAGCGGGTCCGACGGGTATAATTCTGGCACAATTGCTGAAATACGGCGGGGCCGGTAAACTGCTTGTTGCGGCTCCGACCCAGTTTAAACTGGACATTTTAAACAAATTGGGTATCGATACAGTAAAAATAGATAGAAACGATATTAAAAAAAATGAAGATTATATTAAATCCTATTCGCCTGCAGGATACGATATCATCATTGATGCAACAGGTGCATCGGCTGTAACCCAGGCATGTTTCAGTTATGCAAAAAAAGGATCTAAGATTATTATATATGGGGTATGCGATGAGAAAGACAGGATCAATATCAGCCCTTACGATGTTTTTTCCAATGAGTATAAAATTATCGGGTCTTTTGCACAAACCCATTGTTTTGACCGTGCCATTGAGGCTTTAGAAACAGGTATAGTCAAAGTCAATGATCTGATTTCTCACGAATATAGCCTCGAAAAATTTTCCGAAGGCCTTAAGACGGTAATGTCAGGAAAAGACAGTATTAAGGTTATCATACATCCACAATAAATTAGGATAGGGAAGGTGATTGATTATGATGCAGGCTGTAATGGAATCTCCAGGAAATATCAAGTTTAGACAGGTCAATATACCAGAATTACATGAGGATCAGGTTCTAATCAAAATTAAGCGAATCGGTATTTGCGGCTCGGATATTCATGTGTACCATGGAAAACATCCGTTCACAACTTACCCCGTTGTTCAAGGGCATGAAGTATCTGGCGAAGTAGTGATAACAGGAGCGAACGTCAGCGGATTCAAAAAGGGAGACCGTGTCACTATACAGCCGCAGATTACTTGCGGACAGTGCTTACAATGCAAGAATGGCTGTTACCATATATGTGATAATTTGAAGGTTATGGGATTCCAGGATACGGGCATGGCTTCTGAATTTTTTGCCGTTGATAGAAAAAAGCTCCATAAACTACCCGGTAGCATGAGCTTTGATAAGGGTGCCCTAATAGAGCCTCTTGCGGTTGCATTCCATGCAATCAGGCAAAGTTGTATTAATCTTTTTAAGAAAAATATAATTGTGTTTGGCGCCGGACCTATTGGTAATCTTGTTGCCCAGACAGCAAAAGCCATGGGTGCAAATAGTGTTATGATAACCGATATAAGCCAATTCAGGCTGGATCTCGCCCGCCAGTGCGGGATCGACTATACGGTTAATGTGCAAAATAGTGATATTGTAAAAGCAGTGGAGGATTTTTTTGGCCCTGAAAAAGCGGACCTCATTTTGGATTGCCCCGGCAACCAGAATACAATAA
>JANQMT010000144.1:0-34695 GCA_028279945.1 Clostridia bacterium
AATGTTGTCTTTCCGTGGTCTACGTGTCCTATTGTTCCAATATTTACGTGGGGTTTGTTTCTTTCAAATTTTGCTTTTGCCATTTCCTTATCCTCCTTAGCAAAGTAGATGATTAGGTATGTTAATTTCTATTATTGGAGCCCATGAGCGGATTCGAACCGCCGATCTCCGCCTTACCAAGGCGACGCTCTAACCTCCTGAGCCACATGGGCATTTCGCTAATTATTTTACACTTATCCATTATTCATGTCAATATCATGTTATATAAAATTTAATCTATTAATACCTGCGATTTTCAATATAAACTTCCAGTTTTCTTTTGACTCTTTGTAAAGCATTATCAATAGACTTAATAGGTTTGTTCATATCTTGTGCAATTTCCTGGTAGGATTTACCCATCAAATATTCTTTTAGTACCCGCCACTCTAGATTGCTGAGTGAGTCCGCTACTTTAGATTCTATGTAATCTAATTCTTCTTTAAACACGGTTATGGTTTCGGGATCTGTGACCTTTTCCGATGTCAGCATATCCATTAGTGTTCTCTCCGAATTCTCCTCATATATAGGTTTGCTCAAGGATACGTAGGAATTTAATGGTATGTGTTTTTGTCTTGTTGCACTTTTAATAGCCGTAATAATTTGTCTTTTGATGCACATCTCTGCAAAAGCTTTGAATGTTGCCTGCTTGTCCTCATTATAATCTCTAATGGCTTTGAAAAGCCCGATCATTCCTTCTTGAATAATATCTTCCCTGTCCGCCCCAATTAAAAAATATGCTTTCGCTTTATTTTTTACAAACTTCTTATACTTCTGTATTAAAGACTCTTGAGCTGCTCCATCCCCTTGTCTGGCTAGCTTAACAATTTCTTCATCCTTGTAATTTTCGTAGTAAAATTCCATTTCATCTTTTTGTACATCTGTTGTTGTTACTGATTGATTCACCCTTTATCCCTCCTGATTAATAGCAAAATTCAATTGACAAAACATTCAAAAAATTTGTCAAAAATGCTCAGAACCATTGCAATAAGCATATTCATTATATCTTATGGTCCCATAATCGTCAATCTTTATTCTTTATTCTTTTTTCTTTCTCCATTCATCCAACATTTTTGCAGTTTTTTTATCGATTCTTTCATAAAGTAAGCTTTTTTCTTTATTAATGGTATCGGTTTTTATCTCAATGTTTTTAACATTTTGTTCTATTTCTATCAACAGCTCTCTGGAAGAAATTCTAATACCTCCACTTCCCATAATCACTTGCTGTTCGGCCCAATCTGATGTAGCAACACGAACTTCATTGCGGCGGTTTCTTGTCAGTTCCTTAACTTTAATTTCTATAAAAGAGTCTGCTGTTTGATTTTCTTTTGTAAATACAATATTTATGCCCATTAACTGATCTTGTCTATCTTCAACACCTTTTACCTGATGGGCATCAAATATGACCCAAATCTCCTGCCCCGTATAAGATTTATAATCTGCTAAAAGGTCAATGAGTTTGCTTCTCGCTTCTTCCAAAGAGATCTCAGCAGCTTCTTTTAGAACGGCCCATGAGTTAATAATGTTATACCCATCTATTAATAAATATTTTTTCACTATTCCTCTTCAGTCCTTTGTCTTACTATATCATACATCAATACCGCTGCAGCTGCCGAAGCATTAAGGGATGTAATTTTACCCTTCATTGGCATCTTGACTTTTAGATCACAATTTTCTAACACCAATTTACTGATTCCTTTTCCTTCGCTCCCAATAACAAGGGCCATATTCCCTTTTAAATCTGTTTGAAAATAATTGCTGCCTTCCATATGTGCTGCAGCTACCCATACACCCAAATCTTTTAATTGCTTTATACATTGGACTAAATTGGACACTCTAACGACAGGAACATGCTCCACAGCACCTGCTGATGCCTTAATGGTCGTAGCGGTTAATCCCACAGACCTTCTTTTGGGAATAATTACACCATGCGCTCCCGCAGCATCTGCCGTCCTGATAATAGCCCCTAGATTTTGAGGATCTTCTATACCGTCTAATATAATGATAAATAAATCCTCTTGACGTGTTTTTGCTCTAAATATAACATCCTCCAACTCTGAATATTCATAGGCGGACGCATGTGCCACTACACCCTGATGGGATTGGGTATTGGCATGTTTATCCATATATTGCTTTTCAACAAACTGAATAGGAATACCTTTATCTTTGGCTATCCCAATAATCTTTTTTGCAGAACCTTGATCGGCACCTTTAGCTATTAAAATTTTTTCTATTGTCCTTTCAGCCTTTAGCGCTTCTAGGACCGGATTTCTTCCTTCAATAGTGGATTCTTTCATGCCGAGTCTCTACTTCCTAAATATATTTCTCTCTTTTGAGCTGCTTGTCCACAAGTCATAGTGCCTTCCGGACAAGATCCATTCACACAATTAGGGCCTGCATATTGGAAAAGCGTAGGTGCCGCCTCTTTAACCAATCGAAGCATTTCGTCAGCCAACCGGCGAATTTCCCATTGCGCTCTGTCACAGCATCTAACCTTGAAAAAATGCATCAATGTTCTAGCATTCATAGTGAAAACAATTTTTGTCTCACAGGCATTGGGAAATACGTATCTGGCATCTTCGATCGACATTTTTTCTGCCAATCTTTTGGCTTCCTTTTCAGTCTTCCCTTCCTGAATGAGTTGATTAAAGTTACATGCAAACAGTTCTTCCGTTATCTGGTTGTAAGCGTTATGGTCTTTTTCCATGGCCTCAACAAATATCTTTTTGGCTGCGTCATTTCCCTGGATGCTTGGAGGTATGATGTACTCGAATTGGTCAAGCTTTACATATCTTTGAGATTGTTGTGAATAGGATGCTATTCTATGCCTTACCAACTGATGGGTTAATACCCTGCTGACCCCTTCAACTGCAAAGGTAAAGTTCACGTGTTCAATAGGTGATTCGTGTCCCATTTCTACAAGCATTTCTAAAAATTGTTCTGTCTTTTCTTTCGTGAGATTTTCAATTATTTCTGTGGCTCCAACTTTTGAGTAGCATAGCTTAGCAGCAGATGCAATAACCTTTTCAGGTTCCGGTGTGTGTGATACTAATATAACCCTCATTACTGACTCCTCCTTTATGTATCCTTTTCTGCAACAGGCTTTGCTGTTACAGAGAATTGTTTAACCGGGATAATGCCAAATAAATATCCTCTTACGCCGGCAGTATATCTTACACTTAATATTCTTCGAACTGTCTCATTGGTATTTGGGTCTACATATTCTATTTCTATGGGTGTACTTTCGTCTGCTATAAACATTTTATATACTCGGTAAGTCATAATATGAAAATCTGTCAGCACACCCTCATACTTCTCATCTACCGAATACTCTACAAAGTCTTTAAATTGTTGGGGCTCTCCTTCAAGATTTTTCACTTCATCCAAAAATACAGATTTAACAGTTAGAACCACAAATAAAACAATTATTACAATCAACATGCTTTTTTCTCTTGCATTCATTTTCATTTTATTTATTTTCCTTCCAATAAGTTAGGATTAATCACTCTTACAGATTTAGTCATTAAATACTCCAGTCTTTCTTCTTTTTTTAATAAAAACAAATACCCTAATAACGCTTCAAACCCAGTGGCTTGTCTATATGCCGTATGACTGGCATTTTTAGGCACAGAAATATTTTTACTATTTCTTGCTCTTCTAACGATTGCAGCTTCCTTATCATCCAATTCATCGGCAATGTGCTGTAGAGCCAAAGCTTGGCTGCTGGCTTTGACATAATCTACAGATTGCTTATGCATGGTATTAACTTTTCCGCCTGACTGAACCACAAGTGTTCTTACAAATAGTTCGTAAACACTATCTCCAATGTAGGCCAACACCGTAGCATTCATTTGTTGTGAATCATATTTTAAATCACTGTGGTCAAAAAAATTCATCATGATTTCTACCTCTATTGCTCCCTGACGATTCTGATCCCTTGTGGTGTGTCTTCAAGGATAATGCCTTTTGATCTCAACTCATCTCTAATCTCATCTGCACGAGCAAAGTTCTTTTCTTTTCTTGCCTGTTGACGCTCTTCTACCAGGTTTAGCACTTCATCATCCACATCGTCTTTAGCATCTTTTTGTAATAAGCCTAATACTCCCACAAGTTCTTCAAACAGATCATAGCATTTTTTAATCAGTGTTTTAGATGAATTTTCAGTTAGATATCCATTCACATCTCTTACCAACTCGAATACTGCACTAATTGCATCGGCAGTGTTCAGATCATCTTCCATAGCCTCGATAAACTTATCTTTATGTTTATAAATATCTTCCGCTTTTGTTACCTCTTCAGGAAGCAATTCATTATCTTTTGCATTGTTTAATAGGTGCTTCATGTTATGTTTTGCGTTGCTCAACCTTGCTAAAGAATTTTTAGCTTGATCCATTAGTTCTCTACTAAAATTAATGGGGCTTCTATAATGTCCGGAAATCAAGAAAAATCTTACAGCTTCCGGATCGTATTCTTTTAAAATATCTCTAACCATGAAAAAATTTCCTTTTGACTTTGACATTTTTTCATTGTTAATATTGATAAATTCATTATGCATCCAATAGTTGGCAAATCTTTTTCCCGTCAACGCTTCACTTTGTGCAATCTCGTTTTCGTGATGTGGGAAAATTAAATCTTGGCCACCAGCATGGATATCAATGGTCTCTCCTAAATATTTGGTTGACATAACAGAACACTCAATATGCCAGCCCGGTCTTCCTCTGCCCCATGGCGTATCCCATGCGATTTCATCTTCTTGTTTTTGAGATTTCCACAGAGCAAAATCCATTGGGTTCTTTTTCCTTGCATCTATATCGATACGGGCTCCGGATTCTAATTCCTGCGTATTTTGTTTAGATAATTTACCATAGTCTTCAAATGCTTTTGTATTATAAAAAACATCTCCATTAACCGTATAAGCATATCCTTTATCAATAAGGGATTGAATAAATTTTATAATTTCATTCATATTCTCAGTTACTCGAGGATGAATGGTAGCAGGCTTGATATTAAGGGCCTCTGCATCTTTAAAATATTCTTTAATGTATTTCTCATTAATCTCAGAAGGCGTTTTACCTTCTTCACGAGCTCTATTAATAATCTTATCATCTACATCGGTAAAATTTTGTACATATTTTACATTATATCCTCTGTATTCAAGATATTTTCGTAATGTATCAAAGATAACAAAAGGTCGAGCATTTCCTATATGGAAATAATTATATACCGTAGGTCCGCATACATAAACCTTTAATTCATTTTCATCAATAGGAACAAAATCTTCTTTCTTACGATTTAAGGTATTATAGATCTTCATTATATGTTTTCCTCCTAGTTTTCTTTTTGCTTATGCATTTTACTTTCTAATAATACTATTCTTCTTCTTAGGCATTCTAATTCATGCATGACAGGATCCGGTAAATCTACCTGATCTAAATCGGCTTTTTCAATTTTTTCTCCACCTCGTTTAACAACTCTTCCAGGAACACCTACAACGGTACAGTTAGGAGGCACTTCTTTTAGTACCACAGAACCCGCTCCTATTTTGGAATTATCTCCTACTGTAAAAGGACCTAGTACTTTTGCTCCACTGCTAATAACAACATTATTCCCTATTGTAGGATGTCTCTTTCCAACGTCTTTCCCGGTTCCACCTAAAGTAACGGCTTGATAAATGGTTGCATCATTTCCTATTTCAGCAGTTTCTCCAATGACTACAGCCATACCATGATCTATAAAGCATCCTCTTCCAATGGTTGCTCCAGGATGAATTTCGATCCCGGTGAAAAACCTAGATATTTGGGAAATGATTCTAGCTAAAAGTTTT
Organism: Clostridia bacterium; assembly: GCA_028279945.1. Classification (GTDB taxonomy): domain Bacteria; phylum Bacillota; class Clostridia; order Peptostreptococcales; family JAAYPU01; genus JAKSCF01. The sequence goes on from JANQMT010000144.1 coordinate 5,861, forward strand.
AATCCTATTTTATAAAAGCCATGCGCTATTCTATGACAAATTAATGCGTGCACCCCCGGATAGCATAAGAGTATTTCAAATCCATTTCGGGCTGCCGGATCTCTTTCTAGGGCTGCATTGATGTCACTTTTGACATCTCTTATAAAAGACATTTTTTTATCCTCCTTTAATAATATCGCAATCTTGTATTGCTGAAAAAATAAAAAATCTTCATCTCTTTCAGAGACGAAGATTCCGCGGTTCCACTCTGTTTAGAATAGTGTCCTGTTTTCCACAGACAAACTTTAATGTTTCTCCATGGCATGACACTAAGCTCAACTTATATGCTTTAACGCAGCACGCGGCCAAAAACCCTACTTTATTGGTTACATCTTGATACCCATACAAGATATGACCAATATTCAGGCAGCTGTTTATAGGGGCACTCAGCTGGGAATAATCCTAAAATTGCTCTCAGCGCTTTCACAATTCATCTCTGTCGGCATTCATCAGCTTACTTTCCTAATCATTACATTATTTTTTTATATAATTTTTCTGATACTCTCAATTCGTTTTAAAATTCTTTCTTTTCCTAATACTTTTAATATTAAGCCCATATCCGGACCATGAACTTCTCCTGTTATGATAACACGAACAGGCATATATAGGTTCTTTCCTTTATATCCATGTTCTTTCTGAATTTGCTTAAAGACTATTTTACCAAAATTCTCATCAATTGTATCTACTTCTTCTACTTTTTTTTCAAATATATTCATCAAATCATGAATATGTTCCAACTTTAATACATCTTCTGCTTCTTGATCATTAATTTGGATATGGTCTTTAAAGAACACTGCAGCCTCTTCCTTAATTTCTTGAAGATTGGATATCCTGTCCTTTAACAGTTGTACCATATCTCTTAGCCAAGCACTATTTTCATTTACATCATCTTTCGTTATAAAACCTGCTTCTATAAGATATGGGACAGACAGCGTGGTTAGTTGATCTAAGTCACTTTCCTTTATATAATGACTGTTGACCCAGTTGAGCTTATCGGTATCAAAAACACCACCGCTTTTAGAAACTCTTTTTATTGAAAAACTTTCAATAAGTTCTTTCATATTGAATAACTCTTTTTCATCCTCAGGGCTCCATCCTACCAAAGCCAGATAATTTATCAAGCCCTCAGGTAAATATCCTTTTCTTCTAAAGTCAGCAGCTGCAAAATCGCCATGTCTTTTACTCAGTTTTTTCTTTTCACTGTTTAATATGTTAGGCAGATGTACAAATTGAGGCACCTTCCAGCCAAAGGCTTGATATAGGTAAACATGCTTGGGTGTAGAAATCACCCACTCTTCCCCTCTAATAACATGTGTAATCTCCATTAAATGATCATCTACTACTACTGCAAAATGGTATGTTGGGAATCCATCTGTCTTGACTAGCACTTGGTCATCTAAATCATTGGTATTCACAGTTACTTGACCTCTGACAGCATCGTCAAAAGTAATTTCTGTATCTTTTGGCAGCTTTAAACGTATAACATGAGGTTCTCCATCTTTAGCTTTATTTTGAGCCTCTTCCAAATTAAGTTCCCTGCAGCAGCCATCATACCGCGGTGTTTCTCCTTCAGCCATTTGCTGTTCTCTTACTTGATCCAGTCGCTCTTTTGAACAAAAGCAATAATACGCCTGCCCTTTATTTAAAAGTTCATCGATATATTGCTTATATATTTCCAGCCTTTGGGATTGAATATAAGGGCCTTTATCTCCCATTTGAGAAATAGCGCCATCTTTTATTACAACACCCTCATCATGCTCAATACCTGCCCATTTCATTATGTCTAACATGTTTTCAACCGCATCATCAACATATCTACTCTGGTCAGTATCCTCGATTCTTAATATATATTCCCCATTATTTTGTTTCGCAAACAAATAATTATAAAGTGCCGTTCTTAAGCTTCCTATATGTACATATCCTGTAGGACTTGGCGCAAACCTGACTCTTACACTCATTACTACTCCTCCGATTGTTTTATTCCTTCTATTTTGACACTACTTAGCCGGTATCCTGTATAGGAACACCACTTATGTATTATATATGAACCATACAGGTTTATCAACTTTGCAGCTATATTAATCTGTCAAAAATCATTAGGAATGATACCATATAGCCGATTATTTATCTTCTATCTGCTTGTCCTCTCATTACATAAAACATGCCGAAGGCATACATATTATTAACTTAAAGGAGATATTTGTAATGAAGAAATACCATTAATAATCTATATATTTATTAGGATTTTGCGGTACATTGTTGACTCTAACTTCAAAATGCAAGTGAACACCGGTTGTTCTTCCCGTGTCTCCCATTTTCGCGATGATTTGTCCTTTATCCACCTTATCACCTTTTTTAACTAAAATTTCTTGACAATGCCCATATAAAGTGGTTCTATTTTCGCCATGAGATATAATGACCGCTAAGCCATAATCTCCCTTCCATCCTGCAAAGCTTACAATGCCACCGTCAGCCGCTGCTATTGCTGTTCCACGAGAGTTTGCAATATCCACGCCCGTATGCATACGTCCCCATCTTCTTCCAAAAGGAGATGTAACCGTTCCTCTGGTTGGGCTGTCTAATGCACCGGTACCTAAAGAAGATGGTATGGCTTTGGTTCCAATTAACACGGTTTGTTTTTTAGGTTGTTCTTTAATTTCTGAATCCAAAGTTTCAACCTGAACCTCTTTTCCATTTTCTCGAGTTACTTTTGTATTGGTTTCTTTTACACCATATACCCCTTGGATTTTTATTTTTTCTTCCCCTTCATATAGAGTGTCCGTTTTTTCATATACGAAGTCATACGGGATTTTTTCGCTAACAACTGCTTTTTCTACACTGACTACTGTAAAAAAAGGTTTAGCAGTTACTAAGTTTATGGTCTGACCAATCTGAATCGCCTCTGGTTTTATTTTTGGGTTTGCTTGGGCTAATTCTTCAACGGAAAGTTCAAATTTTTGAGCTATCGTCCAAAAACATTCACCATTTTTCACGGTATATTCTTGTTTTTCATTGGTTCCGGTGAGTATATATCTTAATGCACTATCATAATCCACTAATTCATCACTACTGACATTAATGAATTCTACTTCAACATTCTCTTTTATTCCTACGTACAAGTATTGACTGCCCTTTTTCAGGTAATGCTCTTTTACAGCTTCAAGCAATTGATTCGCTTTATTCTCATTATTTAAGACAACAACTTTTTCTCCATTTACCATAATGCCCCATGCTTTTAAATAGGCATTCTCGGATTGAGCTAATGCGTTGTAAATACTCTTTTCATCTGAAAATTCATTATCGACACCTTTAACAGGCTCACATTTAATAAATTTTTGATTAATAGTTGCTTCTGCTCCATATTTTAAGGTTAAATCCTGTTCTACAGAGTCAATGATTTCAAGTAATTCATCCTCACTATTAATGTAACCCACCTCTTGCCCCTTTACACTTACCAGGTAAGCAGATGTTTCAGGAGAAATTACAAATTGTATTCCTAAAAGACTAACGATTATTGTAAGCACTAATACAAAAAATAATAGACGTTTATTATTTTGTTTTTTAATCATTCTCTTAAGGGTTCTCTTTAGCTTCATTTTAAAATGATTCATGGTTTCCCTACCTTTGACTTTCATTACAGTTTCTTAAATATAAGCAACACATTTTATATTAATATATAAATCTTAACTTTTTCTTAAGAAAATGTAATGATTATTTTTTCATTAGGAAATTTTTACAGTTTTTCTATATTAGTTTATGCAAAATGATTGTATTATACGCACCTATTTTTGCGTTCTTTCATATGATTACCTTACAAAACTGTGACATATATCGTTCACTTTAATAAATATTTATTCAATATATATCTATTCGACATATGTTAATTATGTTCTTGTAAGCGATAAGTATAACATAAGTTTAAGGTCAAGTCTTAATTTCAAACTCAAACTTAAGCTCAATCTCCTGTCCCCTGTGACCTGTCCTCTATAACAACGTAATCAACACTTCCATTTCGCTTAATGCCTGATTCATCTTTGGATAATCAAGGGTTTCTGCAGAAATAGAATCATTCATTCTTTTAATTAATTCTACAATCATGCTGAAATACCTTTCATTCCATATATCTTTATTGTCTTTAATGGAACTGCAAACATATATCATCACAGCATTGCTTTTATTAACAAACTGATATAACAGCTTGGTTTTAGAGTCTATTGGTTCTTTAAGGTCTGCTACTTGTAATACGGTTTGTTCTTTAGCTTCATTAAAATATCTGAATATTGCATCATACTCAGCATCAGATAATGATTGATTTTTAAATTCATCGAGATGATTTAAAAGTACCTCTAAAATCTTTTTTACTTCTTGCTGTTTTTGTATATAGTCCGCTTGCACAATATGATTCTTATTGGCTGTCATGCCTACAAAAATACTACCTGTAATAATCACAGTCATTAGAAAAAAAGAAAGCTTGGCATGCATCTTTTATCTCCACCTAAACCTAAGAATATACCCATTTTATTAGATTATTTCTTCACTGTCTATAGGCGTTTTAGATTTTTTTTCTTATTTTTCCAATAATGAAAATGGCTATTGGGATCAGCAGCCCAAATATTACATTTAACTGCAAGCCCATTTTACTTGAAAATTCCTGCAGCTCAAAAACATTTCGGCAAAGATATAAGCTTAAAATAGCTTGAAAAATGATATAGATATTAATAAATGATTTCATATGATTCAAATTAAACAGGGATTTAATCAATTCCAGTACAATGAAAGTAAATACAGCAATGATGATAAAATCGGAAATGATCCATGTAGATATTAAGATGGATTCTATCCTTTCAAATACATCTACTACCGAAATCTGTTTGACCGTTGCGTAAAAAGTTAATGGTGCCCTTTGCATAATTTCATATCCTAATGTTCCTACAGCGGTAGTGATTAAACATATGGTGATAAAAAACAAAAAAATGCCTGCTTTAATGCCTTGTTTTAATAATTGGTCTTTTTCAGCAATCTTATCCCCTATCATAAACAAAAAAAAGATATACACCCAAAGCCCTGACAAGGCCAGACTCCCTTTTAATACCGGCACAATTTCTCTATAACTAAGAGGTGTTAAATATTTTATTTTGATTTCAGGAATTAATAATATGACTAGAAGGAAAAATATAGCACTAAGAATGACAACAAAAATTTCATTCATTCTGGCAATCACTACAATACCTGAGCTCAAAGTATATGCCACCAGCACCAACATAATAACAATAAATAAAATAATACTGATACTCGGGTAAACCGATGTTACCAACCTTTCCGCATAATATCTAATGTATAGACCTAATAATATACTCAGCCATGTGATATATAAAAAGCATACTATTTTACCAATGTATTTGCTCAAAGTAATGTTTAATATATAACAAAACGGCTGATTTTCATGCTTTTTATACATGGATTGAATCATCCAAATATGTAGTACTAATATAACAAGAGAAGCTAGAGGTACCAGCCAAGCTGCTTGTTTGGCATTTTTTGCTGCTACAGCGGCCACCAATCTAACACTTGGCGTATACACTAAGGTTAAATACAAAAACAATGCTTGCTTTAATGAGATCTTCTCTTTATCTGTAATCAATTTAACCTGCTCCCTTCTCCCTATAGGTAATATGTTTTTTTAGTCTTTAAGCCCCAACATCTTTAACATAAAATATACAAGACTGTTCCTATACGGATTCGACAAATAAAAAATACCTAAAGCTAAGGTCATCGTTGCAAACAATAAATATACGACTATTTCTTTCTTTTCTTTTCTCTTTTTCATGTAGATTAATTCCAGTACACTCACTAATAGAACTAAGACAATAAAATAATACATCTTCTCTATTTCTCCCTATATCCAATTGGGTCTTTGATAACATATGTTCTATTAACTCTAGCCTTTACCGAAACCTTTACGGGCACATTTTTAAACTCTTCTTCCCAGTTATCTTTATATGCATCCCATTTAATTGGATATTTATGATATACGGCATTACCAAATTGCAAAAAATCGGAGCCTTTTTCCTGAGCATATTTTACAGCATCTTTCACCTCTATTTCTATTTGGTCCTTGATCTGCTGTTTGATATGGTCAATGGCACTTTCAGTAAAAATATTCTGGCTGCCCTCATATTCGGCAATATTACTTGACATTTTGATCTCTACTGTTATGGAAAGTTTCCCTTCACTAATTTGGGGAATCAGTTTTGTTTTTGAGTCAATTATTTCCATAGAGATTTCCTGATCTTCTTTATCTTTTACAACAATAACGCCGCTATCTATTTTGTTTAATATCCAATTCAGCCCCCTAGCTTTTTTTTCTGTTACATACCCTACCAATTTTTCATTCTTAAAGACTGCATACCCGTCTAAATACGGATCATACTTACCTTTGTCTTCTTCACCCCCTTCCGTTTTCTGAACCAATTTTATGGTAGGAACATGAATACAAGTATATTCACTGGTTGCCATGCTTATAATGTCTGCCAAAGTTATTTCACTGGAATAAGATAACAACCCGGCATCTTCAAAGATGTTATCCAGTTTTTCCGACACATCAAACATGGACGTATTAATTTTTCTAATCATCTCTTCGCCTGTTACACCTCTTACAATTATAACCACGGGTGTCAGCCTTAACTCATGATCTCTGATAATAAAATCTATGTACTTCAGAAGACCTTCTTTGGCTGCTTCTTCACTTATGATTACAAATTCCAGATGCCCCCAAAATACATCCTTGCTGGCAAAGCCGTCAAATTCTTTGCTGACCTCAAAAATGGTCTGCCCTTCATGTGTTAATATATGAGCTTCTTTTTCAGACATTTCGGTAGCAGCATCGGAGTGCATGGATTTAGAAATAATCGTAACACGTACTCTGTCACTTTCACCTTTGTCAAATGCTGCAGTCTGAATAAATAAGTTATGATCTATTTCTCTTCTTCCTTTAACAACTTCTGCACAGCTGCATGCCAATACCATCACACATAGTGTGAGTATACCGATTATAATTTTTTTCATCGTTGACCACCACGGCTTTTTTTAGTATTTGGAGATTTTAAAAACAGCGGTCGGAGTAAATGATATTTCATTGGTGCTCTAACCATTGTATCCAACCATTCACTTTTCTTAGTTCCGGCAAAAGGAGCCAAATATGGAACACCAATAGATTCAATGCTTGCAAGACCATGCACAAATAAAATACCTCCTATACTTAATCCGAAAAGCCCTATAGCACTTGCCAAAAGGGCTAAGATAAATCGCCAAACCCTTAGTGCATTACTAAAATCTTGACTAGGCATGGTATAACTGGCTATAGCCGTAATAGCAATAACCATAACTACTCCCGGTGACACAAATTTAGCATTAACCGCTGCTTCTCCTACTACCAAAGCACCTACAATGGAAACAGCTTGTCCTATGGGCTTTGGTAGTCGTACCCCGGCTTCAATTAATATCTCAAATGCAACCAGCATCAACATAACTTCAACAAAAATGGGAAAGGGTACGCCTTCTTTTGATGCTGCAATTGAAACTGCCAGTTCTGTAGGTATCATTTCCGGATGAAAAGTCGTAATGGATATATAGAAACCCGGAAGTAATAACGTTACCAGCATAAGTACATATCTTAAAAATCGGAGCAAAGAACCTGTAACATAATTCTGTGAATAATCTTCAGGTGCTTGTAAAAAGCTTGCTATGGTAACCGGAACAAGCAGCGCAACAGGAATCCCATCAATTAAGACCCCTACTCTTCCTTCAATAATATCGGCACAGAAGATATCTGCTCTTTCTGTTGTAAATACTTGTGGAAAAATACTCATATTTCTTTCTACTAAAGCCTCTTGTATTGTCCCAACGCTGACAGAACTGGCTACATGAATAAGACCTATTTTCTTTTTTACTTCTTCTACTATGGCCTTATTGGCAATACCATCAATATATATGATGGCCACCGGAACACGGCTCTGTTCTCCTATAGTGAGCTCGTCCATAACTAAATTGTACGTTCTTATTTTTCTTCGTATTGTCCCTTTATTATCTTTCAGACTCTCCACAAAACTATCTTTAGAACCTTTTACAATGTTTTCGCTGGGCTCTTCGATATTTCGTCTTGCAAATTCTTTGGTATTAAAACTGAAAGCAATTTTTTCTTTATCGAAAATGATAACGGTATAGCCATTTAATATATCGGTTACGGCATCATTAATATGATGCCTAATGGTTTGCTGACAAAAATAAAGTCCGCCTTTTTTGATGTATTGGACAACTTCTTTTTCGTTCTTCATTTGATCTATTTTTTTATTGTCCAACAAGGGTTGTAATATGTACTCACTTACCATTTGCTTATCCGTCAATTCATTTATAAAGCATAATAAGAATGGAATTTCTGTTTCAGCGAAAATAACACTTTCTCTTAAAACAGCATCTGACTTTTTTAATACTTCTTTAACATTTTTCATTGTCAGCTGCATTTTACCCAGGTCAATAGGCTCACTAAACACTGTTTCTTCAGGAAGTTTTTTTCTTTTTAAAAACCGATCAAAAACCATATTGTACACCCTCAATTGAATTCGTTATTGTTTTATAATTCGTTTTTTTATTGAGACATCTTTATTTGTTAACCACCGTATCATATAAGCTTTGATATTCTTCATTTAAATCTGGCTGCTGCTGTTTCATTTGTCGTTTGTATAAAACATAACTGATGGCATTGGCTGTTTTCTCGGCCATAAGATATACCATTCCCAAAGGCGCACTTTGCAACATCACTAAAGGTGCAAAACCTGAAATCGCAACAATACCTGAAACAGCTATATCTCCTATGGACGGAAGAGATTTACCGACTCCGCTTCCCGGTCTTATAGGCCCATATTTTAACCCTATCTGGCCGACGTAACTGGAATAACCTACAGAAGAATCCAAGGCAATAATTAGTGTATTCTCTTGATCCAATTGATCTATTGTTTTTCCCAAGGTGAGTGCATGAACAGGTTCAGAGAGAGTTCCATATAAATCAAAAGCATACATCGTATACTTAGACAACATGTGGCCAACCAACGGACCATAGCTGTCTCCCGTCGAACGATCTGTGCCTATACATACTACTGCTATTTGCTCATATGGTTTTTGAATATTCTCCACCATTTTATACAAAGTATTACTTAACTCGAATTGTGAATACTTCTCTTTCATATTAATATATATGGAATCTTTTAATCTCTTCATGAAAATCCCTCCTTCAAGTTAATATACTCAAACTTAAAAGGAAATATTTATCATTTATAAAATAAAATCCAAATCTTTTGAGTGATAACCGCTTCGTATCTAATAAAGTATAATATTCATCCATAAAACCATTGAAACAAGTGTGAAAATATGGTATTATCCTACAAATTACAAATATAGGGAAGTCTTATCCAGATTACATTTAAATAAAATAAAAAGAAGTTGAAATTGATTTTAATTAAATATAAATGGAAATTATATAAACTGTGGTTTCCTATCAATAAATAAATTGGAGTGATGATTATGAGTTTTAAATATGTTAGAAAACTACCAACACCTGAAGAAGCTAGATATTTATTTCCCCTTAGTAAACAGCTAAAAGAACGAAAGGCATTACGAGACCATACAATCAGAGACATCATTCAAGGTAAGAGTGATTTGTTTTTATTGATTATTGGCCCTTGCTCAGCAGATGATGAAGACGCGGTAGTAGAATACACCGTTCGCCTGGCCTCCATGCAAGAAAAAGTCAAGGATAAAATATTGCTTGTTCCACGGGTATATACCAATAAACCCCGTACCACAGGGGAAGGCTATAAAGGTATGATGCATCAACCCAACCCAAATAAAGAACCTAATATTGCAAAAGGACTTCAAACCTTAAGAAAGATGCATATTCGAGTCATGCAAGAGTCTGGTTTGACAGCCGCAGACGAGATGCTTTATCCAAATAATTATCCTTATGTAGAAGATTTATTGAGCTATATCGCTGTAGGTGCTCGGTCTATTGAGAACCAACAACATAGATTAACCGTCAGCGGCGTCGACATGCCTGTAGGTATGAAAAACCCTACAAGCGGCGACCCCTTGGTAATGCTTAATTCTATTAAGGCCGCCCAATTACCGCATTCTTTTATTTATAATGGCTATGAAGTAGATACAACAGGAAATCTCTTGACCCATGCAATGCTAAGAGGTGCTGTTAACCAGCATGGTAGAAGTATTCCCAATTACCATTATGAAGAAATGATTTATGTTGCCCAGATGTACTTAGAAGCAGGCCTTAGTAATCCTTCAATTATTGTAGATACCAATCATGCAAATTCTATGAAAAAATATGAGGAACAGCCTCGGATTGCCATGGAAGTTATAAGAAATATGGCACACTCAAAAGATATTTGCCAAATCGTTAAAGGGCTGCTTATTGAAAGTTATCTATTGGACGGACGTCAAGATACACCTGGACTGGAATATGGAAAATCTATTACAGATGCTTGTCTGGGATGGAATAAAACTGAAAAATTGATTTATGATATTGCAGAAGCACTTTAAGGTAAGGAGATAGAAGATAGTGAGATAGTGGATAGGTATTAGCGGAAGACATGAAAGCTATTTTTGTCTAAGTTTTTATAATAGTTCCTCCGCCTACCACATAGTCATCGAGATAGAACACCACTGCTTGTCCCGGGGTAATGGCTCTTTGGTGTTCTTTAAAGATAACTTTTATTTTATCTTGGTCTGCCATTTTAATAATCGCTTCAGCAGGCTGATGACTGTACCTAATTTTAGCCATAACCTCCATGGGTTTTTCTAGTTTTTCAATACACATAAAATTCAATTCATTGGCATAAAGCGCATTTTCAAATGCTTCCTCATTACTGCCTAGAATAATTTCGTTTGTTTCGGGCTTCATTTCAAGGACATACATTGGTTTTCCAAATGCTATTCCTAAGCCTCTTCGCTGCCCGACGGTATAATAAACCATGCCCTTGTGCCGGCCTAATATTTTTCCATGGACATCTACAAAGTTACCTGGCCGGCTGCCTTTTCTTCTATTTTTTTCTAAAAAACGCCCATAGTTATTGTCCGGAATAAAGCAAATCTCTTGACTATCCGGTTTATTGGCTATTACGATATCAATTTTCTCTGCTATCTTTCTTATTTCATCCTTATTATAATCGCCAATAGGCATTAAAGTATGTGCCAACTGAAATTGTGTCAAATTATAGAGGGCATAAGTTTGGTCCTTTTTATCTGTCACCGATTTTTTCAACGTATACCTTCCATTATCTAATCGTTCAATCTTTGCATAATGCCCCGTGGCAATTAAATCTGCTCCTATTTCCATTGACCTTTGTAATAAAGATTCCCATTTTATATATCGGTTACAAGCGATACATGGATTAGGAGTTCTTCCTTTTTCATATTCATCAATAAAGTAATCAATGACTTTATATTGAAACGCTTCTTTAAAATTCATAACATAATAAGGAATATCCAATTGATTGGCTACTCTTCTTGCATCATCTACTGCACTTAACCCACAGCAGCCACCATTGTTTTGGACCTGCTCCTCATCTTCATCTTGCCATATTTGCATGGTAACGCCTATAACGTCATAACCATTTTCTTTTAAAATATAGGCAGCTGCCGAACTGTCTACCCCTCCGGACATTCCAACTACTACTTTTTTCTTCATTTTAATCACTCTTTTCCAAAGGATGATCGAATACGTCTTAATTCATTAATCGTTTGTACTAATTTTTCTACAAACACATCCATCTGCTCTTTCGTATTCTCACAACCTAAAGTTACTCTTATGGTGCTTTTAGCTGTATCATTATCCAGCCCTATGGCTTCTAAAACATGCGAGTTTTGAGTGGACCCAGATGTACAAGCAGATCCGGCTGAAACAAAAATGTTTTCTGCATTGAGTCGGATTAATAAGGTTTCATTAAGAATACCTTTAAAACTAAGATGTACATTAGAAGGTAATCTTTTTTCTCTGTGACCGTTCAACACCGCACCTTGTATTTCATTAAATATTGAGTGAATTAAATACTCTCTCATCTCTATTAATTTTTCAATATTCTTTTCATAGTCTTGCATCATCATCTCAACAGCTTTTTTCAATCCCACAATACCAGGAACATTTTCCGTGCCCCCTCGCCTTCCTCTTTCTTGGCTTCCACCATAGATCAGTGGCATTATTTTAATGCCTTTTTTTATGAAAAGAGCACCTATCCCCTTTGGGCCACAAATTTTATGTCCGCTTAAAGTTAAAAGATCAATATTCATCTCCTGTACATTTATATTGACCTGTCCAAAAGCCTGCACAGCATCCGTATGAAAAATAATACCATTCTTCTTTGCAAATTCACCAATTTCTTTAATAGGTTGAATGGTGCCGATTTCATTATTGGCAAACATAATACTAATAAGAATGGTGGACGGCTTAGCAGCACTTTTTAAATCATCCACATGAATCAAACCCTTAGAATCTACAGGAAGGTATGTGATTTCAAACCCTTCTTTTTCTAAAGCTTTACATGTATTTAGAACCGCCGAATGCTCTATACTACTGGTGATAATATGATTCCCTTTATCACGATAGCTTTTGCTAACCCCCGTAAGCGCCCAAGTATCACTTTCTGTTCCACCACTTGTAAAATAGATCTCCCAATCCTCTGCATTAATTGCTTTGGCTATTGTATCTCTAGCTTCCTTTAATACGGCTTTGCTTTCCTGTCCCATCCGATATGCACTGGAAGGATTGCCAAAATGTTCAGTGAAATACGGCAGCATGGCATCCAACACATCTTGCCGCAGCGGGGTTGTAGCGGCATGGTCTAAATAAATATCTTTTATATTATCTTCTATCAATATGGTCACCTCGACTCATGTCAACTTTATATCCTGCTGAAAGTATTCTACCTTCAATGCAATGTCTACAGTGAGCAGCTTCATCGCCGGTACAAATTTTACCATCATATAACAAATACTTATCCCTTACATTGGTTGGAGATAAATTAGGCATTACAATATTGGCGCCAGATTTCAAGCCGTTTTCTCTGCCCTTTGGTGAAATAGAACCCAACGCAGTGGTTGCGGGTAGCAACACTTTGGGTAGCATTAATCTTATAAGCGACAGCAGTGTATAAGTCATATCTGCAGTTCCTGGCTTTTCTTCTCTCAATGGCGTATCTTTTTGCGGTATGAAAGGGCCTATTCCAACCATATGAGGATTCAGCTCTTTTAGAAAAATTAGATCATTTGCAAAATCTTTATTGCTTTGCCCCGGAAGTCCTACCATGAATCCGGCACCTATTTGATAACCGATATCCTTTAAATCCTTAAGACATTTTATACGATTATCATAGTCCATATTGGGATGAAGCTTTTCATAAAGATGCTTGGAATTGGTTTCATGTCTTAATAAGTACCTATCCGTACCTGCATCAAAAAACTTCTTATAACTATCATAAGATTTCTCTCCAATAGAAAGTGTTATGGCAGAATCAGGAAAAGCACTTTTTACAGCTTTAATGATCTCTACTATTTTATCATCTGTATAAAAAGGGTCTTCGCCGCCTTGAAGGACAAAGGTTCTATATCCAAGTCTATGACCCTCTTTTGCACAACTCATTATTTCTTCCGGAGACAATCGATATCGGACAGCATTTGTATTCGACCTTCTGATACCACAGTACAAGCAATCGTTAGCACAATAATTGGTAAATTCAATTAACCCTCGCATATACACTTTGCTGCCATAGTGCTGCTGCCGTGTTTTATCTGCACACTCATGCAGATAACCCTTATCTTCCTCCGTTATATGATCTAATATATATAATAATTGGTCTCTTTCTAAATAGTGGTTATCATATAATTGTTTTATTAACGTTTTCATTATTAATCCCCTTTATTATTTACCATTTTGATATGGTTTATTTATACTCTTATTGAGCCATTTATTCTAATGCGTGAAGCATATTCAATGAACATTCGTTTCAAATAATGTTATTAAACATATGATTTTACTATGAATTAAAAGCAAAAAAATTAAATATAATACATAATAGCATCCGACCCGTTGATTTTGTAATATTCATTGATCATATCTTCTAACGTTACAGCATCCACTAAATCATTGATTTTTTTATTAACTTTATCCCATACATTGTGTTTTATACTATGACAGATGGCATCCTCCTTTACGCCAGAATCCATATCAACAATATTGAGATCACCCTCTAAAGCTCTCAACACCGTTCCTATTTTAATTTCAGCAGGTCTATTTACAAGAATATATCCGCCTCTTGCTCCTTTTACACTTGTAACAAGTCCCGCCTTCTTTAGTAAAGAAAAAACACTTTCAAGATAGCTTTCCGAAATCTCTTGTCGTTGTGCAATGCTAATAAGGGAAACCTGTTCTCCTTTAGAATGAACAGCCAAATCTATCAAAGCTCTTAATCCATATCTTCCTTTTGTAGACAATTTCATTTTATCAACATCTCCCATCCTAAATTTCATGGTATATTTTCAATCATTAGCTCTGTTAATAATTAGATATAATATTCAATATCATTTTGGGTTTCCAGTTTTGTACAATATTCCACTAAATCTTTAATGGTAACAGAGTCAACAGCAGTATTAATTTCATTCATCATCTTTTGCCATAAGATATTTGTAACACAAAGGTCATATCGATCACACTTTTGCTTGCATTCTCCTCCTGAAACGCAGGCAACAGGTGCTAATGAGCCTTCAAGGGCACGAATTACTTCCCCTGCCGTAATATCTTCGGCATGTCTGGCAAGTCGATATCCACCTTGTTTTCCTCTAATGCTTTCCACAATACCTTTTTTCCTTAATCCTGAAAATATTTGTTCCAAATAGTTTTCTGAAATATTTCTTCTTTCAGCAACATTTCTAACGCTTTCATACTCATTTGGACTATTAACAGCAAGATCAAGAATGGCTTCAAGTGCATATCTTCCCTTTGTAGATATTTTCATCTTGACCACCCACTTAACAATTTTTAAATATTTTATTTTGTTCAAAGAAAAGATCATTAAAATTATATCTCATATTTTCGATTTTAGCTATATGATAAGCTACAATTTCATTAATACATCTTCCTCTATTTTATAAATTCTTCTATTAATATTATGATTTTATAAATAAATACTCATTCTTATGTAAAGATGTATATTTTTCCATAAGAATGAGTTCTTATAATTATGAGGATTCCATTCAAAATATGCTTCATTCTACCTGCAGGTATGATTCTCCTATATAAAATTACAACGTTTGGAATGGTAGTATTTTATTATGATTCTTAAAAAAGCATAGTGGACAGATATCTTTCTCCTGTATCAGGAAGAAGGGCAACAATGTTTTTGTCTTTGTTTTCAGGTCTCTTTGCAATCTGAAGTGCAGCAAATGCAGCAGCACCGGAAGATATACCCACTATTAGGCCTTCTGTTTCAGCCAGGCTCTTTGACGTTTCTATAGCTTCAGTATTTTTCACTTTATAGACTTCATCCATGATATCTATATTGATAACGTCCGGAATAAATCCAGCTCCGATACCTTGAATTTTATGAGGTCCAGGACTTCCACCCGATAAAACAGGGGAATCAAAGGGCTCTACAGCTATTACTTTAATTTCCGGATTCTTTTGCTTTAGTATTTCCCCTACTCCGGTTATGGTTCCACCTGTTCCTACTCCTGCAATAAAGATATCTATTTTGCCTTCTGTATCCCTCCAAATTTCTTGGGCAGTAGTCACTTTATGGATTGCGGGATTGGCCGGATTTTTAAACTGCTGGGGCATATATGAATTTTTTATCTCTTTTACTAACTCTTCAGCCTTTTTTATGGCACCCGGCATTCCTTGCGCTCCGGGTGTTAATACCAATTTTGCCCCAAGGGCTTTTAAAAGATTCCTACGCTCGATACTCATAGTATCCGGCATGGTAAGTATCAACTGATATCTTCTGGCAGCTGATACAAACGCTAAGGCGATTCCCGTGTTTCCGCTTGTGGGTTCAATAATAACCGTATCCTCATTTATTAGTCCTTTTTCTTCAGCATCTTGAATCATAGCATAACCAATTCTGTCTTTTACACTGGATGTGGGATTAAAGTATTCTAGTTTTGCAATAATTTTGGCTTCCAGTTTGTTTCGTTTGTTAAAGTTTGAAAGTTCTAATAAAGGTGTATTACCGATAAGGTCGGTTAAACTTTTTGCTATTTGCATACCATTTCCTCCTATTCTTAAATCATTATTATTTGAAAAAAATTCTATATTATTATAATATTATAATTCCTATTGATTTACTATGAATTAATCATACTTTAATTCATAATATCTGTCAATTTAAAATTCAGATTAGTCACAATAAACTACAAAAATCTGAATTTACTATAATTTTTTCATGCAATCAATAAACGCTTCTAAATCACTTTTTTCCGTATTATAAGATGTCACCAGCCTTATTAAATTGGTTGCTTCGTCTATAACATAAAAAGAACATCTTTCCAGTAAAGGTATATTCCATTCTTTAGGTATATATGCAAAGATCATATTGGCATCAACCTCATAAGCCAATTTAACTTCCGGTATCATGCTAAATTGATCTTTAAGATAATTTGCCATATCGTTTGCATGAGCAGCATTTACTTTCCATAAATCATTTTCTAAATATGGAACAAATTGAGCCGAAATAAATCGCATCTTAGAAAATAATTGCATTCCCTGCTTTCTGACAAACTTAAAGTTTCTGCTGAGCTGAGGATTTAAACATACGATTGCTTCCCCTAGCATCATTCCATTTTTTGTACCACCAAAAGAAAGCAAGTCTACACCTGTATCTGTGATCATTTCTTTAAAACCAACACCTAACGCAACCGCTGCATTAGAGATTCTAGCGCCATCTACATGCAGTAACATGCCGTTTTCATGAGCAAAGTCTGCTAAAGCCTTAATTTCCTCTATTGAGTATATGGTACCCATTTCCGTAACTTGGGTTATTGAAATAACTCTTGGTTGTGCATGATGCTCATCACCAAGTGAGTGAAGAAATTTTTTGGCATCCTCAATATGTAATTTCCCATTTCGATTAGGAACATAAAGTATCTTTGACCCACTAAACCTTTCAAATGCGCCACATTCATCAACATTTATATGTGCGGTGTCTGCACAGATCACACCTTGAAAAGGCATCATAAGACCACTTAGTCCAATGACATTTGCAGCCGTTCCCGTAGCCACAAAATATACATCCACATCTTTCCCAAAAGCATCTTTTATTTTTTCTATTGCCATCTGAGTATATGGGTCATCACCATAAGGATGCTCATTTCCAATATTACATTGACATATTGACTCTAAAATACTAGGGTGCACTCCGGAATTATTATCACTTAACAGCATTTTTTTCATTCCTCCTTGGAAAAATAGTATATGATAAAATATTAGCAAATTGATCTACTTTTATCAATTCTTCTTTAGAGTTATAAAAATACCTCAAAATATTGACAGAAAATTTTATCTAATCTTAATATTCTCGTTATTTTGTATAAATGTTTATATTATATGCTTTTGTGAGAGGATAAATAAATATGAAAATAATTTGGAAAATTAGCAGTAAAATTATGCTGACCGTCATGATATGCACTTCCGTTCTTGCAGCTTTAATCGGAATCATCGTATTGAATCAAAGCGGTAAAGCAATAGAAGAAAATACTTATACGAATTTAAAGTTAACCGCTGAAAAATACGGAAGTGTTTTTAGTGAGTCAACCGAGTCTATTGAAGCAACTGTTGAAGCCTATCAATCAACCTTTATGGCCACTTTTGATTTTGAAAGATTTAAAAAAGAAAAAGAACAATACATCAAAGAATATGAAAAAGACATATTGGTGCCAATCACTAAAGAACTGGCCGGTAAAGGTCACATTAATCTTCGAGAAATTTATTTAGATCTTAACCCGGATCTTTTTCCGGATATGAAGCCAAATGAAAGAATATATGGTGCATGGTATTTAAATGTTTCAGGGAAAACTCATAAACAATTGAATGAACAGAAAAAGGATTTTTACCCTGAAAATGAAAATATGATCTGGTATTACGATGTGATCAACGAAGGTAAAGGCCTATGGACCGAGCCTTACACAGATATGTATACTCGTGATAAAATCATTTCTTATGGGGTTCCTTTAATCATGGATGATACACTTTTAGGCGTTGCAGGCGCAAGCATCGAATTTGAAAGTGTAAAGTCAATCATTGAAAAATTCACAGTATTTGAAACGGGACATGCTTTTTTGTTAAGCGGTGATTATAACATTATTGCCAGCCCAATCATTGAAACAGGACTATATGCTGTACCCTTAATCAGCATAAACGAAGAATACACAGAATTAATCAAAGCCGTAGAACAGAATAATGAAAAGCTGGTTTTTTTAGGTGAAGGCAGTGATCAAAGGGTATTAAGCTGGGGAGAAATGACCAATGGATACGTTGTGGTCATAGAAGTAAAAACTCAGGAGATCTTTAAAGACCTCAATCGCGTAAGAACAATCGTAGACGGCATGATTTTATTGGGAATTATTATGTCAGCGTTTATAGCGTATTTTCTCGGCAGTTATATTGCCAGACCTCTGACCATATTGCAAAACAAATCTAACCGATTATCGTATTTGGATTTAAGAGAAAGTGAAGATACGCATTATAAAAAAAATAACGATTTCAATAAAATTGAATCTGAATTGGATATTTTTAGGAATGAGGTTCAAAACACTATCTTTTCATTGAGAAATAATTTTGGAAATGAAGAAATAGCCATAACCAAGATTCAATCGGTTTTAAATCGATTAGAAATCATTCTGGAAAGAGTTTTC
This sequence comes from Clostridia bacterium, assembly GCA_028279945.1. Classification (GTDB taxonomy): domain Bacteria; phylum Bacillota; class Clostridia; order Peptostreptococcales; family JAAYPU01; genus JAKSCF01. The sequence continues at coordinate 24,863 of JANQMT010000144.1, forward strand.
ATAGCTATCGAAAACAATAGCATAGATGAAAAAATAATTGAATTTAATCGAGATGAATACAAAAAATTAATTACCGAAATAAATTGCTGGATGGATAAAACAGCTAAAATTAATATTGAAAACAAAAATATTATTGGCTCATATAAAGCAGACTGACCTATTACAAGGTAGTCCGGGCAGCGTGCAGCGTAGAAACAACTGCCAATATATGAGACTTTAATTATAAAAAATACATTGAAGGGAGGTTTGAAATTTATAACTTTTAAAAATTAGAAAGGAAGAATGTTATGGTAGAAAAACTTCAAGCAGAAGTTCAAAATTTCAATGCAAGGCGATCTTTATTTTCAGTACTCATTATTGTAGCTGTAAGTATGGTATTAACATCATTTTTACCTGAGCCTGTAGATGGCAGCTATGGTTTTGCATCCTGTATTCCTGCAATATTTTTGGTCATATATATATTTATCACTAAAAGGATATTAGAAGCACTTACTTTAGCATCCGTTATTGGCTTTTCAATGATCTCACGGTCTGATATTTTAGGAACGTTTAGTACTTCTCTAACAACACAGCTGATGAACGAAGATACCGTATGGTTAATTATTGTATGTGGACTTATGGGCGGCATCATTGCCTTAATAGAAAGAGCCGGTGGCGCATTTGCATTTGGTGAATGGGTTGCTAAAAGAGCTAAGACTAGAAAGTCTACTTTAATTTGGACTTGGGCTTTAGGCGTATTTATTTTTATCGATGATTATTTGAATTCATTGACAGTAGGTTCTTGCATGGCGCCTATTACCGATCGACACAAGGTTTCAAGAGAGTTTCTAGCATATGTAGTAGACTCAACAGCTGCTCCTTTGTGCGTTTTAATTCCAATATCTACTTGGGCAGCATTTTGCGGAAAGCTTCTTGAAGTTAATGGCTGGGCCCCTGAAGGTGAAGGTTTAACTTACTTTATTAAAACTATACCTTTTAATTTTTATGGATGGATTGCTGCAATTCTAGTTCCACTTGTAGTATTAGGTATTGTCCCTATTTTCGGGCCAATGAAAAAAGCAGAAGAACGTGTTAGAAACGGTGGACCTCTTGCACCTGCCGGTTCTGAAAAAATCGATATAAAAGCGGGCGAAGACTCAACTGAAATGCCTGAAAATCCTAAACTAATGAACTTTTTCTTACCTATTCTTGTTTTAATAGGATCAACGATTTATTTTGATGTGGATATGCAGATGGGTGTATTATTTACACTGGTATTTATGTTTATTTTCTATCTTGCTCAAAATATTTTATCGGCAGAAGAATTTGCAGACCTTATATTGGTCGGTATCAGAAACATGATATTACCTCTTATGTTAATGGTTCTTGCATTCGTATTTGGTGATGCTAATGAGCAAATTGGTTTTACGTATTATGTCATTACCAGTGCTACAAAAGTTATGACACCTGAATTAATGCCTGTCATTGTCTTCGGCGTTTTGGCTGTCACTGAATTCATTACAGGTACCAATTGGGGTATGTACATCATCGCATTACCTATCGTTATTCCATTAGCAACCAATATTGGTGCTGATATGCCATTATCTGTAGCAGCCGTATTATCTGCAGGTGTTTTAGGAAGTCACGTTTGCTTCTACTCAGACGCTACCATATTATCATCTGCTGCCTCCGGTTGTAACAACTTCGATCACGCATTGACACAAGCACCATTTGGTATTTTAGCTGGAATTATATCAGCGGTACTATTTTTAATAGCAGGGTATATTGTGTAAATTATTAAAGATTTTAGATGAGCTTAAATCAGATGCATACACCATAGACCATATAACTTAAATGGAAAAGAGTTGATTTAAATTTGTATAAATCGACTCTTTTTCTATAACAATTTGCGGCAATATGTTTACTGTATTTGTATTTTTCTTATACTATAATAAATATAGAGAACCAATGTTAGGAGCACTCATATGTTTTCGATTTTAAATTATATTAATGTTTTTAATTTAATCATTTTAATTTTCTCAATCATTTTCTTATATCTTTTTATTCGAACTCGAGAGAAGTATATAGGCTTCTGGGGATTGAGTTGGTTGTTGTATGGTATTGGGGTTACAATTGAAGCAGTACTCATTCAGCAAACGCCCTCTATGCAAGTCATCATCTTACAGCAAATTACTTTTTTAGTCAGCGCAATTCTTTTGTTTAAAGGTGTTTATTCTTTTATTAACAAGGGCTTTCATTGGGTTTGGCTGGCTTCTTTACCTTGTGCTTTAATTTGGCTGCTTATTTCCGGTTCCTTAGATTTTTCTTATCATATCACTGTAATGCCAATAGCTATTTTATCTAGTACCATTACAGTGTATACGGGAATTATTTTTCTTCATAACTGGCCTATAGAAGGCAAAGAAAAATTGATTACAGGCATTATGATTATTGCATGGGGGATTCATAAATCTTATTATATCTATCTCAATCCAAATTTTGTATATTCACAATATCTGACAGAGTTAATCTTATTCATCATTCTCAGTATCAGCATGCTTCTTCTTTGCTTACAAAAGAATCAGCATACGCTCATAAAAAACGAAAAAATATTTAGATTATTAACGGAGAATTCTCCTAATATCATATATCTTTATACCAATAACCCTGCTCCGGGGTATGACTATATCAGTCCTAACGTTACTAATATTTTAGGATATTCTCAAGAAGATTTTTATGATGACCCAAATTTTCTCTATAAAATTGTACACCCTGAAGATAAATCGTTATCAGACTTATCTTCCAGTCCTAACCTAGACCCTAATTCCGGTATTTCAATCCGATATAAAAGTAAAGATGGGCAATATTTTTGGTTTGAAGAATATGCGACTTATATTTATGATTCCAATGATCAACTTTTCGGAATTGAAGGTTTTTTACGAGATATTACATCTACTAAAAAATACAGTGATCAAATCAAGGTAAATGAAAAAGAACGGCAAAAGTTATTGTATTCTATTTCCCATGAGTTAAAAACACCGTTAACAGCTATCAGAGGTAATATAGAAGCAATTCGAGATAAAAAAATACCTCCTGGTGAAAATAGTGATAAATATCTTTCCAATGCTTATAATAAAACTCGTCTTCTGGAAAGATTGGTTAATGACCTTTTTGAGCTTTCTCAACTTGAAAGCAATCAGTTTTCTTTTAATTTTTCTATTGTAAAATTCAGAGAATTTTTCCCTGAGGTTTTTGAAAAAATATCTCAAGATGTGGTTAATGAAAATCTAGAATTCAGACTTAAAATTGATCCTGGCTTATATCAATCTGAATTAGATTTTTTAATTGATATAGAAAGAATAGAACAAGTTCTATATAATATTATTAATAATGCTATAAAAAACACCATACAAGGAGGTGCTATCTCAGTTTCATGTGCACCTTTAAGTAGTGATTTCATTAGTATTAAAATAACAGACAGCGGGCAAGGTATTCCTAAAGACGTGCTGCCATATATCTTCGATATGTTCTACAAAGGGCCAGCTGCAAATATACAAGGCAGTGGATTGGGACTTGCTATTACAAAGGAAATACTCTTAAAACACAATGCAACCATACATGTTGAAAGCGAATTAAATGTTGGGACCACATTTATCATTCAATATCCAATACTAAATGAGTAGGGTGATTTTATGGGTTACGAAAAAATATTAATTGTTGACGATGAGAAAGAAATCATTGACTTTATCTCCGTTTATTTAAAAGAGGAGGGATTTCTTGTGTTTTCAGCTGCCACGGGAGTTGAAGCACTTCAAGTTTTGAAAGCTGAAGAAATTTCTTTAATTATTTTAGATATTATGCTTCCGGATACAGAGGGCACGGATTTGTGTTTGAATTTAAGGAAAATATCTGACTGCCCTATTATATTTGCCAGTTGTAAGAGTAATGACATCGATAAAGTTATTGCATTGGGCGCGGGAGGCGATGATTACATCACTAAGCCATTTTCAGGTCTTGAGATAGTGGCAAGAGTAAAAGCACATCTTAGACGAAGCAGAATGTTTGAACAAAAAAAATCTAATTCTGGGATCATATCATACCCCGGTATCAGCATCAATCCTAACTCCTACGAAGTAACGTGTGGAGAAAAGCAAGTGATTTTGACGGCAAAAGAATTTGAAATATTATTGCTTTTGATGAAAAACCCTAAAAGAGTTTATAGTGCGGATCAAATATATGAGACCGTTTGGAAAGAACATTCTCTGGAAGGCGACTTTAGAACTATAATCGTATATATAAGGAATATCAGAAAAAAGATAGAACCTGATCCTTCAAAACCAAAATATATCTTAACGGTAAGAGGTGTTGGGTATAAATTTAATTCTAATCCGTGTCAATAAAATAATAATAGGGCTATGTCGTTATGAGAATTTATACTATAACCACATAGCCTTTTTTATATATTAACCGTCCCTCCGTTTTATTTTTTACCTTTACCATCAATATGTTCGATTTCAATTTTTATTACTTTTGTTTGGTCCCATGCCTTCTCCATATATTTTTTTCCGGCCTCAATATGCTTGCTTGAAAATTTATGAAGAAGTGTCAAAAGAGCTTCTTCTTTTTCTTTATCAACAACTTCTTTGGCTTTGCCAAACAAAATAACACTTCTAAATTTGGTATTGAATTGGGCCGGAAGCACCTCAGTATCACAAACTACACAAAACGACACATTAGAGTTATTCTCAATGTTATCAATCTTATGTCCTACAGTGGCACAATGAAAATAAATGCTTTCATTATGGTATACATAATTTACAGGCACCCCATAAGGATAGTTGTCCGCTCCTACTGTGGATAACACCCCGTATTCTCCTTTATTTAAGACTTCCATGGTTTCCTCCATCAACAGTTGCTTCTCTTTTCTTCTCATTTCTCTAAACATGATGCTCCTCCTCTTAATAAAGTTTTCTAATTTAAATTGCCCTGTACAAATTACTTTATTAGGTTTTGTTATTTTGTTCCAAGGTTATTATTACATTACCCTTTTTGTGCCCTTTTTCAACATAGCTATGAGCCTCAGCGATTTGTTCCAACGAATAGCATCTATCTATGACCGATTTTATTTTTTCAGCCTCGATGAGTTGTTTGAGAAAAATTAAATCGTCAGAACTCTCGTTTGCGACTCCTGTTATTACTTTCTTGCTGCTTATCATTGAAACCCATGGACCTCGAACATACAGTGACATCTTCCAGACGGCACCTAAAAGATAAACCCCATTTTGCTTTAGTGACTTTACACTAGCTGAAAAAGGACTCTTGCCTACTGTGTCAAAAATAACATCATAAGTTTCACCGCCGGTAAAATCTTCTTTGGTGTAATCAATTACCTTATCAGCTCCCAAAGATTTCACCAATTCTAAATTTGTGGTGCTGCATACACCGGTAACTTCAGCCCCAAAGTACTTAGCAAGCTGTACTGCGAAAGTCCCTACACTCCCGGAAGCTCCATAAATAAGCACTTTTTGCCCGCTCTGAATATTTGCTTTTCTAAGGAAAAACAATGCGGTTGATGCCCCAACAGGAACAGCAGCGGCTTCCTCATAGGTCATATTGGCTGGTTTTATTACCACCACCCCTTCTTCGGGCAAACATATGTACTCGGCATAAGTACTTACATTCATCCCCGCGTCTCCGTAAACTTGATCACCTTTTCTAAATAATTTTACATCTTTTCCTACTGATTCAATTTCCCCAGCTAGTTCAACCCCTACTGCCGGCTTATTTGGTTTTCTGAAACCGAACATTATTCCCATGGGAAACCAGTACATGAATGGCACTTTAAAGCTTCGCAACTTCACATCCCCTGATGTTACTGTTGTAGCGTATATTCTTATCAACACTTCATTATTTTGGGGAGTAGGTTTATCTATTTCTTTGAGCTGAAGAACATCCGGTGATCCGTATTTTGTAAATGTAATCGCCTTCATAACTTTCTCCTATCTATTTATTTAAGATATTGACAGTCGTGACTTCTTGTTAAGGTAATCATACAATATAACATACGGCATTAAAAGTAGTAAAATTATAATAAGCAATGCAATCATCTATTTCTCGTAAAGTACTATCCAGATAAAATGTGTTAATAATAGTCTCAAACGTGGATTAAACATATCAAATTTGTTATGATAGATAAGTAGAACACCACAGGAACGAGGGGTAAGTTTGAATTTTCAGCTAGATGAGAAAAAAATACGCAGTCTAACAACAAATCAGAGCACTTTTCAAAAAGGCTTGTCATATTATAAGCAAAAACGCGTATCTTCTATTGAGTTTTTTGAAAAGAGCAACCAGCTGCACGCAACAGTAGAAGGCAATAGTGATGACTATGAGGTTGTTATTGATTTTGATGCCTCTCATGGAATAGAAAATTTTTCATGTGATTGCCCGGCTTTTTCCTCTTATGCCGGTGCCTGCAAACACATTATTGCAACACTTTGTACTGTGAAAAAGAAGAATATAAATCAAACCGTAAGCATAAAACCAAGTCCATCCAATCACCAACTACTTTCATATTATGAGTATATCAACGAGAATACAGACTTGGAAGTAGTAAAACTTGAGCTAATTCTTATTCTAGAAACATACGGCGGAAGAGTAATCCCTTCCATCCAGATGAAAATTGGCAAAGATAGAATGTATGTTGTTCGAGATATAGAAGAATTCATATTAAAGCATCAGTCTAAAACACCTCTAGAGTTTGGTAAAAATTTTGAATATGACCCGCTCAAGCATGAGCTGGCTGGAGTAGATAAAATACTCATCAATATTCTAGAGGAACTTTACGAAAACGAAAAATTCCAAAGTGTAGGGTATAGGCGCTATTCTAAAATAAGCAGTGCCTTTAAAGGAAAAGACCTCCACATATCCCAAGCAACACTTAAGCGAATACTGGTATTGCTAGAGAGAAAGCCCTTTTTTTTGAAGATATTTGATAAAGAGATAGCCAATGCGCTTATTGTAGATCGAGATATGCCTTTGTCCTTTAGTCTGAGTCAGTCCTCTGGTAATCGTAATCTAAAGCTTGTCATGGGTCAGTCTGTTATGCATGCACCAATTACCACAGATGGCAGCTATTTTCTCTATGGAGATACAATATATAAAATATCTGAAAAACAATTGAAATATTATTCACCTATCTATAATGAATTCAATCAACAAAAAGGTGGTATCATTTTTACAGGGGACGAGAGAAGTCGATTCATCTCTTCCGTGCTTCCTTACCTTAAAAAAATATGCTCAGTTAAGTTAGATGCAGCCTTGGAAAAAAGTCTATATCAAACAAATTTGCTTGCTAAAGTATATCTTGATAAATCCAGTATAGGCATTACAGCTAATATTGAGTTCCATTACGGTGCGCATACATTCAATCCATTTACATCAGTACTTGACAATGAGCAAGGTGACAGAATTGTGGTAAGAGATATTGAGGGTGAAAGAAACGTATTGGACAGTTTTGAAAAATCGGATTTCAGGGTTAGAAATGGTGCCGTATATCTAGATGAAGAAGATAAAATATTTGAGTTTATATACTACAACTTGCCTCTGTTACAAGACTTCGCTGAGATATATTACTCTGATGACTTCAAGACAATAAATATAAAGGATTCAAGAGGGTTTAAGAGTGGACTTCGTATCAACAATCAATCTGATCTGCTTGAGTTTTCCTTTCAGCATGAAGATATTGACGGGGATGAGCTCAGTAATATTTTTGCTTCCCTACAGCTGAAAAAAAAGTACTATCGGTTAAAAGACGGTTCTTTTATGCCCTTAGATGATGGGCGCCTTGAATCAATGGTAAAGCTTTTAGAGAGTATGGACATCACCGGAGATGATTTAAATAATAAAGTCCTCTCTCTGCCAAAGTTCAGATCGGTTTACTTAGATTCTCAGCTTACGCAGCTCAACCTAGGTCATATAGACAAGAACCAAGCCTTCAAACAACTGGTACAAAACATCAAAGAGCCCCAGGACATGGAATTTGAAATACCGGCTACTCTCAACTCTATCATGCGAGAGTATCAGAAAATCGGATTTAAATGGCTTAAAACGCTTGCTGCCTATGACATGGGAGGCATTTTAGCCGATGATATGGGCTTAGGAAAAACTTTGCAAGCTATTGCTTTCATGTTGTCCTATAAAACCAAAAAGGCACATCCATTTTTGGTTATTGCACCCACCTCACTTTTATATAATTGGAAAGAAGAAGTCTACAAATTTGCGCCTGAACTCAAGGTTTTACTGGTATCTGGACTCCCAAAACAACGTCAGCAACAGGTTCAAGAGATAAAGGATACAGATATAGTCGTTACATCCTACCCTCTGATCCGTCGAGATATTGAGTTATACAAAGAGCTAAAATTTGAATACTGCTTTATAGACGAAGCACAGCATATTAAAAATCCAGCGTCTATAAATGCAAAGTCCGTGAAGCAGATTAAAGCAAAAGGGTATTTTGCACTTACAGGTACCCCCATTGAGAATTCGCTGACAGAGCTTTGGTCGATATTTGATTTTATCATGCCGGGTTATCTGCTAACATATAGCAAGTTTTCTCAAAAATATGAAAAACCCATTGTTAAATCCGAAGATGATCAAGCACTTGACCATCTAAGCAGCCAGATAACTCCTTTCATATTGCGAAGGCTAAAAAAAGATGTATTAAAGGAATTGCCTGATAAGATTGAGACACGATTGGTAGCCGAACTGACTGACAATCAAAAGAAAATATACTTGGCTTTTTTACAACAGGCTAAGACCGAGATTGTCAAGGAAATCGCAGATAAAGGATTTGGGAAAAGTCATATAAAAATACTATCTACTTTGACACGGCTCAGACAGATATGCTGTCATCCCTCTTTATTCATCGATGATTATGATGGGGCCAGCGGCAAAATGCAGCTTTTGGAAGAAGTTGTAGAGGATGCGCTGGAAGGAGGACATCGAATATTGCTATTCTCTCAATTTACCAGCATGCTGAAAATCATAGAAAAATGGTTAACCGGCAAGGAAATAAATTATTTGTATCTAGATGGGGAAACACCTACTGAAAAACGAGGAGAACTCGTAAAGAAATTCAATGCAGGTATTGGCAGTATTTTTCTAATTTCATTGAAATCTGGTGGTACGGGGCTTAATCTCACCGGTGCCGATATGGTCATTCATTTTGATCCTTGGTGGAACCCTGCTGTCGAAGATCAGGCGACTGACAGGGCACATCGAATTGGCCAGGAAAAAGTGGTGCAAGTATTCAAACTTATCACCCAAGGTACAATTGAGGAGAAAGTATACCAAATGCAGCAAAAGAAAAAGCACCTCGTAGAATCTCTCATAAAGCCCGGCGAAACCTTTATTACAAAGCTTTCAGAAGATGATATTAAATCTTTGTTTGAAGTTTAATCATCATTTTTGTCATGCTATAATCTATATACTAAAATCTTCAGCAATTCTTCTAATTTCTAGGAACCTGCTATATATGCCATCATTATCTTTTAATAATGCATGGGCGCCTGACTCTGCTATTTTACCCTCATCCATAACGATAATTTGATGAGCATTTTCTATGGTTGCAATTCTATGGGCAATAATTATTACGGTTTTCCCTTTTGTAAGATGCAAAATTGCTTCCTGTATATGGCTTTCATTTTCAGGGTCAATAGACGCTGTAGCTTCATCCAATATAATTATGGGAGCATCTTTTAGCATTGCACGAGCAATAGATATCCTTTGCTTTTCTCCAGCGGACAGTTTTCCGCCGCCCTCTCCTAATATCGTGTCATATCCATCGGGCAATT
>JANQMT010000146.1:0-15091 GCA_028279945.1 Clostridia bacterium
AATGTTGTCTTTCCGTGGTCTACGTGTCCTATTGTTCCAATATTTACGTGGGGTTTGTTTCTTTCAAATTTTGCTTTTGCCATTTCCTTATCCTCCTTAAGTTATTAACTCTTTATAATTTTTTCACATAAGCTATCCGGCATTTTTTCAAAATGATCAAACTGCATAACATAATTTGCTCTACCCTGTGTCTTAGATCGTAAGTCGGTTGCATATCCAAACATCTCAGATAGCGGTACATAGCCTCTTACAACTTGAGCTCCTGAACGAGCTTCCATACCTTCAATCTTACCTCTTCTTGAATTGATGTCACCAATAACATCACCCATATATTCTTCCGGTACTACTACTTCTATCTTGAAATAAGGCTCTAACAGTACCGGAGTTGCTTTTCTCATGGCTTCTCTAAACGCCATAGAACCTGCGATCTTAAATGCCATTTCAGATGAATCGACTTCATGGTATGAACCATCATACAACTCTACCTTAACATCTACTACAGGGTACCCTGCTAATGCACCATTTTGCATAGCTTCTTTAATACCATCATCCACTTTAGGGATATATTCTTTTGGAATAGCTCCTCCAACGATTGAATTAACAAATTGGTATCCTTCTCCTGGCTCTAGTGGAGAAACTTTAATCTTAACGTGTCCGTATTGTCCACGGCCACCGCTTTGCTTAGCATACTTATGGTCAACATCAGCTGGAGCAGATATAGTCTCTTTGTAAGCAACTTGTGGTTTACCTACGTTGGCTTCAACTTTAAATTCTCTCAACAATCTGTCAACAATAATTTCTAAGTGGAGTTCTCCCATACCGGCAATAATAGTCTGGCCTGTTTCTTCATTGGTAAAAGTTTTAAATGTAGGATCTTCTTCAGCTAATTTAGCCAAAGCAACACCCATTTTTTCTTGACCGGCCTTTGTTTTAGGTTCAATAGCAATTTCAATAACCGGATCTGGGAATACCATTGACTCTAAGATAACCGGATCTTTATCATCACACAATGTGTCACCGGTAGTGGTGTCTTTTAATCCTACTGCGGCTGCAATATCTCCTGCATACACCGTATCAATCTCTTCTCTGCTGTTAGCATGCATTTGTAGAATGCGGCCTATTCTTTCTTTTTTACCTTTTGTTGAATTATACACATATGATCCAGAGTTTAACTTGCCTGAGTAAACCCTAAAAAATGCTAACTTACCTACATAAGGATCCGTCATAATTTTAAAAGCTAAAGCAGAGAAAGATATATTTTCATCCGCTTTTCTTTCAATGGTTTCTTCACCATCTTGAGTCGTTCCTTTAATAGCCGGAATATCTAATGGTGAAGGCATATATTCAACAATAGCATCCAGTAAAATCTGCACACCTTTGTTCTTATATGCTGATCCGCAGCATACAGGGACAATTTCATTATCTATTGTCATTTTTCTAATAGCTGCTTTTAGTTCATCCGTTGGTATTTCTTCACCTTCAAGGTATTTCATCATCAATTCTTCGTCAGCTTCAGCAACCGATTCAAGTAGATTCATTCTCCATTCTTCTGCATCATTCATAATATCCTCTGGAATATCTACAATATCAATTACCTTACCTAAATCGTCTTTGTAAATCCTTGCATTCATTTCTACAAGGTCAACAATACCTTCAAAGTGATCTTCTTTTCCTATAGGGAGCTGAATAGGTATTGCGTTGGCTTTTAACCTATCTTTCATCATTTGAACTACATTATAAAAGTCTGCGCCCATAATATCCATTTTATTCACAAATGCCATTCTAGGCACTTGATATTTTTCAGCTTGGCGCCAAACCGTTTCTGATTGGGGTTCCACCCCGCCTTTTGCACAAAAAACTGCTACAGATCCATCTAAAACTCGAAGAGATCTTTCTACTTCTACGGTAAAGTCAACATGGCCTGGCGTATCAATAATATTGATTCGTGTATCTTTCCATTGAGCAGTCGTTGCAGCAGAAGTAATGGTAATACCTCTTTCCTGTTCCTGCTCCATCCAGTCCATGGTAGCTGCCCCTTCATGTACTTCTCCCAATTTATGTGTTCTTCCGGTATAAAATAGAATTCTTTCTGTTGTCGTTGTTTTTCCAGCATCAATATGGGCCATAATCCCAATATTTCTGGTCTTTTCTAAGGGGAATTGTCTAGACAAAGTGATCCCTCCTTTCCTACAATACTAAATTTAAACTTTATATTACCACCTATAATGTGCAAATGCTTTATTAGCTTCAGCCATTTTATGTGTGTCTTCTTTTTTCTTCACAGAAGCTCCGGTATTATTGGCAGCATCCATGATCTCCTTGGCAAGTCTTTCTTGCATTGTTTTTTCGCCTCTAGCACGTGTATATTTGGTTAACCATCTCAATCCAAGCGTTTGACGTCTTTCAGGTCTTACTTCGATTGGCACTTGATAGTTGGCACCACCCACACGTCTAGCCTTTACTTCTAATACCGGCATAATATTATTCATTGCTTTATCGAAAACTTCCAAAGGGTCATTTCCCGTCGTCTCTTTGATGGTTTCAAATGCATTGTAAACAATTCTTTGAGCAGTTCCTTTTTTTCCATCAAGCATGATATTATTAATTAATTTAGCAACTACTTTGCTTCCATGTACAGGATCTGGAAGCACTTCTCTCTTTGGCGTATTTCCTTTTCTTGGCACTTCTCTTCCCTCCTTAAACATAAATTTGTTCATCGGTACTCGATAGCAATGCTATCGCTGTGCATATATCTAATATATATATAAACCCTCAGTTGAGGTGCACTACCGATTTAATTATTTCTTTGGTCTTTTAGCTCCATACTTAGAACGAGCTTGATTCCTATTAGCCACGCCAGCTGTATCCAACGTACCTCTAATAATGTGGTATCGAACACCAGGAAGGTCTTTTACTCTTCCTCCTCTGATTAACACAACACTATGTTCCTGCAAATTGTGTCCTATTCCAGGAATATAAGCTGTTACTTCAATACCATTAGTAAGACGAACTCTGGCAACCTTTCTCAATGCAGAGTTAGGCTTTTTAGGAGTAACCGTTTTTACGGAAGTACATACACCTCTTTTTTGAGGAGCGTTAATTTCTGTAGGAACTCTTTTTAGAGAGTTAAAACCTCTTAAAAGTGCAGGTGAAGTCGACTTGTATTCTGTCTTTTCTCTTCCTTTTCTTACTAACTGATTAATGGTTGGCATTGGTTTTTACACCTCCTTTTTGATTTGTATATATATTATAGTTTTACTATAACCATGCATTATAATTCAAGATTTATCATTTGATCTCAATTTTAACACAAAATTTCCTTCAAATTTATATCTTAAATCACTCTTTCAGGATGCCTGCTACTGCCGCACCCACCGAGATGCCGCAGTTTTTACCTAGTTTTTTCATAGAAGCAACCTGCGTTATCTGAATGTTCTTTTTTTCAGCCATTTCTTTGATTTCTCTTATCACATAATTTTCTGCATCTTGAGCAATATATAGTTCTATTACTCGATCTTCCTTTAGTGATTTTAACGTTTGTTTAGTACCAACTACTAACAGTCCTTTTATCCTGTATTCGGAAAGCATTAGGATACCCTCCTTTATGACCTAACAGCAATTTCTAATTGCGTCGTAGGTCAAACGCAACGAGAAAGAAATCTTTGATTTCGTCTTCGAGACTGCGAAACCCACTATTATCATCAAAATTACTGATAGCCGTATTATATTTTTAATACCTATACATTGATAAGGGAAAATTGTACAATCAATGACTTATTGAACAATTTCCCTTAATATTTTTGAACTGTATATTATTTTTCCACTACATCCCATAATGCACTACAGTAGTATATCACCAACATTTATCGCTGTCAAATAATTTCCTCAGTATCTATGGTCATGTCAGTCATATCGTCATGTTCTATAGCAATATGCTTGTATCTTTTCATTCCTGTACCGGCAGGAATTAACTTACCAATGATGACATTTTCTTTTAATCCCATTAGTCGATCATTCTTACCTTTGATAGCTGCATCCGTTAACACTCTGGTAGTTTCCTGGAATGAAGCCGCTGATAAGAAAGAATTGGTGGCCAGTGATGCTTTGGTTATTCCAAGAAGTGTCGCTTTTCCTTTTGCGGATTCGCCGCCTCCACCAGTCGCTTGTTCATTAGCTTCTTCAAATTCGTGCATATTATACAAACCGCCGGGTAATAAATGTGTGTCGCCGGCTTCTTCGATCTTAATCTTAGATAACATTTGACTTACAATCACTTCTATGTGCTTATCATTGATATCTACACCTTGCAGCCTGTATACCCTTTGAACTTCTTTTACCAAATATTGATAAACACCTTCAATGCCTTTAATTCTTAAAATGTCATGAGGATTAATAGAACCTTGGGTAAGTTCATCCCCGGCGTTAATATAATCGCCGTCCTTGACCTTTAATCTAGATCCATAAGGAATATTATACTTGCCTTCTTCACCATTATTCCCAGTTACCATAATCTCAGTATTTCTTTTGGTTCCTTTAATGGTGATAACACCGGCAATCTCAGAAATAACAGCCAAACCTTTTGGCTTTCTGGCTTCAAAGAGCTCCTCAACCCTTGGCAAACCTTGAGTGATATCGCTGCCTGCAACCCCGCCTGTATGGAAAGTTCTCATGGTCAGCTGTGTCCCCGGCTCTCCAATAGATTGAGCTGCAATAATTCCTACGGATTCTCCTATGTTAACCAGTTCTCCTGTTGCTAGGTTTTTACCGTAGCACTTAGAGCAAACACCATTGCGCGTTTTGCATGTCAAAGCTGATCTAATTTTAACAATTTCTATTCCGGCTTTTTCTATTGTTTCTGCTTCTTCTTCTACAATAATATCTTGTGCCTTAATAATGACTTTTCCTGTTTTAGGATTAACAATATCTTCTCCGGCAAATCTACCGTTAATTCTATCTTTTAGTGGTTCAATGACTTCTTTTCCGTCTACAAAAGCTTTGACTTCTACTGTATTGGAAGTACCACAGTCGATCTCTCTTATTATTACATTATGGCTAACATCCACAAGACGTCTTGTGAGATAACCCGAGTCAGCTGTTCTAAGCGCTGTATCCGCCAACCCTTTTCTAGCTCCATTGGTTGAAATGAAGTACTCTAATACAGATAATCCTTCACGGAAGTTTGACTTAATGGGTATTTCAATGGTATGACCGGATGCATTAGCCATCAGACCACGCATACCGCCAATCTGGCGAATCTGGCTCTTACTTCCTCTTGCGCCTGAGTGTGCCATAATAAATAAGTTATTTAATTTTCCAAGAGTACCCATCAATGCGTCAGCTACTTCCTCTGTTGCTTGCTGCCATGTTTGGATAACTTTTTCATATCTTTCTTCGTTAGAAATAAGACCTCTTCTATATGCTTTTTCATACTTATCTACTTGCTCATTTGCTTCTGATAAGATCATATTTTTTTCTTCAGGGATTTTCATATCCGATATGCTAATGGTAATGGCACCAATAGTAGAGTAATGAAATCCCATGGATTTAATATGATCAAGCATTTTAGCGGTTTCGGTATTTCCTAACTTTCTAAAACATTTATCGATAATCAAACCTAATCGTTTTTTATCACATAAGAAATCCACCTCAAGTGAATGCTTATCATTATTTCGATTGACAAACCCTAAATCTTGAGGAATTTTTTCATTGAAAATAAATCTTCCAACAGTAGATTCTACAAGCTTTGGAGTTTCTCCACCTACACCAGTTTTTCTTACTTTAACTCGAGCATGAAGGCCAACAGCTCCCGTTCTATATGCCATCAGCATCTCATCGAAATCTTTAAATATCTTTCCTTCGCCTTTTTCACCTTCTACTTCAACCGTCAAGTAATAGCTGCCAAGCACCATATCCTGAGTTGGCGTTGTAATCGGCGCGCCATCTTTCGGTGCAAGAATATTATTAACAGAAAGCATCAAGAATCTTGCTTCTGATTGCGCTTCAACTGAAAGGGGAACGTGAACTGCCATTTGGTCACCGTCAAAGTCGGCATTATATGCCGTACAAACTAAAGGATGAAGCTTAATGGCTTTCCCTTCAACCAATATGGGTTCAAAGGCTTGAATTCCCAATCTATGCAATGTGGGTGCACGGTTTAACAGTACCGGATGCTCTTTGATGACTTCTTCCAATACATCCCATACTTCTGTTCGTACTCTTTCAACCATGCGTTTAGCACTTTTTATATTATGAGAAAGTCCATCTTCAACCAACCTTTTCATAATGAACGGCTTGAATAGTTCAAGGGCCATTTTCTTAGGTAAACCACATTGGTAGAATTTAAGCTCAGGTCCAACTACAATTACAGAACGTCCGGAATAGTCAACACGCTTTCCAAGCAGGTTTTGTCTAAATCGTCCTTGCTTACCTTTCAACATATCTGATAATGACTTTAATGGTCGATTACCGGGACCTGTTACAGGTCTACCCCTTCTACCATTATCTATTAATGCATCGACAGCCTCTTGGAGCATTCTTTTTTCATTTCTTACAATGATATCAGGTGCGCCAAGATCCAATAACCTTTTCAACCGGTTATTCCTGTTAATAACACGTCTATACAAATCATTTAGGTCAGAAGTAGCAAATCGTCCTCCATCCAACTGTACCATAGGTCTAAGATCCGGAGGTATAATAGGAATCGCTTCTAATATCATCCATTCCGGATTATTACCGGATTGCCTTAGTGCTTCTACAACTTCAAGCCTTCTTACGGTTCTTACTTTTTTCTGACCGGTACTATCTTTCAATTTTTTTCTTAAGTCTACAGCAAGTTTTTCAAGATCTATATCTGCCAACAATTCTTTAATGGCTTCAGCTCCCATACCTGCTTTGAAACCATTCTTATATTTGTCTTTATATTCCCTGTACTCCTGCTCACTTAATAATTGTTTATATGATAAAGGTGTATCCTTTGCATCTGTAACCACATATGATGCAAAGTATAAAATCTTTTCCAATGATCTTGGTGACATATCCAGAACTAACCCCATTCTGCTTGGTATCCCTTTAAAATACCAAATATGAGATACAGGCGCTGCTAATTCAATATGTCCCATTCTTTCTCTTCTTACTTTTGATTTGGTGACTTCAACGCCACATCGGTCACAAACAATACCTTTATATCGTATTCTTTTGTATTTTCCACAGTGGCATTCCCAGTCTTTAGTAGGCCCAAATATTTTTTCACAGAACAAACCTTCTTTTTCAGGTTTAAGTGTTCTATAATTGATAGTTTCAGGTTTTTTGACTTCACCCTTGGACCAGCTTCTTATTTTCTCAGGTGATGCAAGACCTATTTTTAATGATTCAAAGTTATTGAGTTCGTACAAGGGGGCTCGCTCCCTTCCTAAATTATTTTAAAATCTTTAAAATTCATCTTCATCTGCAAAGTCGTCTTCTATTATATCCATTTCTTCTACTTCATCCGCTTCTTCAAAATCGTCATTTCCTATTAAATCACTATCATCATTTTCATTTAGGGCATCGTCTTCAACTGCATCTGCATCTTCATCTTCATTTTTATTTTCATTTTCCTGTTTTGGAGTTAATGAAAAGCCTTCTACTTCCAAAATAGTATCGATCTCATTTAATTCATCTTCTACTGATTCTTTGATTTCGATTTCTTTGTCTTCTTCAGTTAACACTTTTACATCCAGTGATAGACTTTGCATTTCTTTTATTAATACTTTAAAGGATTCAGGTACTCCAGGCTCCGGAATATTTTCACCTTTTACAATAGATTCATAGGTTTTTACTCTACCCACTACATCATCAGATTTTACAGTCAGTATTTCTTGAAGTGTGTATGCTGCACCGTAAGCTTCAAGCGCCCAAACTTCCATCTCTCCAAAACGTTGCCCGCCAAATTGCGCTTTTCCGCCAAGTGGCTGCTGGGTAACTAAGGAGTAAGGTCCTGTACTTCTAGCATGTATTTTATCATCTACTAAATGATGCAACTTCAACATATACATGTACCCAACCGTAACCGGATTATCAAAGCTTTCTCCGGTTCTACCATCATAAAGCTTTAATTTACCTGTCTCAGGGTATCCGCACTCTTTTAATAATTCTGTTATATCTTGCTCTCTGGCACCATCAAAAACAGGTGTTGCAATATGCCAGCCCATTTTTTTAGCTGCCAATCCAAGATGTGCCTCTAAAACCTGCCCAATGTTCATACGGGATGGTACACCCAGTGGGTTTAATACGATTTGTAGAGGTGCCCCGTCGTCCATAAACGGCATATCTTCTTCTGGAAGAATTCTGGATATGACCCCTTTGTTGCCATGTCGGCCTGCCATTTTATCTCCAACATTTATCTTCCTCTTAGTGGCAACATAACATCTTACTAATTTATTAACACCAGGTGGTAGTTCATCTCCATTATCTCTTGAGAATATCTTAACATCTACAATAATACCTGTTTCTCCATGAGGTACTCTTAAAGATGTATCTCGAACTTCCCTAGCTTTTTCACCAAAAATAGCCCTTAATAATCTTTCTTCCGCTGTCAATTCGGTTTCGCCTTTTGGCGTTACTTTTCCAACAAGTATGTCTGAAGAATTTACCTCTGCTCCAATTCTTATAATACCTTCTTCATCCAAATCTTTCAGCGCATCTTCACCAACATTTGGAATGTCACGTGTAATTTCTTCAGGCCCAAGCTTAGTGTCTCTAGCTTCGGCTTCATATTCTTCAATATGGATAGATGTCAATGCATCTTCCATTATCAATCTCTCATTAATGAGTATGGCATCCTCAAAATTATAGCCTTCCCAAGTCATAAATCCTACAAGCAGGTTCTTTCCTAATGCGATTTCACCTCTATCTGTAGATGGACCGTCTGCAATAGGCTCACCTGCTTCTACATGCTCGTTTTTGTTGACAATAGGACGCTGATTAATACATGTGCCTTGATTAGAACGTTTAAATTTTAACAATTTATATCGATCTCTTCCATTGTCACTATCTCTTCTGATGATAATTTCTGTAGCATCTACGCGTTCTACAACACCTGTATTTCTAGCTAGTATAACAACACCCGAGTCTTTCGCTGCCAAATGTTCCATGCCGGTTCCAACAATTGGTGCATCTGTAATCAAAAGTGGAACGGCTTGTCTTTGCATGTTGGATCCCATCAACGCTCTGTTAGCGTCATCATTTTCTAAAAATGGAATCATAGCAGTCGCTACTGATACAACCTGCTTTGGTGAAACGTCCATATAGTCTGCTTCACTATTTGGAACTACATCAATATCACCGCTATAACATCTAGCGGTTACTCTTTTATTTATAAAACGACCTTCTTCATCTAAAGGTTCATTTGCCTGCGCAATAATCAACATATCTTCTTCGTCGGCAGTCAAATAATGAATTTCTTTTGTTACAACACCTTTTTCTTTATTGACTTTTCTGTAAGGTGTTTCAATGAATCCATAGTCGTTAATCTTTCCATAAGTGGTTAGGGATCCAATTAATCCAATGTTTGGACCTTCCGGTGTCTCTATTGGACACATTCTGCCATAATGAGAATGATGTACGTCACGTACTTCAAATCCTGCCCTTTCTCTTGACAGCCCACCGGGTCCTAATGCAGAAAGTCTTCTTTTATGTGTTAATTCTGCCAATGGATTGGTCTGATCCATAAACTGTGATAACTGACTGCTTCCAAAGAATTCTTTTATAGCAGCCGTTACAGGTCTTATATTAATCAATGCCTGTGGTGTAATAATATCCATATCTTGAATGGTCATTCTTTCACGGACTACTCTTTCCATTCTGGAAAGACCAATTCTAAATTGATTCTGTAAAAGTTCTCCAACCGTTCTAAGTCGTCTATTTCCTAAATGATCAATATCATCAACAAATCCTACACCATGGCTAAGATTCAGAATATAGCTTACTGAGGCTATAATATCATCTACAATAATATGTTTTGGTGATAATCTGTTTTTGTTGGACGATAAAGATTCTACTAATTCTTTATCTGTTTTACAATTATCAATAATCTCTTTTAATACAGGATAATACACTCTGCTAGGCAATTGAAGGTGATCGATATTAATATCGATATGATGCTTTATATCCACAAAATTGTTCCCAACAATCTTAATTAATTTATTTTCTTCATCAAATACGTTTACAGCTTTAATCCCTATATTTTCTATTTCTATGGCTTTTTCTCTGGTTATTTTTTCATCTTTATTCGCTAATACCTCTCCGGTATTAGGGTCAATAACATTTTCTGCAATTTTACATCCAGTCAAACGCTTAGCTAAGCCTAGTTTTTTATTGTATTTATAACGTCCCACCTTGGCCAAATCGTATCTTTTGGGGTCGAAGAAAAGTGAATCGATTAAAGATTTTGCACTTTCCACTGTTGGTGGTTCACCAGGTCTTAGTTTCTTATATATTTCTAATAGACCTTCATCTATATTATTGGTATGATCTTTTTCTAATGTACGTAAAAGCCTCTCATCTTCTCCTAAAAGCTGTAGTATTTCCATATCAGAACCAAATCCTAAAGCTCTAAGCAATGCAGTAGCAGGCTGTTTTCTTGTTCTATCCACTCTCACAGAAACAATTTCATTTGAATCTGTTTCATATTCAAGCCATGCACCTCTATTTGGAATAATGGTTGTTGAAAAAAGCTTTCTTCCTGTTTTATCAATTTCCATATCATAATATGGTCCAGGAGAACGTACCAATTGGGTTACAATAACTCTCTCTGCACCATTATATATAAAAGTTCCTTTTTCTGTCATGAGTGGAAAATCACCCATGAAAACTTCTTGTTCTTTAACTTCGCCGGTTTCCTTGTTGATCAATCTTACTTTAACTTTTAAAGGTGCCGCGTATGTAACGTCTCTTTCTTTACATTCTTCCACGTCGTATTTGGGATTTTCATCAATAGAGTAGTCGATAAATTCGAGAATCAAATTACCAGCATAATCTCTAATTGGAGAAATATCCTCAAAAACTTCTCGTAGTCCTTCTTCTAAGAACCACTCATAGGAATCTCTTTGGATTTGTATAAGACTTGGCATAGGCGCTACTTCGTTAATTTTCGAATAGCTCATTCGTGTCTTTTTACCTGTTTTAATAGGATGTGGCATGCTTATCACTCCTTGCAGAAATTTATGTTATTCCAAAAAGTTGCATCATTTATTACTATTAACATTTTTTTACTATTTCATACTTTCTTAATTCTCTATATGTGTATGGCAATTTAACATAATATCATAAGCCATGATATGTGTCAATAATAAATATTTAAAATTGTATTCTTTCTCTTTTTGGAAATAAGTGAACGGTTTAAAGATCTCAGATAGAGACCATAGAAGAGGATAAGAACCCCCCTAGCCGGTATCCTGTATAGGAACACAGCTAACCTCTAACCCCTAATACAATAAAACTGAAACGGGTCAAGATTATTGACCCGTTTATACATTATTCTTTGAACTATTTTACTTCTACTGTAGCGCCAACTTCTTCAAGTTTAGCTTTAAGCTCTTCGGCTTCGGCTTTTTCAATGCCTTCTTTTACATTGCCGGGTGCGCCATCTACCAATCCTTTAGCTTCTTTTAGTCCAAGGCCTGTGATTTCTCTTACCACTTTGATTACTTTAATCTTTTGTGCTCCTGCTCCTGTTAACACAACATCAAACTCAGTTTTTTCTTCAACAGCTTCGCCACCGGCACCTGCAGCACCTGCAACTGCAACCGGAGCCGCAGCAGATACTCCAAATTCTTCCTCACATGCACTTACCAGTTCACTTAATTCTAAAACTGTCATACCTTTTATAGCTTCAATAATTTGATCTTTAGTCATTATAAAACACCTCCATATGTTATTCTTCGTTATTTGTATTTTCTTCTTCTTTTGGTTCTTCAGAAACAGCTTCTGCTGCTTCAGCATTATTATTTAAACAATCTGGGTTATCAACAATTGCTTGAAGCATATATGCAAAGTTGGATAAAGGCGCTTTCATGCTTCCCAAAAGTTTCGCAATTAATTCTTCTTTAGATGGCAGCATTGCAACTTCTTTTATTTTTTCTTCATCATAGAAAGTACCTTCTATAACACCGGCTTTAAATTGCATTTTTTTGGTTTCTTTCATGAAACCATTTAATACTCTTGCCGGTGCAACCGCATCGTCATATCCGAAGGCAAATGCACTGGGACCTGCCAATACTTCACTTATTCCTTCGAATTCGGTATCTTTAACCGCTAGATTCATCATTGTATTTTTATATATCTTATATTCTACATTTGCTTCTCTCATTAAGCTTCTCAGTTTGTTGACTTCCTCAACTGTAAGACCACGATAATCTACAACCACAGCAGATTGAGCATTTTCAAGTTTGCTTTTTATTTCTTCTACAACTGCTTTTTTAGCTTCTTGGTTTGCAGACATTTTTCCACCTCCTCTGTAAGTTATATAAACCAGACAATAAATAAAGCCTTCTCCACCGTAGACAGAGAAAGGCCTATTTTTTATATAGTACCTCGGCAGGCTATTTAAACTATTCAGTCCCTGCTGTCTACGGTTATTATTCAAAATTATTTAATGATTATTAAGCTAAAACTTTAAGTGGATTAATTTTAATCCCAGGGCCCATGGTGCTTGAAACAGCAACGCTTCTTAAATATTGACCCTTAGCAGCAGCCGGTTTTGCTTTTACAATAGCTTCCATCAATGCAGTAAAGTTTTCAGTTAATTTTTCTTTTCCAAAGGAAATTTTACCTATGGATACGTGAATAATGTTGGTTTTGTCTAAACGATATTCAACTTTACCCGCTTTAATCTCATTGATAGCTCTTTCTATTTCAAAAGTAACGGTGCCGGATTTTGGATTAGGCATTAATCCTTTTGGACCTAATATTCTACCCAGTCTACCTACAACACCCATCATGTCAGGAGTTGCAACCACTACATCAAAATCAAACCAGTTTTCGGTTTGAATTTTTTTAGCCAGCTCTTCGCCGCCTACATAGTCAGCGCCGGCTTCAGTCGCTTCTTTTTCTTTATCGCCTTTAGCAAATACTAATACTTTTTTACTTTTTCCTGTTCCGTGTGGTAGAACAATAGCGCCTCTTACTTGTTGATCCGCATGTCTTGAATCGACTCCAAGCTTAATATGGGCTTCTACAGTTTCATCAAACTTGGCTTTCGCTGATTTTAAAGTTAATTCGAACGCTTCTTCTACTTCATATAAATTTGTTTTATCCATAAGCTTTGCGCTATCTTGATAATTTTTACCTCTTTTAGGCATCTTTCTTTACCTCCTTTGTGGTATTAACGGCCCCGCCTCCCACTACTGGGTCATTAGTCTTGAACGACAATACCCATGCTTCTTGCAGTACCTTTTATCATATTCACTGCACTGTCAAGATTTGCGGCATTTAAGTCAGGCATTTTAATTTGTGCAATTTCTTTTACCTGATCCAAAGTAATTGTAGCAACTTTATTGATATTAGGTTCACCTGAAGCTTTATCCAATTTAGCTGCCTTTTTCAACAGTACTGCTGCAGGTGGTGTCTTTGTTACAAAAGTAAAGGACCTATCAGTATAAACTGTTATCACTACAGGTATCAACATACCCGCTTGATCAGCTGTTTTGGCATTAAACTGCTTACAAAACTCCATAATGTTAACACTTTTTTGTCCTAGAGCCGGACCTACCGGTGGTGCAGGCGTAGCATTTCCTGCAGGTATTTGCAATTTAATGTATCCGTCAATTTTTTTAGCCATATTTCCACCTCCTTAACCATTGGTATATATATTATTTAATGTCTGGTTTCTCTTATAGTTTATCTACTTGCCCAAATTCAAGCTCTACAGGGGTTTCTCGCCCAAACATAGAAATTAAAACTTTTAAAGTCTGCTTCTCTGTGTTGATTTCTTCAATGGTTCCCATAAAACTCTCAAATGGACCCGAAATAACTTTTACATTATCTCCAGGTTCTACATCTAAATCAACATATACTGTATCAATACCCATCTTTCTGACTTCGTCATCTGATAGGGGAACTGGTTTTGAACCAGGGCCTACAAATCCTGTTACGCCTTGTGTATTACGCACGACATACCATGATTCATCATTCATGTGCATTTTTACCACAACATAGCCGGGAAACATTTTCTTGGTCTTAATCTTTCGTTGACCGTTTTTAACTTCTATTCGATCTTCCGTAGGTACAGCAATATCTAATATAATATCTTGCATACCTCTGTTTTCTACAATTTTATCCAGATTTGCTTTCACTTTGTTTTCATGTCCCGAATATGTATGTACAACATACCACTTTGCGTTTTCAGACATTTTAAGGAGTAGAATCGAGTTCCACTCTTCCCTCCTTTTCGATTATAATTTAATATTTAATACTGCTTGTAACGCACCATTAAATATAGAATCCAATACCCATATACCTAATGAAAATAGTGCACAAGTAAAAAGCACTATACCTGTATAGGATACAAGTTCAGATCTTGTTGGCCATATTACCTTTTTCATTTCTGACTTTACGTTTTTGAAAAACTTTACCGATTTGCCTTGTGAACCGGCTATTTTACTCATATTACCACTTCCTTAGTAATAATTATTTGGTCTCCTTGTGGAGCGAATGTTTCTTACAGAATTTACAGTACTTTTGCATTTCTATTCTGTCAGGGTCATTTTTCTTGTTCTTTGTCGTGTTATAATTTCTCTGTTTGCAATCAGTGCAAGCTAAAGTTACTTTTACTCGCATATCTTACACCTCCTAAATAATATATAAAATGACACACTATTACTACTATATCATTTGATTTTAAGGGTACTTGTATAAGCTATCACAATTTTTATTTTATGTCAATAAAAAATTCTCAGATTATGAAAGAAGCCGGGATAACCCGGCTTTAGCTTTTTATTATATCATTCCCATTGGTATATGAACTATTCAATAATCTCAGCAACAACACCGGAAGCTACTGTTCTTCCACCTTCTCTAATAGCAAATCGTTGTCCTTCTTCAATTGCTATCGGAT
>JANQMT010000154.1:0-5818 GCA_028279945.1 Clostridia bacterium
ACAAAAGGTTTTCCTGATTTTCTCTAATTTGATATTTATGTCGTTTGTTGTTACGGTTAATTAGCTGGTGGCTACATCAAAGGAGGCAGATTATGTCCAAATATTTAACCTATGATGAGCGATTAGAAATCGAAGCCGGTTTAAAGGCCGGGCTTTCTTTTGGAGCCATCGCTAAAATTATTAAAAAAGATAGAACCACAATAGCTAAAGAGATAAAACGTAACCTCATTATCAAGAAAACTGGTTATGGCGTATATCCTTATAATGCTTGTAAGCTAAGGCTTAAATGCACTAGAACCAAAGTATGTGATGAATGTGTATATCCATCAAGGCCGTATTGTAAGAACTGTAAAATCTGCAATGATGGATGTCCTTTCTTTGAAGAAGATGTATGTGTTAGTAAATTCAAACCACCCTATGTTTGTAACGGTTGTGAGACTTTACCTAAGTGTACATTGGCAAAGCCCTATTACAGTGCCATTGATGCTCACAATAAATACTCAGAAAACATTTCTGAATCAAGAAGTGGCATCATTACCAGCGAAGCTGAAATAGCAAGAATCAATGCGATTATCTCACCACTGATTCGACAAGGGCAATCCATTCATCAAATCTATGTCAATCATGTGGATGGATTGATGTGTAGCGAAAAGACCTTATACAACTATGTTGATGCCTGTTTATTTGACGTCAGAAATATTGATCTGCCAAGGAAAGTCAAGTTCAGACCACGTTACAAAAAGTCTGAGTTCAAGATTGACAGAAAGTGCCGTATTGACCGGACATACAAGGATTTCACTGACTACATTAATAAGTATCCTGAAACACCTGTCGTTCAAATGGACACTGTTATTGGATCTAAAGGCGGTAAGGTCCTATTAACATTACACTTTGTTGACACTAGCTTCATGATGGCTTTCCTACGTGATGCAAACACTTCAAGGTCAGTTATTGATATTTTTGATCAGCTATATAGAACACTTGGAAGAAAGAATTACGAAAAACTGTTCCCTGTTGTACTAACTGATAACGGCAGTGAATTCTCTAATCCTAAAGCTATTGAATATGGTCCAAATGGGGATATCCTTAGAAGTCGTTTGTTTTATTGTGATCCAAGTGCCCCTTACCAAAAAGGAGCTATTGAAGTCAATCATACACTAATTCGTAGAATACTTCCAAAAGGAACTTCATTCGATGATTTAGTTCAGGAAAACATTTTGTTAGTGATGAATCATGTAAATTCTTATAAACGCAAAAAGCTGAACGATAAGTGTCCCTACGACGCGTTCAGCTTTTATTACGGAGAAGAGATTTTAGGCAAGTTGGGTTATGTTTCAGTTGCAGCTGAGAACATAAACTTAACACTAAAACTTCTCAAAAAATAACCATAAACCAAACAAACGCCACCAGTATTATGAATGAACTTAATACCATAAAACAGGGGTGGATTTTCCGATTACAAAAGAATCGATGGAATCTTGACCTCTATTTATGATGTCGATTGATTCATGTTTACACATGAATTATAGCAAAAATCAGGCTAAAATCATAACACTGCTATGGAATTATGTTTACAAAACTAGATATTCAGTTACAAAAGGTGCATTTCGTTTACAAAACGTTACTTTTAAATACAAAACGGGAAACTGGTTATACAAACGGGAAGTTCGTTTTTCAATTTTCCACTGTATCTTGAATCTTGAATTTTAAGGTTGACAAAAATTGATTTATGTTATATATTTATAACATAAAGTGATAAATATATAACATAGGAGTGATGCAATATGAATAGAAACTGGTTTAAGTGTTTGTGGATTTTAGGATTTTTAGGGCTGTTAGGGTACTTTACCGATAATGTTGGATTTTATGGATTCTTTGGCTTTTTTGGATCCCTGGCATTCTTTGGGATTAAGGATGATGAAAGGTTAATTGACAATATCAATAAAGCAGCAAGAAATGCTTTTGTAGTCTCAATGGTTATTTGTATTACATCAATTGTATTCGTTGCTATTCTAAGACAAAAGGATCTATTATATTATGGGATACCTGTTATTTTTGTTGCTCAATATTTTACGTTTGTGGCTTCTTATTTATACTATGATTTTACAGGGAGATAAAGATGAAAGTATTAAAAACACGTATTAAGCAATATAGAGCTAAGCATGGTTTAACTCAGGAAGATTTAGCTAACAAAGTTGAGGTAAGAAGAGAAACTATTATTCACTTAGAAAAAGGCAAGTATAACCCTTCATTAAAGCTGGCATATGAAATTGCAGAGGCTTTGGATGCAAAAATTGATGAAATATTTTATTATGAAGAAAAAAGTTAAAAACATTAGATATTATGGTTTTAAATATAAAATATAGGGAATATATAACATAAGATTTATATAAATCATCAACTAAGATGAAATCAGGAGGGTTTTTATATGTTAAGTGAAAAATTGGTAAATGTATTAAATGAGCAGATAAAATATGAAATGTATTCAGAAAATCTATACCTAGCTATGGCGGCATATTGCGCTTCAGAAGATTTAGATGGATTTTCGAACTTTTTCAAAGTTCAAGCAGAAGAAGAAAAATTTCATGCCATGAAATTGTTCGACTATATCATAGATATGAATGGCAGAGCAGAAATATCAGCATTAGATCAACCGGATAATACTTATACTTCAGTATTGGATGCTTTTAAAAAGGCTTACGAGCACGAACAACTGGTGACAAAAAGAATATACAACTTGATGGATATAGCGGTAGGTGAAAGAGAGCATGCCACCATTAGTTTTCTAAAATGGTTTGTGGATGAACAGGTTGAGGAAGAATCTATGTTTTCAAATCTGTTAAAAAAATTAGAAAGAGTCGGAGAAGATGGTCATGGCATCTACATGATTGATAACGAATTAGCAAAAAGAGTATTCACACCTCCGGCCGATGCATAAGAAGAAAATAAAGAGAACATAAAAAGGCGATTAATATTTTTATTAATGGTCTTTTTTTGATGATAAATTTTGTTTCAAATTGACGCCTTTTTCATTAAATAATCCTAAAATGATACTTGTTTGTATTAATAATATGAAAAGAGCCTCCAAAAAAGGAGTTATTTTTTTGGCACAATAGTTGCGATATATTCTGTAAAAGTGTATCTAAAAATAGGAGGAAAGGAATATGCCAAAAGTATTTAGATTAGACATGAAGACAAAATCTATTAAGCGGGAAGAACTTAAAGAAAAATATACCGATTTTGGAGGCCGAGGTTTAATCGCTCATGTGATGAATGACGAGGTCAATCCAAAATGTGATCCTTTAGGGGGTGAAAACAAACTCATCATCAGTACGGGATTATTGGCAGGAACGACAGGTCCAACTGTCAATAGACTTTCCATTGGAGGAAAAAGTCCGTTAACCGGTGGAATCAAAGAGGCAAATGTCGGTGGAAATGTGGGTTTTATGTTGGCTAAGCATGATATTAAAATGATTATCATTGAAGATGTTCCTACAGAGGAGGAGTGGTTTATTCTAAAAGTTGATAAAGACAGCAATATGCACTTTGTACCTGCCAGCGGGTGGGCCGGTTTAAACAACTATGCATTGGTTGAGAAATGCCGTGAAACGTTTGAGGGCAAGATAAGTGTTCTTTCTATAGGAATTGCGGGAGAGAGAGGGTATAAATGTGCCTCCATACAGGCTACGGATGCTGCAACAGGACACCCTGCCAGAGCTGCAGCCCGAGGAGGATTGGGAGCCGTGATGGGTTCTAAAAAAGTAAAAGCTATCGTCGTTGAAAACCCTGAAAATCCAAGCAGGATCAATTATAAAAGTAAGAGAAAGTTTAGTGATGCCACCATGAAAGTGATATCTTCTATAAGAACGCATGGTCTTGTTGGTTATGCTTTTACAAATTTTGGCACACCGTTTCTCACTCAAGTGACCAATGAGGCAAAGATATTACCTGTCAATAATTTCAGCGGTAAAATTGTCGATGTCTCGGTACTAGGTGCGGAAACCTTTAAATCAAATGTTCTTGCAAATGGTGGAAAAGTTGGTGTTGCCTGTCAACCCGGATGCCCTATAAGATGTTCCAATGTATATCATAATAGCAATAAGGAATATATAACATCCGGATTAGAATATGAAACAATAGCTTTGTGTGGGCCCAATTGCGGTATCTATTCTTTTGATACTATAGCTAAGATGGATGCAATATGTGATGATTTTGGAGTAGATACCATTGAAATAGGTGCTGCTATCGGAGTCTGCATGGACGTAGGAAAACTCCAATGGGGCGATGAGAATGGTGCTTTAAGTCTGCTTCAAGAAATGGTTGATGGGACGGAATTCGGTAACGTATTAGGCCAAGGGGCAGATTATGTGGGTAAAAAATTAAATGCAAAAAGAATACCCACAGTAAAAGGGCAAGCTTTACCAGGATATGACCCCAGGGGTGTGAAAGGAATGGGTGTTACCTATTCAACATCACCTATGGGAGCGGATCATACGGCAGGTTTTACTATGGGAGTCGAAGGCGTAGACCCATTTAAAAAAGAAGGTCAAGTGAAGGTATCTGAGGAAGTGCAAATCGCTGCGGCCCTTTGTGATAATATCATGTGTTTGTTTGCCTTTGCTGCTGTTACAAGTAATCCGGAATCATTTAACGCTTTGGCGGAGATGATGGCTGCTAGATATAGCGGTGAATGGAGCATTGAAAAATTAATGGGTATCGGGGCACAAACCATCGTTCTGGAAAAAGCATTCAATGATGCTGCAGGATTAACCGGTGAAGATGACAAGCTGCCGGAATTTTTCTATACTGAAGAGTCACCGGCTGCAAAGACGGCTTTTGATGTTACTGATGGAGAATTGGCTGAAATATTTCAAGGAGTGAAACAAGATGCTTCCGGTTGAAATTATATTGCCATCATTCATGGTGATGATGCCCGGCTGTAATGGAGAGTCATTATGATAAAGGTTAATAACCGAAATGTTGAATGGAAAAAGGAATTGACGGTAGAAGGAATGTTGAAAGAAGAGGCGTATAAGAATACCTTAGCGGTTATAGTCAACGGAAAGATCATTCCAAAGAATCAATATTCGGAAACATGGATTAATGATGGGGATCATATAAGTCTTATTCAAACCATTACAGGCGGATAAGCCAATTAATCCATTCCAAAAAGATACCCTTTTACTATACGTATTGAACAGTTAGTTACCAATGTATGGATAATCAATCAACAATATTTAGAGGAATATAATATACATAAAATCATCTTTCTGAGATTATATTCCTCTTTTTTAGTGTTTAGGTAAGGATTATTCTTGGTGACTTTCAAAGTGTAAAACTATAGTGCCTCTAAAATAATGAAAAGAAGGATTTTAAAATGATGAGTCGAAATAGTATATGGGACTTGTTTATTTTATAATTTTACTCCTGATAATTATTCAATGATACTTGAGGAGGGAATTGAGGATGATTGAGTATCATAAGTCATTAGAAAAATATTGGAGAAAATTTGTTGAAGAGAACCTGATAGATGCAAATGTAAGGCCTTTTATTGCAGAATCATGGAGGAGAAGCAAACAATACGGTTTAAATCCTATGAGAGGCGGAATTGGAAAGAAAATCAGTGAGAGTATGTTTCAAAAAATAATCGAGGAGAATAGAGAATTAATAGTGGTTGCTCGATCCATAATGGAGAAATTGTATAAAATTGTTGAAGGTTCTAATTTTTTGATTATGCTTACGGATAAAGAAAGTAATATTTTAGAAGTTACTTCCCATGAAAGTATTATAGATACTGTAAAAGGTCAAAATTTCTTAA
>JANQMT010000167.1:0-3660 GCA_028279945.1 Clostridia bacterium
GAACCTGCTATATATTCCATCATTATCTTTCAATAATGCATGGGAGCCTGACTCTGCTATTTTACCCTCATCCATGACAATAATTTGATCAGCATTTTCTATGGTTGCAATTCTATGAGCAATAATAATTACGGTTTTCCCTTTTGTAAGATGCAAAATTGCTTCTTGTATATGGCTTTCATTCTCAGGGTCAATAGATGCTGTAGCCTCATCCAATATAATTATGGGAGCATCTTTTAGCATTGCACGAGCAATAGATACCCTTTGCTTTTCTCCACCGGACAGTTTTCCACCGCCCTCTCCTAATATCGTGTCATATCCATCGGGCAATTTCATTATAAATTCATGACAGCGGGCCTTTTTAGCAACAGCTATAATTTCATCCTCTGTAGCTTCCGCTTTTCCAAACCCAATATTATTTTTGACCGTATCATTAAACAAATAGACATTTTGAAATACCATACTGATGTTTTTCAACAAACTGTCATTAGTGAATTCACGCACATCATGTCCGCCAATTTTAATGCTACCCTTGTCTATATCATAAAATCCTGCAATTAAATTACATAATGTTGTTTTTCCGCTGCCTGAAGGGCCTACAATTGCTGCAGTTGTTTTTTCTGGGATAACAAGGGAAACATCATCCACTACATTTCTCATTTCATAAGCAAAAACAACATTTTCAAATTTAATATCAAAATTTTCTAAATCTATATCTTCTCCTGTGTCTGAATAATTCTTTTCGTTTGTCAACTCCTCTAGACGATTTAGTGAATTTTCTATTATTCCTAAGATGTGGGCTGAACCAGATATACCCTCTATGCTGATGAAGATATTAAATGATAAGAAAAATACAATCAGCATTATCAAAAGTGACATCATTCCCTGAATAAATAAAAACAAAGCTAAGAAGGTGATAGCAACACTTACAATCTTAAGGCAGATTAAATGCATGCTGTTATAGGGTATAAAAGTTAACTCTATTTTGCAGTTTATGTCCTTAGAATCCCTACAAGCTTTTTTCAGGCTCTTTGTTGTAATGCCTTCTGCCCCAAAAGATTTTACTACGGCCAGCCCTCTTGCAAACTCGACAATTGCTCCTGACAAATCTTGTGTGGCCTTTAACTGAATTGCAGAGTGTTTTTCGCTGTTTTTTGATATGTACACCTGCAATACAAATGAAAGAACAACACCTGCTAAGGCAATCCAACCAAAGCGTATATCCAGAATAGAAATGCTGATAAAGATTAAAAGTACACTGATATACCCTCCTACCAACTTGTCAACCATTCTTATCCCCATGTTCTCCAATATATCAAGACCGGTTGTTATATCGTTTAATATTTTTCCCGTATTATGCTTTGTAAAGTATCCCAAAGAAACTCTTTTAAGTACTTCACCGAATTTTTGACGGTCACGAGCCGCCAGCTCAATGCTTATGCTTTCCTGATATCTGGCTCTTAAATAATCAAATAGAAAATTAAACATTATGGTTCCTATCATAAACAGCAGACTATAAAGCGCCCAAATGGGGTTCAAATTTTGAGATCCCTGATAATCAATAATGATCTTATTAAGCATGTATGCAGCCGCCATTAAAGGCAACATTACAAATATCTTTGCAAAGAACGAATATATAAAGCCAATATAAAGCCTTTTATTAAACTGACCGCACCATTTTATGATGCGTCCTGTTGTTTTAAACATCAGTTAACACCTCACCTCTAACAATGGAGCGCTTTTTCGCGCCAATATGTGCAAGCCACATATTCTTGTATAATTCGCAGGTTTCAAGCAGTTCTTTATGTTTCCCCTGATTTTCAATGCTGCCCTCATCAAGAACAACAATGTTATCTGCATGACTGACAGTAGATAGACGGTGAGCAATACAAATCAAAGTTTTATCTTTGGTAAGGGCCTTGATGCTCTGCTGGATTTTATGCTCGTTTTCAGGGTCGGTGAACGCGCTTGCTTCATCCAGAAGCACAATAGGGGCATCTTTTAAGATCATTCTGGCTATTGCTATCCTTTGTTTTTCTCCGCCTGATAACTTTGCACCTGCTTCACCTGCAGTTGTATCATACCCATTATCCAGCTTCTCAATAAACTCATGGCACATAGCAACCTTTGAAGCTTTTATTACTTCTTCATCGGTTGCATTAATGTTGCCCAGCCTTATATTTTCCATTAATGAACAATTAAACAGAAAATTATCCTGAGTAACAAAGCTGACGATTTGTGAAAGCTGCTTTAAGGGAATTTCTTTAATGTCATTACCACCGATTGTAATTTTACCTGAGTCAATATCCCAGAATCTTGCAATGAGCTTTGCTATCGTCGATTTACCGCTGCCTGAAGGGCCAATCAATGCAGAAAATCTGTCTTGATTCATGGAAAAACTAATATTATTCACTGCTTTTTGTTCATTGTCTTGTTCATATGAAAAAGATACATCTTCAAATTCTATATTGTAATTATTAAATATTACCTCGGTTTGTTTCTCCGGCAGTTCCTCCATGTCAAGGAATTCAGTAGTTTCTTCTACCGTATATCTCATTTTTCTTAAATCGTTCATAAATATTTCTATATTCGCTAAGGAGCCCATCATCCCCATTGAAAGCATTAAGCAAAGGCAAAGTTCACTTGGCGTTATTGCCCCTTTGATATACAGCAGAATGCCTAATGGAAGTGTCCCGAGAAGTGTGGAAGGAAAAATTGCGAAAGATAACTTTACGGCTAACCATGTGCTTTTCAGCCAATCCAAGGCAAAACTCCTGAACCCCTCTATTGCATCGCTGTATTTTTTGTATGCACTTTGTGATTTGCTGAATGCTTTAATGACTTCAATGCCTTCAACGTATTCAACTATTGCTGATGAAACGTCATTTCCTGATTTAATATACTTTGCATATTTTTCATTAAACCCTTTTGTCAGGAATGAAAACGGAATGATTGTAAGGGGAACAGTCACTAGGCTTGCTAGCGCCATTCTGTAATCAATGATCATAAGGATTACAAAAACCACAATGGGCAAAACAAAATTGCCGCTAAATTCTGGTATTACATGGGCAATTGGCATCTCCAGGTTATCTATTCTGTCAACCACCATGTTTTTTATCTCGCCGATGCTCTTTCCCGATACGTATCCAAGGGGCGCACGATTAAATTTATCAATTACGCTTAAGCGCAGCTTTTCAAGTATGGTGTACGCAGATACATGGGAAAGACCGGTTGAAATGCTTTTAAAAACTGAAGATAATATATATGAAACTGCAGCAATAATGCAGTATTTCAAACCGAATTCAAGCGTTATGCTGTTTGCAATGACTTTTTCTATAATTTTGTATATTGCATAAAAAGGAATTAATGATAAAAGCACCCCGGATATTGATAAAACGATAGACAGTATCATTTTACCCTTGCAATAAGACGCATACCATAATAACGTATTATACCATTTACTTGTTTTATTATTTTTCATTAGAAATCCTCCAGTTATTTCTGTACACCGCAGGCGACACTTCCATTTCTTTTTTAAAAGCTATAGAAAATTTACTTGGGCTTTCATATCCCATGGAATGTGCAATCTCTGATATGCTTAAATCAGATGTCATAAGCAGATTAGTAGCCCGATTTATACGATACTTTCTCATAAATGTA
>JANQMT010000187.1:0-44768 GCA_028279945.1 Clostridia bacterium
AAATGATGTTCCTTATGTTTCTGAAAAAGACAGCTGCGGACTTAAGATTGTCAGAGGGAATTCAGTTAAGTTGGAGGCTTTTGATACAGGAAATCCTGATGATAGAGTATTCTATCAGAAAATGATGAGTGCTGATGACGGCTGCTCAATGAATGCAGGTTTCATCACAATTGAAAACTGCCAGTTTGACCGGGAATGTGCGTGTGAAGAAATTTATTTCATCGTTGAAGGAACATTAACGGTAACGGTTAACAAAAAAACTTACACTGCTCAATCTGGTGATTCAATATTTTTCCCTAATGGGTCTAAGATTGCTTTGGGTTCACCTAATAAGATGAAAGCATTTTATGTTACTTATTAGTCAGTTGGACAAAGTTTAGGAGGTATGTAAATGCAGGCACTTGGTATGATTGAAACAAGAGGTTTGATTCCGGCTATAGAAAGTGAAGATGCAATGCTTAAGGCAGCGAATGTAAAACTGGTAGAAAGATATTTTGTAAAAGGTGGTCTTGTAACAGTTGTAATAGAAGGGGATGTAGGTGCTGTCAAGGCGGCAACAGATGCGGGTGCAGCAGCTGCACGGAGAATTGGTGAAGTGATTTCAGTACATGTAATTCCCAGACCTCATGAAGAAGTTGGAAAGAAAATTATAACGCCCAATACCATAAGGTTTGGGAAAGTAATCAATGAAATTCCGTCTGTTGTGGTAACAGAAGAAAAAGAAGTTAAAACAGTGGAAAAAGTAGAATCTGCTGAAGGAGAAGTGGTCACCATTGAAGAAACCGTGATATCTCCTCCTGTAGTAGAAGATCTGCATAAAGAAGATTTAGATGAGCTTGTGTATGACTACAGTTTTGAAAAAGCGCTTGAAGTCTTAAATCAACTCAAAGTGTCAAAATTAAGAAATTTAGCTCGTGAATATAAAGAATTCGGTATTACCGGAAGATTAATCTCCAATGCAAATAAGAATTTACTTATTGAGGAATTCAAAAAGTATTACAATGCAACGGATTAAGCTATGTTTCTAAAACAATATATTTTAGGGGAAAAAGAAAGGAGGAATCGCAGAATGGGTCATTTTGATTATGATTTGCGCTCAGTACAAGAAGTGAGAAATCTTGCTCGTCTTGGTAAAATTGCAACTGAGAAGCTTGCAACTTACACGGAAGAACAGATTGACAGGATTCTTCGCAACATGGTTAGAGCAGCTGAGGAAAATATCGGTATGCTTGCTGAAATGGCAGTTGAAGAAACAGGCTTTGGTAAGGTAGCGGATAAGGCTTACAAAAATCATATGGCTTCAGGACTTCTTTATGACGCAATCAAAGATATGAAAACCATTGGTGTGGTTCGAGAAGATGTGGTGAATAAGGTGATAGAAATCGCCGATCCGGTTGGTCTAATCATGGGTATCGTTCCATCGACCAATCCAACTTCAACTTGCATCTTTAATTCAATCATTGCAATCAAATCAAGAAATGCAATCGTATTTTCACCCCATCCTTCGGCAGCCAAATGCACTATAAAAGCAGCGCAGTTGATGCATGAGGCTGCATCGGCAGCAGGAGCTCCCGAAAATGTTATTGGCTGCATCTCAATACCCTCAATGGCAGCAACCGATGAATTGATGCACAGCAAAGAAGTTGATCTTATCATAGCAACAGGTGGTTCCGGTATGGTCAAGGCTGCATACAGTGCGGGTAAACCTGCTTTAGGCGTAGGCGCCGGTAATACACCGGCTTATATTGAAAGAACCGCTGATATTCAGCAGGCTGTTGCAAACATCATTGCAAGCAAGACCTTCGACAACGGTACCATCTGTTCGTCGGAGCAGTCAATCATCTGCGAAGAATGCAATAAAGAGGCTGTAATAGCTGAA
Source organism: Clostridia bacterium (assembly GCA_028279945.1). Lineage (GTDB taxonomy): Bacteria > Bacillota > Clostridia > Peptostreptococcales > JAAYPU01 > JAKSCF01. The sequence goes on from JANQMT010000187.1 coordinate 1,880, forward strand.
TTTAAAAAACAGGGCGGTTACTTTATGACGGCTGAAGAAACCCATAAAATTTGTCAATTGTTGTTCAATAACAACCACAGTATGAATACTAAAATCGTAGGAAGATCTGCTGATGTTGTCGCTGAAGCAGCCGGCATTACGATTCCGGCAGGAACCAGAGTGCTCATCGGAGAACAGGGCGGTGTGGGTGATGATTATCCATTATCCTATGAAAAGCTGACACCCGTACTGGCTTTCTATACGGTTAAAGATTGGCATGAAGCGTGTCATTTAAGCATTCAACTTCTTCAAAACGGTATTGGCCACACCATGAGCATACATACTGAGGACAGAGATATGGTTATGAAGTTTGCTACTAAACCTGCATCCCGTATCCTTGTAAATACAGGTAGTGCTATGGGTGCTACCGGTGTCAGTACAGGGCTTGTTCCATCATTCACATTAGGTTGTGGGACCTGGGGCGGTAGTGCGACTTCTGAAAATGTAACGCCAATGCACTTAATCAACCTTAAAAGAGTTGCTTATGGCACCAAAGACTGCACAAGCCTTGCCATGGATGATCCAAACTTCAACTACAACCCCGGCGGAGGATGCTGCACGGGTTCCGGAGGGATCACGCCTATACAGTTTGAAGAAGGTATGAATCAGGAACAGCTTACAGATTTAGTTATTCAGTTAGTAAACGCAATGAAAAGGGCTAATTGATATGGATAAGTATGAAGCCGTACTGAAACTTTTATTGGAGGCAGTTGAAGAAAATGCACCCCCAGCATCGAAACAGAATTTAGATGAAATCCCTGTTGGTGTTTCAAACAGACACATCCATCTGTCACAGATCCATCTCAATACTTTATTTGGTGAAGGGTATCAGCTGACAAAAATAAAAGATTTATCTCAGCCCGGACAGTTTGCCTGCAAAGAAACCGTCATAATCTGCGGCGCTAAGGGTGCTATTGAAAAGGTCAGAGTTCTCGGACCGGTTAGAAATAAGACACAGATTGAAATTTTAGCCGGAGACTGTTTTAAGCTGGGAGTGCCATCACCGGTAAGGGTGTCGGGAGATTTATCAGATACGCCGGGAATAACAGTCATAGGGCCAAAAGGTTCGGTTCAGACTTGCCAAGGCCTGATGGTAGCCCAAAGACATATTCATATGACGCCGGCAGATGCACAGCATTTTGGTGTAAAAGACGGAGACACTGTTTGTATCAATGTTGAAGGTGCACGTGGTGGCATATACGGCAATGTAGCTGTAAGAGTCAATGATGCTTCTAAACTAGAATGTCATATCGACACTGAAGAAGCCAATGCCATGAGCTTAGGGGCATTTTCAAAGATTACTATTGTTCAATAATATTTGTTGAAAAAATAAATTTTAATTTATAGGAGGATTTAAAAATGAAGTATGATGCATTAGGAATGATTGAAACAAAAGGATTAGTTGGTTCAATTGAAGCGGCAGATGCTATGGTAAAGGCTGCCAACGTTACTTTAATCGGTAAGGAATTTGTTGGCGGTGGTTTAGTAACGGTTATGGTAAGAGGTGATGTAGGTGCCGTTAAGGCCGCTACAGACGCTGGTGCAGGTGCTGCACAGAGAGTTGGCGAATTGCTTTCAGTACATGTAATTCCTAGACCACATGCAGAAGTTGAAACAATTCTTCCTGCTTCAAAAAAAGCAGAATAATAAAAAGTCGAAAAAATACAAATAATTTCATAGACATCTACGGGAAAAAACGAACAGGGCAAAAGAACAAATTATTAAGGGGCTGTTGCACTAAGAAATTAGTGCAGAGCCTCATTTTAGTGAAAATAAAAAAATCTCAGACTCCTAAAAGACTGAGATTTAATGCAACAGCCCCGCCTCAAAATAGAGAAGAAGTGAAAGACTCACTTCTTTTCTTCTGGTAATAAATTCATAGAAAAGTTTTATACTAATTATATATACAGTATACTATATAAAAGAAAGAAGGTCGATAATGAAAGAAATAGTCGTTGCAGGAGGGTGCTTCTGGGGTGTTGAGAAATATATGGGTTTACTTGAAGGCGTCAAAGAAACTGTAGTTGGATATGCAAATGGACATTTGCCTGATCCGTCCTATGAGGAAGTTTGTACAGGCCAAACAGGTCATGCAGAAGCATGTTATATCCAATATGATGAATCCGTACTATCCTTGGATCAATTACTTGAAGCGTTTTGGAAAATCATAGATCCTACATTATTAAACCAACAAGGAAACGATGTGGGGCCTCAGTATCGAACAGGTATTTATTATTCGGATCCCTTAGATTTGCTGATTATACAAGATAGTAAGGAAAAACAACATCTAAAATATGATGCGCCTATTGTGACCGAGATTCAACCTTTGAAAATCTTTTATCCTGCAGAAAAATATCATCAAAAATATCTAGAAAAAAATCCTAATGGGTATTGTCATATAACAATATAATGGATCTCAGTTTCAAAGCGGGCATGCATGGATGCTTATAACAAAACATATAAGTGATGCATGCTTAATTCTTTTCTAAAATTTTTAAATGGTATGCCACTTGATAATACGCTACATGATAACCTTGACTTTTAAGCTTGTTAGATATTTTTCTGGGACCCATACCAGACTTTCTATAATCTTGTATCAGGGACGAAATAGCAACATTGATTTTATCGAATTTTTTTTCCGTTGAAATAGGGTTAGAGGGACGAGAGGCATCAGGATTTAATAACTCAAAAGGCAGATGATGAGATTCTACTACAGTCGTAATATCATGATCAAAGGATATATCGGATATTAACGGGGATGCTGCATCTATACTATAATTGATTATATCTCGTAACTGTCTAATATTGCGAGGATATACTGCTCTTAGAAGTAAAGACTCAGCTTCCTCTGAAAAAGATACTTTATAATTGATGTTATGGGCATCAGTAACTGCTGATTCATATATTTTTATAAAGTGATTGATTAACTCTATTTTTTCTGAGGTTTTTCTTTCTCTTAGAGGTGGGAGATATAACTCATATTGAGCTAAGCGCTGATATAACTCAGGAAGCAGCTTTTCCTTTAGATTTTGAGTAGATGCTGCGATGACTATAACATCTATGTATATTTCTTTGGAGCCGCCAATTCTTCGTATTTTACCTGACTCAATAGCTTTTAATAGGATTGTTTGATAATGTTCTAGAGCATGGGATTCATCTAAAAATAATATCCCTCCGTGAGCCTGTTCAAACAATCCTTTTTTTTGAACGGAGTCAGTATAGGCACCTTTCTCGCTTCCAAATATCTCTACAGCGGCAATGTCAGAGTTTGTAAACTGTCCACAGTTGATCTCGATAAAAGGAGCGTGTGGAGAAAGTATTCCAACATCTTTAGCATAGTTATATATCTGTTTTGCTAACATGGTTTTACCTGTTCCTGATTCGCCTATGATTATAGAATGCCTTGGCCCGCCTAAAGCCGCTACGGTTCTTCTCGCATTGACCATTACATCTTTGAGACTTCCTTGATTGCCGATTACTGAGGCAATATTATCTACAGTTTTATTGATAGATAAATGGACTTCAAGGTATTTGATTTTTCTGTTGAGGCTGTCGATTTCGTTGACGTCTTTAAAGATGGAAAAAGAACCGGCAAATTCATCGTCAATGAATAATGGAAATGCATTGACTGCGTAACGCTTTGATGCCACATAATGGATCTTTTTATCTAGTATCGCTTGCTTTGTTTTTAAGACTTCCAATAAAACTGCATCGGGGTAGAATATAGATACATGTTGACCCAGCATGAATTCTTTAGTATAGCCTGCATAGTCAGCGGATATCTTATTTGTATATATTAAAATCCCGTCTAAATTGACTACATTGACACCATCATTTACATTATCCAAAATATATCTAAAGACTTTATTCTTTTCTAAATCCTTGTAAGTGATATTCATGTGCATCACACCTTTTTAATCATTATTATAACGTGTTAGAATGATATAATTATAACATGCTTTATAACAATATTACAATATTTTCAAAGGAAAATTTCAGTATTTGGCAGTTTTTAGAGTTGGTATGATATTTGCTCATACTGGATAGTATATCCAGAATAATGAATAAAGGAGGAGGAAGTAATGTCAAAAGTATTAGAAATCAGATGGCATGGACGTGGTGGGCAAGGTGCAAAGACGGCATCCCTCTTGTTAGCTGATGTTGCATTCAGTACGGGTAAGTATGTTCAAGGGTTTCCGGAGTATGGACCTGAACGGATGGGAGCACCAATTACTGCTTATAACCGAATAAGCGATGAGAAAATAAGGGTGCATTCCAACATTCATACGCCTGACTATGTGGTGGTGGTAGACCAAACTTTACTGGAATCAGTGGATGTAACAAAAGGGCTAAAAGAAACCGGCGGTATAGTAGTGAATACAGAAAAAAGTGTAGATGCCATCAAGCCATTATTGGGAGACTACAAAGGAAAAGTGTATACAGTGGACGCAAGGCGTATATCAGAAGATACAATGGGCAAATATTTCCCCAATACGCCTATGCTTGCTTCAATCGTTAAAGTGGCGGGTATTATGGATGATGACGCTTTTGTAAAAGAGATGAAGGCATCTTTTGAACAAAAGTTTAAATCAAAGCCGCAAGTAATAAAAGGAAATGTAGATGCTCTGATGACTACTTTGGGGGAGGTAAAGCTATAATGACCATAATAAGTGAAAAGGTTAAATGGAAAGATATTACATCCGGGGGAAATATAGAGGCCAGGGGTAATTCAGAAGAATTTATAACCGGTGATTGGCGTATTATGATTCCTGAATATTATGAAAAAAAATGCAAACAGTGTTTGCTGTGCATACCGGTATGTCCTGATAGTGCTATATACATGGAAGGCGAAAAAAGAAAAGATTTTAATTTTGATCATTGTAAAGGCTGTGGTGTATGCGCAGAAGTATGTCCTTTTAATGCAATAGAAATGTTTAAAGATAAGAGGTAAAAGGAGGGATGACAAATGAAAGATAGATTATCAGGTAACGAGGCAGTATCTGTTGCTATGAGACAGATAAATCCAGATGTTGTTGCAGCCTTTCCAATAACACCATCCACTGAGATTCCACAATACTTTTCAGGTTATGTGGCCAATGGATTGGTTGAAACTGAGTTTGTACCGGTTGAAAGCGAGCATAGTGCAATGTCTGCTTGCATTGGTTCTCAGGCAGCAGGAGCAAGAACTATGACTGCCACATCTTCATGTGGATTAGCATTAATGTGGGAAGAACTGTACATTGCATCATCATGCAGGCTGCCTATCACAATGGCAGTAGTCAACAGGTCTCTTTCAGGCCCCATTAATATAAATGCAGACCATGCTGATAGTATGGGAGCCAGAGATTCAGGCTGGATACAAATATATTCAGAAAACAATCAAGAGGCATATGATAACTTTATTCAAGCAGTGAGAATAGGTGAATCGTCAGAGCTGCCTGTTATGGTATGTCAAGATGGGTTCATCACCAGCCACGCCATTGAGAACATAGAGCTCATTGAAAATGAAAAAGTAAAAGATTTTGTTGGAGAATATCAAAAGAGTGAAAGCCTGTTAAACCCGGGGAAACCTCTATCTATGGGACCGTATGATTCAGCAGTATATTATATGGAACACAAAAGGCAGCAAGCCCAGGGGATGATAGATGCAAAAGATATTATATTAAATATCTCTAAAGAGTTTGAAAACATAACCGGAAGAAAATATGAGTTATTTGAAAGCTATAAGTTAGAAGATGCTGAAGTAGCGTTGGTGATCATAAACTCAACAGCAGGAACGGCTAAAGATGCCATAGATCGATTGCGTGAAAAAGGGATCAAGGCTGGACTGCTTAAAATCAGAGTGTTTAGACCATTCCCTCTTGAGGAAATAAAAGAGGCACTAAAGCACGTTAAAGCTATAGCAGCAATGGATAAAAGCGAAGGGTTCAGTGCTAATGGAGGACCTGTGGGAACGGAGGTTAAATCAGCACTTTATGGCGTTGATAACCCACCTAAGGTCATCAACTATATGTATGGTTTAGGTGGTCGTGATGTAACTATAGAGGATATTATGCATGTGTATGATGAGCTTAAAAAGATTGTTTTAACAGGCGATACAGGTGATGCATATCGTTACTTGGCAGTAAGAGAGTAGGAGGATAAAATGGCGTATAATTATAAAAAAGAAATGAGCAAGCCGGAAAGATTGGCTGGTGGACATAGAATGTGTGCAGGATGCGGCGGAACAGTTGCTGTGCGAGGAGTACTTAGAGCATTAAAAGAAGAAGACGAAGCAGTTATCTGTTCTGCAACGAGTTGTCTGGAGGTATCGTCTTTTATGTATCCTTATACTGCTTGGAAGGACTCTTTTATTCACAATGCATTTGAGAATGCTGCATCGACAATAAGTGGTACTGAGGCAGCCTATAATGCATTAAGAAGAAAAAATAAGCTGGACAAAACGTATAAATTTATAGCATTTGGCGGGGATGGGGGTACCTATGATATAGGGTTCCAATCATTATCAGGTGCCATGGAAAGAAACCATGATATGCTGTATGTATGTTATGACAATGGGGCATATATGAATACAGGCACTCAACGTTCTTCTGCTACGCCCAAGTATGCAGATACAACCACCACACCTCAAGGGAGTGCATCAGATGGTAAGCCGCAGCATAGAAAAGACCTAGGGGAAATAATAGCAGCGCACAATGTACCATACATGGCGCAGACGACTTTTATGGGTAATTTTAAAGATTTTGGTGAAAAAGCAGAAAAAGGTATTTATACTGAAGGTGCAGCATTTTTGAATGTATTGTCTCCTTGTCCAAGAGGGTGGCGGTATCCAACGGAAAAACTGATGGAAATAACAAAACTGGCTGTGGAGACTTGCTACTGGCCGTTATATGAAGTAGTAGACGGGGAATGGAAACTATCATATAAGCCAAAGAAAAAACTGCCCCTTGTGGATTTTTTAAGACTTCAAGGTAGATTTGCTCATCTGTTGAAGGAAGGAAATGATCATTTAATAGAAGAGTTCCAAGGAGAAGTAGATAAAAGATGGGAACGATTATTAAAAAAATGCGATGAAGAATGAGTTTTATCAAAGGGACATTATACAAATGAATCACAGTATATCGGACTACAACTTGACAATTTTCAAGAATTATATTAATATAGTGGTCAGACCATCACACTATTAAGAGACGTTTAATAGATTACATGCAGGGATGAAATAGATGATTCAGGATTTCAAAAAAATTAAAAAATTGAATATATCAGAGACTATAGTTGATCAGATTAAAGATATGATTCTTAGCGGCAAACTAAAGGTTGGTGATAAGTTACCATCAGAAAGAGAGTTGACAGAGCTCTTAGATGTAAGCAGATCATCAGTTAGAGAAGCCATGAGATCACTTCATTCTATGGGTATAGTTGACATAAGAAGTGGTGAAGGTACTTACTTGAATGATAATACCAATATATTATCAGATCATTTTAAATTGCAAAATCTGCTAAATAGATTCAGTAGGCTTGAGTTAATCGAAGCCCGTCAGATGCTTGAATTAGAAATCATTAAACTAGCAACTTTAAGAGGAACAAAAGAAGAGTTCAACTATTTAGAAGAAATGTATCATGAGACACTAAAATATGAAAACAACTTACAAGAGTTCATTAAGGCAGACTTCAACTTTCATTTGGCAATTGCTGAAGTAGCAAATAATAAATATCTTGCAGAAATGCTCAACACCACTAAAGAATTGTTGATGGAAGTCAACTTAGAGGTGATGAAGATACCAGGGCACTTTTTAGTAGTAAAAGAATCACATAAAAGAATTATTGAGGCGATTTCAAGTGGAAGTGTTAAAAAGTCACAAAAAGAAATGAGAATGCATATCGACATGATTAACGAAAATATCAACAAACTGAACAACCGTAAAACATAGATTGAAAAATTTTTTTCAAAAGTGGTCTGACCATCATGCCGACAGATGGTTAAAATCTTAACAATGATATGCTTGTTGTCTTTCAATGTATTGACTAATTTATTATGAAAGGAGGATATAACGGCAACAAATATTAATAAGTAATATCAAGATATAGGAAGAGGTTTGAGTAAATGAAAATATTAGAAGGAATAAAGCTAGAGGGCACACCATACTATCATCAGAAATACTGGGTTTCGCCTATAAATTATGAACCGGAAATAAATAATCTGTATCCCAAAGAAATCTCAATATACGATGTTACATTACGAGATGGCGAACAAACACCGGGGGTTGCATGGAATGAAGACGAGAGAGTCAGGGTAGCCTTGGCGTTAGAAGAAATGGGAATAAAACGTTTGGAAATCGGGATGCCAATCGTGTCAGACACTATAGGAAAAGCAGTAAATAGGTTGATTAATATGAATGTTAAGGCTGATTTAGTCGCATTATGCCGTGCCAAGAAAAGTGATATTGATTTGTGTGCTGAGATAGGTATTAAGTCTGTAATTGTTGAGCATAGTATCAATCCTTATTTGTGCAAGCATGCATTGGATTTAGAAGTTGATGCGTTAATTGAAAGGCTTATTGAGTCTGTTGAGTATGCAAAAGGGCAAGGATTTCATACCAATTTCTTTGGGTGGGACGCATTCAGAACATCTATTCCATATCTTCAAAAGGTATATGGAACAGTTGTTAAAGAAGCAAAACCAGATTCTGTAACGTTAACAGATACTTTTGGGGTGGCAATACCATCAGCTGTAAAAATGACCATTGAAAAAGTCAGAGAAGTAATAGGTAAGGTTCCGTTAGAATTCCACGGCCATAATGAATTCGGGTTCAGTACAGGTGCAGCATTGGCAGCTGTTGAAGGTGGCGCAACAGGCATACATTCTGCCATAAATGGCCTTGGAGAAAGGACAGGAAACGTTCCGACAGAAGAGATTGTAATGGCATTAGAACTGCTTGAAGGTGTCAAAACAGGGGTTGATTTAAGCAAAATAGCAGAAGTATCTAAGCTTGTATCAGAAATAGGAAAAGTGCCTGTTTCCAGCAATAAAGCTATTGTTGGAGAGAATTTATCAAAAGTAGAATCAGGACTGGTTACAGACGTTGTTTACAAAATGAAAAAAATTGGTGTTGATACGGGGATGGCACCATTTACGCCTGAACTAATAGGTGGAGCGCCTATGGAATATGTCATTGGAAAAGGCAGTGGAAAAGCAAACATAATATTTTATCTTGATAAAAACGGATACGATGCGGAAAACGTAACAAAAGAACAAATGGAAGAGATCATTGATCAAGTTAAAGCAGAAAGCAGAGTTAGAAAAGCTGTACTTGATGAAAAAACGCTAATAGAAATTTTCAAAAAAGTTATGGTTTAAATTAAAAATACGTGAAAGGAGGCGGGCAATATTCCAGTAGTTAGAATCGATTGGGCTGAAGGCAAAACAAATGAACAAAAGAAAGCGCTTATACAAAAAATAACTCAAGACATTAATGAAGTAACAGGAATTGATAAGTCTAGAATCATTATTTTGATTAATGATTTTCCACTGCCATGTGTAGGCATGAACGGAGAACCACGAGGATAATATTTTAGGCTCCGCAGAAAGGAAATATTACAATGAGAAAATTCACAATAGTAATATCAGATTCACCATTTCCAAGTGGACAACCATTTATTGATGTGCTCAATGAGATAGATTGTGACGTTATATTTGCAGACCCGGAAAATAAAAAAGATGAGTTCTATAATCTATGTACAAAAGCTGACGGGATGATTGTCACATATGTGGATATCAATAAAGAGGTCATTAGTAAACTGAAAAAATGCAAGATATTAGCCAGAACAGGTGTTGCAGTTAATAATATTGATGTTGAAGAAGCTACCAAGAATAATATTTATTTAACAAATGTTGTAACACCTCAAATCGACGACGTTGCTAATCATGCAATAACACTTTTGCTGACCAGTATAAAAAAAATACCAATACTAAATGACAGCGTTAAAAGTGGTGTATGGGATTTAAAAGTAGCGTCACCCATACATAATATTAGAGGCAGAACATTAGGATTACTGGGATTTGGGAATATTGCAAAAGCAGTAGCTGAAAGAATGAAAGTGTTTGGAGTAGATGTTATAGCTTATGACCCATACATCGCTCAAGATGTATTTGATGAACACGGAGTTAAAAATGTTGGTTTCGATGAAGTGATATGTGAATCCCACTATATATCCATTCATTTACCTTTAAATGATGATACCAAAAACCTAATCAGCAAAAAAGAATTTGATAAAATGAAACCTGGAGTGTATATAATCAACACAGCAAGGGGCGGCATTATAGATGAGGAAGCTCTAATGGAGGCGTTGGATAACCAAAAAATAGCCGGTGCAGGGCTGGATGTGATAGCAACAGAGTTTCCGGGAAAAGACTACCCACTATACAAATACCCTAATGTGATAATAACACCACACTCAGCATACTACTCTGAAGAGTGTACAGAAGCATTACAAAAAAGCGCAGCCGGCGAGATAGTAAGAGTCTTAAAAGGCGAAAAGCCCATCTCACTGGTCAATAAGGAGTTGTTATAGTATCTACAAATTTATTATAATTTAATTAGGAGGGTTATAATAATGAAAAAAATGGTAAGTGCTTTAATGGTAGTATTGCTTGTTGTTGCAATAGTAGGATGCGGCGGAGGAGCAACTACCGATTCAGATACCGGAGCAGATTCTCAAAAAGAAACGGCAATCGTTTTAAAAGCTGGGGTTGTAATTAATGAAACTCATCCATATTCTCAAGGCATTATGAAGTTTGGAGAATTAATAGCAGAAATGACAGATGGACAAATTACTGTAGACTTATATACCAGCGGTCAACTGGGAAATGAAAGAGATTTAATAGAAGGCTTAACTATGGGAAGCGTGGATATGGCGGCAGTATCAAGTGCGCCTGTATCAAGTTTTGTGCCCAAAATAGCAGTATTCGATTTACCTTATCTGTTTACAAGCCGTGAGCAAGCATATAATGTGATGGATGGTCCTATTGGAGAGCAATTCTTTGATGATTTAGCTGCTCAAAATATCACCGGACTCGGATGGTTTGAAAATGGATATCGTCAAATAACCAATAGCAAAAGGCCTATTGAAAAGCCAGAAGATTTGCAAGGCATTAAAATAAGAGTAATGGAAAGTCCTGTTCCAATTGCAACCTTTAATGAAGTTGGAGCAAATGCGACTCCTATGGCATGGGGAGAAGTATTTACTGCATTACAACAAAAGACTATTGATGCCCAAGAAAATCCACTCCCTGTCATATATTCTCAAAAACTATATGAAGTACAAGAATATCTTTCTCTAACAGAACATTTCTATGCCCCGGCACTATTCTTAATGAGCAGTCACACATTTAACACTTTAACTCCTGAACAACAAGATCTTGTAATGGAAGCAGCAGCAGAAGCAACTTTATTTGAAAGAGAAATCAGCAAGCAGCAATCAGAGGATTTTATACAGCTTTGCATAGATGAAGGCATGAAAGTTAATGAAGTAGATAAGGCTCTTTTTGTGGAAGCTATGAAACCTGTTTATGCTCAATTTGAAGAAGAATTAGGAAAAGATCTGATAGACGCAATTAGAAATACAAAATAGATTTATAAAACGATGAAATGAGATTTTTCTTATTTCATCGTTTTCATTGAGAAGGAGTTTTCTGTATGTTTTATACAAATATTATGGATAAGTTGAATAAAATAATCTTTGCTATTTTGGTAATAATGGTTGCAGCAATGGTCGTAATAGGCGGTATGCAAGTATTTTGGAGATATGTATTGAGGAATTCTCTTCATTGGTCAGAGGAAATAATGAGATACCTTAACATTTGGACCATATTCTTAGGTATAAGCATAGGCATTCCTAAAGGAATCCATGTTTCAATTGATGCAGTCATACGATTGTTAAAAAAAAGAGTGAGATTGATGGTTACCCTATTAATACATGGGCTCACCATGATTTTTTTCATACTCTTAATCGTCATTGGTATAAAATTTACTACATTCAATATAGTTCAAGTGTCACCTGCAGTGAGAATACCGTTGAGCTATATATATGTTTCACTGCCCATTGGCGGGATACTGGGGCTGTTGTTTACAATAGATGAAACCATTAAGAGTTGGAAAGGCGGTGCTGATCAGTGGGCATAGTGGGCGTAATTCTAGTTGTTGGAGTCCTGGCATTTTTGCTTTTGGGTGTACCGATAGCTTTTAGTTTAGGTTTGGCATCATTTTTAGCCATCTTTTTTAGTGAAAGAATCCCTTCCCTTGTTTTTGTACAGAGGATGTTTACTGCGGCAGATTCTTTTCCTTTGATGGCTATAATATTCTTTGTGATAGCGGGAGAATTGATGCTTCAGGGAGGGATATCTAAGCGATTGGTGAAATTTGCATCAGCATTATTCGGTTGGTTAAGAGGAAGTCTTGCATTCATCAGTGTGATCACTTGTGCTTTTTTTGGAGCCATATCGGGTTCGGCACTAGCGACAACGGCTGCAATAGGTGGAATCATGTATCCGGAAATGGTAGAGCGTGGATATAAAAAGGATTTTTCAGCTACATTGCAAGCGGTGTCAGGTACATTGGGGATCCTAATTCCACCTAGTATACCTATTGTAATATATGGTGTTCTGACAGGTGTTTCCATCAGTAATTTATTTATAGCTGTAGTTCCAGCCGGCATCATAACCATGTTACTTTATATGTCGTTTTCATTTGGAATGGTGGTTAGAGAAGATATGGCACCACTGGAAATGAATCCTGAAAGAATTAGTGTTTGGGAAGGTTTTAAAGATGCGGTCTGGGGTCTGTTGACACCAGTAATAATATTGGGCGGAATATATAGTGGCGCGTTTACACCAACTGAATCGGCAGTAGTGGCATCTGTGTATGCCCTAATCATCGGCATTTTTGTATACAAAGAATTAAACATAAAGAATCTCTATAAAGCCCTGGGCAATAGCGCTATCGTTGCGTCATCTATAATGATAATCATTGCAGCTGCAACCCTTTTTGGTTGGATTATGACCGCTCAAAATATACCCGTGATGGTTTCCAGTGCAATAATAAGTATAACAAATTCAAAGATAGTGTTTTTATTGTTGGTCAATGCCATATATTTAGTAGCCGGTATGTTTATGGAAACATCTACGATAATCTTATTGCTGGTACCTTTATTCTTACCTGTATCCACACAGTTTGGTATTGATCCACTTCATTTTGGTATTTTAACAGTATTGAACCTTTCATTGGGGTTGGTAACACCGCCATTCGGAGCAGCATTGTTTGTAAGCTCAGGCATATCAAAGGTTCCTATTACACATATATATAAACGGGTGATACCATTTATAATAGCAGGTATAATCTCCATTCTAATTATAACTTATGTCCCTGTTATTACTTTAGGATTTTTAGGTTTAATGAAATAATAATTTATAAGATTACTATGAGAAAGGATGCATAGCATTGAGTAAAAATATATTAGATGAGATCAAAATAGTTGAAATACCGGAGAACATTGCAGAGATATTCTCATTAAAAGGACGAACCAGCGTGATAACCGGAGGCGCATCGGGCCTTGGCGAAGCCATAGCATTAGGTTTAGCTGGCTTCGGATCTGATATAATGCTTCTTGATATGAATGTTCATGGGTTAGAGCGTGTTAAAAAGAGAATAGATAAGCTAGGGGTTGAATGTAATACTTATCAAGTAGATGTAACCGATATACAATCTATGACCAATGCTCGTGATAAAATAGTAAAAAATACTTCTGAAATCAATATTTTAATCAATTCAGCCGGGATGAATATTAGAAAGCCTATTTTAGAATTGGAGGTTGATGAGTATAGAAAAGTTATTGATGTTAATCTAACCGGAACATTCATTTCATGTAAAGTTTTTGGTGAAATAATGGTTAATCAAGGTAAAGGGAGTATCATTAATCTAGCTTCAATACATGGTCACATTGCTATGGAGAGGCAAGGGGGATATGCATCAAGTAAAGGGGGAATTATACAGCTAACAAAAGTTCTTGCACTAGAATGGGCGAAACACAACGTTCGTGTAAATGCACTATCTCCTGCTCATCATAAGACACCGCTTGTTGAAGAAATGGTTAAGAATGATGTTTGGTATCATGAGATTGTTTCGAGAATCCCTTTAGATCGTTTTGGAGAAGCTTATGAAATAATAGGGCCGATAATATTCCTTGCTTCTGACGCATCATCTTTTACGACAGGAATTCCCTTGCTGACGGATGGAGGATGGACAGCAATTTAGCAAAAATTTCGTAATTATAGGAGAGCACTATGGATTTGAAATTAAGGGGTAAAGTTGTACTTATAACTGGCTCTGGAAAAGGAATTGGAAAGGAAATTGCCAAAAAATTCGCTGATGAGGGCGCCAATATTATATTAAATGATATCAATAGAGAGGCATTATCCGTTGCGTACGAAGAGCTGTCTCAGTACCCTGTTGATGCATTAGCAGTCCTGGGAAATGTAGCGGATGAATGTGATGCCAGGAGAATGTTTGGCGAAATTAAGGACAGGTTTAAGGTCATGGATATACTCATCAATAACGCAGCTGTGCTGATGGATAAATCCATTGTGGACATGACGATAAATGAATGGAATCACATTTTTTCTAATAACTTAAACTCAATTTTCATAGCAACAAAAGAAGCAATAAAAATAATGAGACCAGAGAATAATCCTGTAATTGTAAATGCAGGTTCTTTCGGACAATTGATACCGGCAAATGGATATGGTGCATATAATGCTTCCAAAGCTGCCATTGGGAGCCTGACTCGAACACTAGCAGGAGAATTAAACCCTAGAGGCATCCGTGTTACCGGATATATTCCGGGCGTGATTTTGACGGATATTATTCAACCTATGCTAGATACGGAACCTGAACGATTGCTTTCCCAGATATCACTGGGCAGATTAGGAGATGCCTCTGAGATCGCTAATGGGGTAGTTTTTATATCGTCTGAGGCTGCAGGATATATAAATGGCACCATGATGGAAATTACCGGTGGAAAACTGTGTGTTCAAAACCCCGGAAGATAACACAGCGGTATATCATTTTATTTCTATGAAACGGATGGATGTTTTGCCAATGATTGAAACAGGCAAATGTACAAGCATTAAGCAAAACATCCCATTGTTTTAAGCATTATTTTTTTATCGCCTATACATATATAACACTGATAAACCACTGGGTTGATAGTGGAAGATTTTCAGTTGGATTAAACCAAACCCAATATGCGTGCAGCACTTGCTACCATAAAACAAATCAGTATACCCGTTACTGTAGGTATAATAAAAGATAAAAGTGCCCATTTATTGCTTTGAGTTTCCTTTCTAATGGTCAATACGGTAGTGCCGCATGGAAAATGCATCAATGAAAATAACATGACACATACTGCTGTCAGCCAAGTCCATCCATTGTTTACAAATAGCGTTCTCAATTGGTCTAAGCTTTCAAGTTCCAGCATGCTTCCTGTAGCCATATAACTCATGATCATAATAGGTACAACAATTTCATTAGCCGGGAAGCCGAGTATAAAAGCCATTAATATATAGCCGTCCATACCAATAAGCCAGGCAAATGGATCAAGAAAGTTGGCACAATGAGTGAGAATACTTATGTCGCCAACATAAATATTGGCCAGTATCCATATAATCAATCCGGCAGGAGCAGCAACAACTACTGCACGACCTAAAACGAACAAAGTTCTATCTAATATGGAGCGAATAATTACTTGCTTGATTTGGGGTTTACGATACGGAGGGAGTTCTAAAGTAAAAGAGGACGGTAAACCTTTTAAAATAGTTTTAGATAAAACTCTTGATATTAACAGAGTCATGACGACTCCTAAAACAATAACACCTGTCAAAATAAAAGTAGAAAGAACAGAATTAAAAGGTCCTGGGGCAATCCCAACAAAAAACATGGTAATAATGGCAATAAGAGTGGGGAATCTGCCGTTACATGGAACAAAGTTATTGGTAAGAATAGCGATTAATCTCTCTCTGGGCGAGTCGATAATTCTACATCCAATAACGCCTGCAGCATTGCAGCCGAATCCCATACACATGGTTAATGCTTGCTTGCCATGTGCGCACGCCTTTTTAAAGAAATTATCTAAGTTAAAAGCTATCCTTGGCAAATATCCTAAATCTTCAAGGAGTGTAAACAAAGGAAAGAATATAGCCATAGGCGGCAGCATAACAGAGATGACCCAAGCCAATGTTCTGTAAACGCCTAATACCAAAATACCATGAACCCATCCAGGGGCACTGATTGTATTTAAGAAGAAATAACTGATATGATCTTCTAATGTAAAGAACATATTTGCTAATGCACCGGAAGGATAGTTAGCACCGGTAATCGTAATCCAAAAGACCAATCCTAAAAGGCCGATCATAATAGGAATACCAAATATCCTTGATGTGAGTACATTATCGATTTTTCGGTCTAAAGCGTTGTATTGGTCACTTTTATAGGTTACAACTTTATTATTAATCTCTTCAGCGGTATACACTAAGTGTGATACGATTTTGTCTCTTAATAATTGTTCATCTATACCCGCTTTTTCAAGATAATCTTTTGCTTCTTCTAATTTAGAAGTAATAGGTTCAATTTGTGTAATATCATAATTCAAGTATTTATTGAACGCTTCAATTAATGTTGTATCATTATCCAATAATCTTAAAGCTACCCAACGAGGATTCAGCTGATTTTCTACTACTGTTTTTATAGTAGGTTCAAGAATACCAATAGCGTGTTCTATAGTGCTGTCATAATGGATTTTCATTGGGGTAGGCACTACTTTCTTATGAGTCACATCATGTACTGTGCTCATTAAGTTTTCCAGCCCTTCGCCTTTATTGGCACTGGTTCCAATGACAGGAATACCTAATATCTTAGATAACTGATTTAAATTGATTTCGATTTTTTTCCTTTTAGCTTCATCCATAAGGTTAACACACATGACTACATTATTAGTGATTTCAATAGTTTGAAGGACTAGATTCAAATTTCTTTCCAAACAGGTTGCATCTGTTACAATGATGGTGGCATCCGGTTCACCAAAACAGATAAAATTCCTGGCGATCTCTTCTTCAACTGAGTTAGCCATCAGTGAATAAGTGCCTGGGATATCTACCATAATAAAATTTTTATCTTTATGTAAGCATTTTCCCTGTGCATTGGTGACAGTTTTACCGGGCCAATTGCCTGTATGCTGGTTCAAACCTGTCAGGCTGTTGAATACTGTACTTTTTCCTACATTTGGATTACCGGCTAGTGCAACAATTTTATCATCTAAAGAGCCACGATTTGCAATTTTTAACTCCGTTTCCAAAACACATGCCCCAGTTGACTGGCTTGTAAGTCCCATAATGAAACATTCCCCCTTGTATGTTTTTATTGTTTATTATTTTGTGTTAAAAGATAATAGGACGAGATGCATAGCTATATGCCTCGTCCAAATCAATTTACAGTTGTACAAATATTTTACTAGCTTCTTCCGACCGTAAAGCTATGACAGCACCTCTAATAAAATAGGCGATAGGATCTCCAGAGGGGCTTTTTTGTAATGCCTCTACTTCTGTATCCGATATAAGTCCAAGATCAAGCATTCTTCGTCTTGTAATACCATCTGAAGTCAGACACTTGACTTTTGCTTTTTCTCCTAAAGGTAAAAAATTTAACGGAATAGGTTTTATATTTTTATTCATTATCGATGAACCTCCGAGAAATTGATGTAAACAGTAGTCGTTAAGTGTAGGGCAATAATTTTTCCCTACACTAACATATGTAAAATAAATTAAAAGTGTTACGAATATATATAAAATAAAGAAAAAGTGTTACGAATATACATAAAATAAAAGAAAAAGTATAAAGAGAGAAAAAAGGATGTGATTGAGATGGGAAATAGAAAATTTCATACGGTTCGAGGCTATCAACTTTTGGATCAAGATAGAAAATTATTAACACCTGCATTGGAAGATTATCTGGAAATGATTTATAGAAACAGCTTGGAGGAAGAATATATTCGTGTGAATAAGCTGGCTGAGCTATTAAACGTAAGAGCTTCTTCAGCATCAAAGATGGTACAGAAGCTAGCTTTGTTAAACTTTGTTAATTATAAAAAATATGGCATTATATTATTAACAGATGATGGTAAGATGATGGGATCTTTTTTATACCATAGACACAAAACCATTGAAGCTTTCCTTGAATTATTAGGAGGAGAAGACATTCTACATCAGACGGAATTAATTGAGCATGATATTAATAACAATACCCTAAAAAAAATAGAAATTATGAATCAATTCTTTTATGATCATGAAGATATTAAAAGAAAATTTATAGCGTACAAAAATAGAAAAGAAAAAGAATAAAATGGTGTTTTAGCTGACAATTTGTTGAGAAGCCAACAAAACACCTTACTCTTCTTTAGAAGACTGACAG
This sequence comes from Clostridia bacterium, assembly GCA_028279945.1. GTDB lineage: Bacteria > Bacillota > Clostridia > Peptostreptococcales > JAAYPU01 > JAKSCF01. The sequence goes on from JANQMT010000187.1 coordinate 20,434, forward strand.
TCGCAACAATATCCGTATAATTCAAGTTTATGATCAGTTAAGATATAATTTTTATCTTTTGATATTTTTATGAAAATATTTAGTGGACAAAACTCGATGGCTTCAGTTTTACCGCACCCTTTGCATATAATATGGTGATGATGTTCATCAAAACATATGAGTTTATATAATGTCACACCATTATCCGTAACAATTTTATATATGAGATTTAATGTCTCTAAAATTTCTAAATTTCTATATACGGTAGACATATTAGTTTTTTGACAGATTTCTTGTGCCTTGTAAAATAAATTTTCCACTGAAAGCAGGGTTTTTTGATTAGAATCTAGGACTTGTAATATGGCCTTTCTTTGTTCAGTCACTTTATAACCATTGGATTGTATTACTTCTATTAGATCAGTTAATTTCATATCATTCACTCCATGATGTATATTAGGGACATATCTATTTTATCATACAAAACATCATCAAATATTCAAAATTATAAATATATTATGTAAAAAAAGTATTATTGACAAAGAAAGTGCATATGATAAAATAAAATTGATAATGCAAACTATTTGCAATTAGGAGGGAAAAATGATTTTTAAAAAGGGATGTATTTACATATTGGTGTTGATAGCGATAATAAGTATGAGTAGTTGTACAGTTGAAAATACAGATAAAACAGAAGCGAATGCAGTTAGTGAAAGTAAAATAACAGTAGCAGTGTCTATAATTCCACAAGAAACTTTTGTGAAGGCAGTATCCGGCGATTTAGTAGATGTTGTCACCATGATACCACCAGGACATAGTCCTGCAAATTATCAGCCTACACCGAAGCAAATGGCTAAATTAAGCGAGTCAAAAGTTTATTTTTCTATAGGGGTTCCTACTGAGGAAGCCAATATTTTGTCTAAGGTAGTAGATTTCAATTCAGAGATAAAGGTCGTTGCTTTGGCAGATATAGTGGAAGAAGTTTATCCACATCGTTATTTTGGTAAAGACGAAATGCATAAACATGATCATGAATGCAGTGGTGATGAAGAAAACCATGATGAATGCCATGATCATGAAGAAAACCATGATGAAGACCATGGTCATGAAGAAAACCATGAAGAAGAGCATGATCATGAAGAAACCCACCATCAACACAGCAAAAGAGATCCTCATATTTGGCTTTCACCAAATCGTGTTAAAGTGATGATTGAAGCCGTAAAAGATGAATTAGTGGAACTAGATCCCAAAAATAAATCGACTTACGAAAAAAATGCTGCCGAATATATTGCTAAGCTTGATGAAGTCGATAACGAAATTAGAGTTGAATTAAACGAGTTTGAAGGTCAATCATTTATTATATTTCATCCGGCTTTTGGATATTTTGCTGATGACTATGGATTAAAAATGGTAACGATAGAAAGCGACGGCAAAAAAGCAACACCTAAAAAAGTACAAGAGGTGATAGATTTTGCCAGAAAAGAAAATATTAAATTTGTTTTTTATCAAGAAGAATTTGATAATCAACAGGCCGAAACCATAGCCAATGAAATTGAAGGCACAACAGTGAAAGTTGCACCATTAGCTCAAAACTATATTGAAAATTTAAGAGACACAAAGAATATGCTGAAAGAGATCTTAAAATAGGGAGGCATTTTCAATTGTATGATATTGAGATAAAAGACTTAAGTGTTGATTACGGCTCCGTATGTGTTCTCCAAAATATTAATTTAAAGGTGAAAAGTAAAGAGTTTTTAGGCATAATAGGACCCAATGGTGGGGGAAAGACTACCTTGCTAAAGGTGATGTTAAGGCAATTAAAGCCTACAATAGGTTCAATTTTTATTAAGAGGGACGAGCCGATTGGCTATGTTCCTCAATTTGCGTTTTTTGATAGAAGCTTTCCTATTAATGTTTTGGAAGTAATTCTTATGGGTAAATTACCTCCCAAAATTAACCTGTTTCAAAGATATTCTGCCCAAGACAAAACAGAAGCACAAGAAATTATGAAAATGCTGGGGATTTTAGAATTAAAAAATAGACAGATTTCTCAATTATCAGGAGGACAATTACAAAAGGTGCTTATAGCCAGGGCTTTAATGACAGATCCTAAAATTCTTTTATTGGATGAACCGACAGCCAGTTTAGATTCTGAATCCAAGAAAGAAATTTATAAAATTTTAAATCAACTCAATGAAGATAAGACGATACTTATTGTTACTCATGAGATGGAAGATATATTTTTATATGTAGACAGGGTTGTATATGTGAACAAGATTTTAGATGATTATGGAAATGATCCAAAGTTAAAGTATGAAAATTTTCAAAAGGCAGTCAATTACCCTGTAGAACTCACTTCAAAAAAACAGATAATTCGTGATGTAGGAGTATGGAAATGATTAAAGCATTATTGCAGTATACATTTATTCAAAATGCATGTATAGCTGCTATCTTGGCGAGTATTGTATGCGGTATAATAGGAACCATTATCACTCAAAAACGATTGGTTAATATGAGTGGCGGAATAGCACATACATCATTTGGAGGAATTGGTTTAGGATATTTATTAGGGATTGAACCTATAATAGGAGGTCTTGTATTTTCTGTTTTAGCTTCTTTAGCTATATCGACCATAAGAAGAAAAACAAATACCCATTCGGATACACTAATAGGTATGTTTTGGTCTTTTGGAATGGCACTGGGCATATTATTTATTGCGCTAACCCCCGGATATCCTCCTGACATGACCTCATATCTATTTGGAGATATTCTTACGGTTTCTTCATTATATATAAAAATGATGTTAATATTAAGCTGCATCATAATTGTCTTTATTACGAATATATTTAATTATTGGAAAGCCTATTTGTTTGACGAAGAATTTACGAAAACATTAGGCGTAAATACCTTAAAGCTTGAATACATCTTATTTATTTTGATATCATTAAGTATTGTGACACTTATAAAAGTTGTAGGCATCATATTGGTTATTGCATTATTAACCATTCCACCGGCTATAGCTAAATTGTTCACTTATAATCTGAAAAATATGATGGTACTATCCAGCTTATTGGGAGCTGCTTTTAGTATTAGTGGCTTATTTGTATCTTACCAATATAATATCCCCTCAGGAGCCACCATCATTATATTATCTATAATAGGATATTTTACGACTGCTTTAGTTGTTAAAAGGCTTAATAAAGTGGTGGCATAGAAAGGAATTAACCATTTTTAGGAGACTTATTGTATGAATTCCATAACTAAATTTGAAAAAGTAATGATTTTAATACTAAGTATTTTAATCATAACTTTACTATTCCATCATATTAACTTTATAGGGTATGAATTTTCCGATATTCAAAAAGAATATCTGGAAGGATTCACCATCATATTTTTAAGTATAATATTAGAAGCCGTACCTTTTGTTATGATCGGCACTTTTATCTCATCAATTATTCAAATATTTGTTTCAGAAAGAACCATAGCTAAAATCCTGCCCCAAAATCGGTTTGTAGGACTTATTGCTGCTTCTTTAATGGGGATTATTTTTCCGGTATGTGAATGTGCAATAATACCTATAATGAGAAGGCTGATCCAAAAAGGAGTTCCTCTTTATATTGCTGTCACTTTTATGCTTGCAGTTCCTATCGTAAATCCAGTTGTGCTGGCTTCCACGTATTATGCATTTTCTGATCAAACTTACATGGTGTTTTTAAGAGGTGGTTTAGGGTTAGTGAGTGCCATATTAATAGGTCATATCATTGGAATCTTACAATATAAAAATAACCCATTAAAAAGCAATTCTTTGTATGAGCATATTGAATGTGGATGCAGCCATAAGCATGATCATGACTGTGGTCATCAAAGTTGTGGACATAACCACAATTCCGTAAGCATCAAAAAAAGGACAATTTTTCCTAAGATATTTGAAATCATTGAGCATACCAGTATTGAGTTATATGAAGTCGGCAGATTTTTAATCATCGGAGCTTTTTTATCTGCGGTAATGCAAACCTTTATATCCAGAAGCTTTATTTTACCCATCGGACAGGAAAAAGTATCTTCAACTATAGTTATGATGACTTTAGCCTATGTGCTTTCATTATGTTCCGAAGCTGACGCATTTATAGCCAAAACATTTGTTGGACAATTTACCACCGGTTCCATAGTAGGATTTTTAATATTTGGTCCCATGATAGATATAAAAAATACTTTGATGTTAAGTGGGGCATTTAAAATAAAATTTGTAATAAAATTAATAATGATTATAACTTCCGTATGTTTTATGATGGCTATGCTGGTTAATGTTATAGTCATATAGAGGTAATTAAATGAAACGATTTAATATTAATGAATTATTGTGGTTTATAATCCTTGTCTCTTTTGCATATTTTATTTATGAGCTGTTTGATACAAGAAAAATAAACCTATACATACACCCTAAAATGTTTAAATATGTATGGTTTTCTTTTTTTGTTTTTGTATTGCTAGGGATATTTCAAATTAGAAAAATATTGATTTCTAACAAAATTAAAATAAAATTTGGATTTATAATATTTATAGTTCCTTTGTTTTTGGCTTTTGCAGTCAACCCTGATAGTTTAAGTGCTCAAGTGGTATCTAACAAAGGCGCAAATATCGTTAACAATAACTTAAACAGCAAAGAAGAAGTCAGGATTCAAAATAATGAAAACTGTGTTCAACTTGACACGGATACCAATAATGAAAATATAGACATATACTACAATGCGGATGCTGAAGCATTTAAAGATACTTTAGTGAATGCGTATAGTGATTTAGATTCTATGATTGGCAAAGAGGTTGAATTATCTGGCTTTGTATTTAGAGAAGCAAATTTTGATATAAATCGATTTGTCATATCTAGATTATTAATGAGCTGTTGTGCTGCTGATACCCAAATTGCCGGATTGTTATGTGAATGGGATGAAGGTAGTCAACTTCAGGATAATGAGTGGATTAAAGTAACGGGTACAATGGATACAACCCTATATTTTAATGAATATATAAATCAAGAAGAAAATGTTCCGGTCATTAGAGTGACTCAAGTCGATAGCATTAAAGCTCCCGAGAATCAATACATATATCCATAATGGACTTAAAGAGTCCTAGATTCTCAAATGTATTTTTAAAAAATATATTTTGGTTTAATTTAGGAGAGTTTATTTGGTCATAATAATATAATAGTAAGTAATAGTAAAATTGCATATTATGAATCCAATTACGTATTCATTAAGGGAGTTGGAATCTTATGAACAACAAGGATTTAAGTGTATTTCTTAGAAGTTTGGTAACAGGTGTAAATACAAAAGTACCACTTGCAGATGGACAATATGTAACCGCCGTCAATTTTGACAATGCAGCTACAACACCACCTTTCACTTCTGTTATGAATGATGTTGTTAATTATGCACCCTGGTATTCTTCCATTCACCGAGGAAAAGGATATAAGTCAAAATATTCATCAAAAATATATGAAGAGGGCAGGGAAGTCATTTTAGAACATGTCAAAGGAGACAGTAACAACGATGTAGTGATTTTTACGAAAAATGCTACTGAGTCCATTAATATGTTATCTTATCAGCTATATCAACAAGACCCGGATCAAGTTATCCTGTCGACTGAAATGGAACATCTTGCCAACGATTTGCCTTGGCGAGATAAATTTAAAACAGATTATGTGCAGGTTAATGAGAAAGGACAGCTTTCTTTAGATGACTTAGAATCAAAATTAATCCGTTATAAGGGTAAGATTAAGCTGGTAGCAGTAGCCGGTGCATCCAATGTAACAGGCATCATCAATCCTATTCACAAAATTGCATCCATAGCGCATCAATATGGCGCAAAAATCTTAGTAGATGCCGCTCAGCTTATGCCTCATATAGAAATAGATATCAAACCGCATTTTCATGACGAACATATTGATTATCTTGTTTTTTCAGCCCACAAGATGTATGCGCCTTTTGGTATGGGTGCTCTTATTGGACCCAAAGAAGACTTGGGAAAAGGCAAGCCTATTTATCACGGTGGAGGGGCTGTTCGGTTTGCCTGTCATGGATTTATTCAATGGGAGGATACCCCTTCAAAAGATGAGGCAGGTACGCCTAATATTATGGGAGTGAAGGCTTTAACAACAGCTATTCAAACCCTTAAAAACACAGGAATGAAAGCCATTCATGAATACGAAAACGGCCTTCTTCGCTATACGGCAAGGAAGCTAAAAGGGATTCATGGAATAAAATTATACGGCTATGATGAAAAGAGCAGCAGGGTAGGTGTTCTATCTTTTAATATAGAAGGAATGGAACACTATATGACAGCTCAGATTCTTTCCAAAGAAGCAGGTGTAGCAGCTAGAAATGGATTATTTTGTTCCCACCAATATGTTGTTAAATTATTGGGATTACAAAGCGCTGAGATACAATATTACTGCGATAATCCACAAGTTGCATTGCCGGGAATGGTAAGAATCAGTTTTGGTTTATACAATAATACTTACGAAATAGACCAATTTATCAATATGATTTCCAGAATCGTTCAATATAAAGCCAGGTATATGAGGTATTATAAAAACTGCAAGGATGATTAGGATAAAATAGTTTAAGAATAATATATAGTATTTTTTCGATAAGCTGAAAACGGACTTGTAATAGTCCGTTTTTTTATGGTGTGGAGATGTAATTTATTTATAATTATAATGAAAAATTAGATTGTTTATATTAATTCAGTGTAAGCAGATGTTTGTTTTACAACGGAAAAAACAAAACAAACATTCGATTATGTTTAAATGAACATTAGTTTTACATAGAATTAAACATGAAATAATAATGGATTAACAATAAAATATTATGCTCTATTTATCCAAAGAAATTAAAAACAATTGGAGGAAAAGGATAAATGAAAAGAGTAAAGAATGTATGGGTTATTGTTTTAGTTATGACTTTAATTATGACATTAGGTGCATGCTCCAATGGCAGTGATACACAAGAAGCTGGAAGTGAACAAGCATCGGAAACTCAAGCTTTGACTTTAGAAGAGATTACTAAAAATGCGAAAGAAGAAGGTAAAGTAGTCAGTGTCGGCATGCCTGACACATGGGCAAATTGGAAAGATACTTGGGAAGATTTAAATGAAATTTATGCAATTGATCATTCGGATACGGATATGAGCAGCGCAGAAGAAATTGCCAAGATGGAAGCTGAAAAAGAAAAACCTACAACAGATATTGGTGATGTTGGCATTGCTTTTGCTCCAATTGCTGTTGAAAAAGGCATTACAATGCCGTACAAAACATCTTATTGGGATGATATACCCGATTGGGCAAAAGACGATGATGGGCACTGGATGTTAGGATATACCGGAACTATTTCTTTTATGACAAATAAAAAGCTGGTTGCCAATCCTCCAAAATCATGGGACGACTTATTAAATGGAGATTATAAGGTAGCATTAGGTGACGTCGGCAGAGCGGCTCAAGCCAACAATGCGTTGGTAGCATGTGCACTTGCTTTAGGCGGAGACGAATCCAATATTGAATCAGCCATTGCATTCTTTGAAGAATTGGCAAAACAAGGCAGAATATCAACGGTTGACCCAAGTGTTGCTAACATTGAAAGTGGAGAAGTTGAAGTAGCTATTATATGGGATTTTAACGCATTAAACTATCGGGACAAATTAGGAAGAGATGATTACTATGTATGTATTCCATCTGAAGGATCAGTTATTAGTGGATATGCAACTATTCTTAATAAATATGCGCCTCATCCCAATGCTGCAAAGCTAACAAGAGAATATATATTGAGCGATCAAGGACAAATCAACTTAGCAAGAGGTTATGCTCGACCAATAAGAACCAATGTTGAGATGCCGGAAGATGTATTAGAAATGATGTTGCCCAATGAGCAGTATAAAAATGCAAAACCAATCAGTAACTTTGATGCTTGGAATGCAACAACAGAACAATTGCCGCAGTTATGGCAATCAAGAGTATTAATACATTTAAACTAATCAGATTAAAATAGCTAGGTGGTATCTTGTATTCTATACAAATACCACCTATAGATAATTTTGCAAATATACTTGAAAGGTGTTCAACATGAAAAATTATCGATATTTAATTATTGTACTGCCTTTTTTTATCATGGTATTAGCTTTTCTGTTAATTCCGGGTTTTTCCATTATCATCAATAGTTTTAAAACAGAAGACGGCATTTATTCTCTGAGCAATTATTTTGAAATATTTGGCAATGCTTTTTATTTACAAAGCTTTAAAAACAGCATTGTCATTTCGCTGCAATCTACAATAATAGGGTTAATTATTTCTGTCATTGCATCTCATGCTATTTATTCTATGAACAATCGATTAAGCAGTATTACGCTGACAGTCACCAATATGACATCGAATTTTGCAGGTGTCCCCCTTGCTTTTGCATTTATGATACTTCTAGGAAATAATGGTGTTTTTACTATATTGTTTCAAACATTAGGTTTAGATGTATTAAGCGGGTTTAGTATATATTCCAATATTGGGATTCTTATCATTTATGTTTACTTTCAGATCCCCCTGGGGGTACTCTTGATGTACCCATCATTTGACAGTATTTCAGAAGGTTATAAAGAAGCAGCTTTAACATTAGGGGCATCCAAAAGCTTTTTTTGGAGAAAAATTGGTATTCCAATTTTGATGCCTGCACTAACCTCTACAGGTGCCATATTATTTGCAAATGCTATGGGTGCTTATGCAACTGCATATGCCATTACCAACGGCGCTTTGAATATTGTACCCGTAAGAATAGGGGCTTTGATCAGTGGAGATTTGTTTTTGAAACCCAATTTAGCCAGTGCATTATCGGTTATCCTTGCGGCCATATTATTAGCTTTAAATATATTGAGTAGGAGAAGTCGTCATGCAAACGAATAAAAAAAATAAAATAATTGCAATTGTTTTAATGATTTATCTGATTATTCCTATATTTTTTACACTGATTTACTCTGTATCCGTAAGTTGGCAAAATACCCTGCTGCCTACAGGTCTTACATTAGATCATTATATACAATTATTAACCACACCAAGATACTTCTTAGCACTGGGGCGCACCATTTTTGCAGCAACCCTTAGCATCGTTATCAGTTTTATCTTACTGGTTCCGGTTATTTATGTTGGGAAAGTCCATTTTAAATGGATGGATAAAGTTATGGCATTCATTACTCTATTGCCTTTTGCATTACAGGGTGTTATTTTAGCGGTTGGATTGATTAAAATTTATTCCAGTGGTCCTCTTATCATATCAGGTACCATTTATATTTTGACAGGTGCGTATTTTGTTGTTATTTTACCCTATATGTATCAGGGGATAAAAAACAGTATGGATAGTTTAGATGTGGATACCCTTATTCAAGCAGCAAGTTTGCTGGGTGCAAGTGAAAGCTATGCATTTTTTAAAGTTGTTCTTCCTAATTTATTAAAAGGGGTGACGGTATCTACCCTATTGTCTTTTGCCATTTTGATCGGTGAGTTTGTTTTATCCAATATTTTGGTTGGAGGCAATTATGAAACGGTGCAAGTTTACATGTACTGGTCAAGAGGTGTCAGCGGTCATTACAGCAGTGCTATTATCATCAGCTACTTCGTATTTGTCGTTTTGATAAGCGGTGTTGTTTTATATATAAATGAATTAGAAGCCAAGAAAGGGTGAGAAAATGAGCTCAGTAATCGTTGAAAATTTATGTAAATCCTATAAAGATAACAAAGTATTAAATGAAATCAGCTTGACAATAGATAATGGTAAATTCATTACACTCCTTGGGCCGTCGGGGTGTGGTAAAAGCACTTTGCTTAGGTGTATTGCAGGGCTGACCGGTGTGGACCAAGGGGATATTTACTTTGATGATGAAAGAGTCACCAATATACAGCCTCAAAAAAGAAATATTGGTATGGTCTTTCAAAATTATGCACTATTTCCAAATCTTAATGTAGAAGAAAACATAGCCTTTGGATTAAAAGTAAAAAAATATAACAAAGCAACCATCCAAAAAGAAGTGCTAAAATATATCAACCTTGTGGCATTAACTGGAAAAGAAAAATCGTATCCCCATCAGTTGTCGGGAGGACAAAAGCAGAGAGTGGCTTTAGCTCGAGCATTAATTGTAAAGCCTCGTATTTTACTTTTGGATGAACCACTGAGTGCATTGGATGCAAAGATAAGAAAGAATCTCAGATTGCAAATTAAGAAAATACAACGAGAACTGAATATTACCACTATATTTGTGACCCATGATCAGGAAGAAGCTTTGATCATATCCGATGAAATATATGTGATGCATGAAGGCGGCATTGCTCAAAAAGGCAGTGCGGAAAGCATTTATACTAAGCCGGCGAACCATTTTGTGGCTGGTTTCATTGGAAATTATAACATTATTGAAGATTCATTGATTAAGGATACTTATGATAATAAACCATTCAAAGGTCAATTTGCATTGCGGCCGGAAGTCATAGAGGTTAATCGAGAGTATCAAAAAAAGCCAAATCATTTAACCTTAAAAGGACAGTTAGTGGATGTCATTCTTTTAGGCAGTGTAGTACGGTATGTTGTTAAAGTTAATGGAAAAGAAATCATGGTAGATGTTTTAAATGAGAGTGAAAAGAGTCTTTATACAATCGGAGAAGAATTATATCTTCAATTTGCCTATGATAAACTCCCCAAAATAGGTTAGGTGATGACTATGGACCTATCAACAGAAAGACAAAAAATAATCCTTAAAACATTGGATCATTATGGCAAGGTATCGGTTAATGAGTTAGCTGAAAAATTTAATGTGGCTTCAGCAACGATTCGCAGGGACTTAACCTTTCTTGAAAAAGAGAATAAGCTCCAAAGAGTCCACGGTGGGGCAATCAAAATTTCATTTTATGCTGAGGAGCCTGCTATAACAAAACGTCGAAGCATGTACATGATTGAAAAAATAAAAATAGCTAAAATTGCTTCAAAAATGATAGAAGATAAAATGTCAGTTTTTATTGATGTCGGTACAACCACTGCTCAAATAATACCTTTTCTAAAAGAGAGAAGGAATTTGCAGGTATTGACAAATTCACTTGAAGCATTAATGGAACTGGTGAAAATGGTAAACAATAATACTTTTCATGGAAAAATTATTTTCATTGGTGGTGAAATTAACGCAAAGCAATTGACAGTTTCAGGTTCATTAAGTGAGGCATTTATAAATCAGTTTTTTGTAGATATTGCATTTATAGGTGTGGGAGGGGTTCATTTAAGTGGAGGGCTTACAGGGTATGACGAAAAAGAAATCATGCTTTCACAACAAATGATTAGAAATGCGAAGGAGTCGGTTGCTGTTTTGGATCACTCAAAAATTGGTGTAAGAAACCTTTATAAAATTGTTGATTTGCATGAAATGGATAGGATTATATGTGATAAAAAACATCCTGAAGGATGGGAAAAATTGCTTCAAAAATATAATATAGAATGGTTGAATTATTAAACCCAGATTATTTACGGAAACTGCTAAAAATGTACAAGTATTTTGGAATTTATCGCGAATAATCTGGGTTAAGGAGGATAATGATGTTTAAAGCAGTAATTTTTGATAAAGATGGTACGCTCATAACGATAGATAAATTATGGAGTAAAGTTTATAGAGAAGCTACAAAGAAATTTTTCCAACAAAATAAAATAGGTGTTGACATTGAAGAAGCAATGATATCTATCGGAATCAATGGTGACAATATAGAAAATGGCAGTGTATCATCCATAGGAAGCATTCAAGAAGTACTACGTACAGTATTGAATAGTCCTTTAAATGCAGAAAAGGTAAATGAAGAAGCGTTAATAAATGAATATGAAGCATTAATCACTCAAAAGGTAAAAGAAAATCAACAACATATTGAGCTGATTCATGAAGATGTGCCTTCTATACTTAAAAAACTAAGGGATAAAAAAGTAAAAATTGGATTAATCACCACTGACTCTAGGGACAATACGGTGTTTATGTTAGAATACCTGGGAATTGAGAATTATTTTGACTATATCGGCTGCGGTGATGATGAACATTTGAAAGCTAAACCTTCAAGAGATCATGGACGTTTCTTTATGAACTTTGCTAACCTTGAGCCAAGTCATGTATTAATGGTAGGAGATAGTCGGTATGATGAATTGTTTGCTGAAAAATTAGGCTTTGATTTTATTAAAATTAATCATAGAAGGGATGTTCAGCGTTTACATTCTATATTAAAAATATAAAGAAAGAATACCAGCTAAGGGGGATTTATGAAAAAGCTTATACTTGTTGTATTAGATGGATTGAATAATACTGCAGCACTTGAAAAGATGGGGTTTATGAAGCACTTGGAGGAGCTGAATATTGCAAAAAGAGAGATTGTTACGGCATCACTTCCCACTCTTTCCAGACCGTTATATGAAACGATTTTAACCGGTAAAGAGCCTTATGAACATGGTATATTGCACAACGACATTGTTAGAAAAAGTAAAGAAATCAGTATTTTTCACAAAGCGGATACGGCTGGCTTAACGACAGCTGCAGCTGCCTATTGTTGGATATCTGAGCTCTATATGAATGTGCCCTTTAATCCAAAAAAAGACCGCATACAGTTTAAAAAAGCGGTACCAATCCATTATGGAATATACTACAGCGAAGATCAATATCCGGACTCTCATTTATTTCAAGATGCACAATTTCTAGTGGATGAATTTCAGCCTGATTTTTTACTGATTCATCCTATGAATATAGATTATTATGGACACTTGTATGGCAGTCATTCAGAAGAGTATGGCTTATCGGCAAGAAAAGCAGATGTTATACTTTCTGATTATAGTCCCAATTGGCTTAAAGAAGGCTATGATATAGTGGTGACAGCGGACCATGGTATGAATACAGATAAAAGCCATGGGGGAGGTTTAGATGACGAGAGAAAAGTACCATTTTGGTATTTAAAAAGCGATATGAAAAAAGAGTTTCCTATTTTGCCTACAAAACAAACAGATATATTTTCTTTAATCTGTAAACAACTGGGACTATAAAATTTTTTCTATAATAAAAGGTATGGACTTAAGAGGTCCATACCTTTTATTTAATTTATTTCATTATATCAAATTAGATTTTTGTAACAGTCTTTGGATAATAACTGCAACTTCAGCACGGGTAATATTGTCTTTAGGGGCGATGGTTTGACCGTCTCTACCTGAGATGATTTCAGTTTTTATACAGGAAGCAACCGATTTCTGTGCCCAACTTGCAATTTCATCCTCATCGCTGAAAGCAGAAAGTACATCAGCAATTTGATCTTCGTTTAAGTCAGGATTAAGATTTGTAATATCCATTGCTCTTGCTATGATTGCCATAGCTTCCTCTCTGGTTATTTTAAGTTGCGGATTAAATGCACCGTCATACCCACCTATTAAACTATGGCTGAAGGCAGTCTTGACATAATCGGAATACCAGTCTTCAGCCTTTACGTCATAAAAAGGATTTGTATCTGTTTTCATATCCAGCTTAAGGGCTCTAACAATTACTGCAGCAAATTCGGCACGTGTAATATCTCTGTTTGGCTCAAACTTATTATCACCTGTACCGTTGATAATATTTCGTGTATTCATGTCGGTTATAGCATCCGCACCCCAGTGATCCGCAATATCTGAAAATCCGGTTGGTGGTGCGTCGGTGACTGGGGGAACGGTTGGTGTTACAGGAGTTACAGGCGCTACGGTGGGTGCTACCGGTGCTGCCGTAGGTGGGCTGTCAACTGAAGCCCATAAATTTCCCCCATATTTCATAACAGTTATCTTTTTATTATTCCCATTGTCTTCAAATGCCAAGTAGGGAGTACCGTTTTCGACATATAATGAAATATGTTCTGCAAGACCTTTAGAAATGCCAGGTGTGCCAACAGAAGCCCATGTGAAACCATTATATTTCATAACAGTAGCCTTAAAATAGCTTACTGAATCTTTAAATGCTATATAAGGTGTTCCATTATCCAGATATAAAGAGATATGTTCTGCGAAACCTTGAGATAATCCAGGGAGACCAACAGAAACCCATGAAGAACCATCATATTTCATTACCGTAGCTTTATAAAAGCTTACGGAATCCTTAAATGCCAAATAAGGTGTGTTGTTGTCAACGTCTAAAGAAATATAGTCGGCACGACCTTGAGTAAACCCTGCGGTACCAATGGTAGTCCAAACATTATTTTCAAATTTCATGACCGTTGCTTTACTATAATGGGCTATATCTTGGAATGCCAAATAAGGGACACCATTATCTATGGATAGTGAAATATATTGGGCTTTACCGGTTGAAAGACCTGCTTTACCGACAGATACCCATTCAGTACCGTTATATTTCATAACGGTTACTTTACTATTCACTGAATAATCCATAAATCCAACATATGGAGTGCCATTATCAACATATAGTGATGTATATGCTGTTTTGTCTTTTGTAAAGCCGTATTTACCGACATTAACCCAAGAATTGCCATCATACTTTTGAACGACTAACTTTTGATTTTTTGAAGCATCTCTGTAAGCTACATAAGGGGTTCCGTTATCTACAAAGAGGGATATGTATCCTGCTTGACCTGTAGAAAAACCGGCTGTCCCAACATAAACCCATGAACTACCGTCGTATTTTTTAACAGTAATTTTATTACCGGTTGAAGAATCCTTAAATGCAACATATGGAGTGCTGTCGTATACAGATAGTGAAACATCGGTTACCGCATCATCCAGACTTTGACGGCTACTCGTTTCTTCCTCTGGGGTTTCTTCCTCTGGGGTTTCTTCTTCTGGGGTTTCTTCGGAAGCATATACAGTGGGAAGTGTTAAAACGCTTATGATACAGAATATCAGCAATAAGCAGAAAATTCCTTTAACTAATCTTTTGTTCATGTTATTCCTCCTTATTATTTTAGATGTCTATTTTTAGCTAACATAAATTATATAAAAACTGTAAGGTTTAAAAGGATTTGATTTTTACAGCAAGTCATTGTGTATTGAACTTTTATGAGATCATATATTAGCCTTATATTTATTTTATCATCTATAAAACACCGTGAAAACACTTTTCTTAACATTAAAAAAGAAGGCAATTTTGAACTTGAGATATAATCTTATATAGATAGCTAATTCAGGTTTATATCTCAAGTTTTTCCCATAGCACTGCGGTTATTTTCCTTGAGAGTAAAATGGTTACGATAACTGTAGCGACCAAAACTGCTGTAGCAGCAGGCAAAGTCAATACATTACTTATTTTTGAGAGCATCCATATATGGATTGGAGCATCCTTTAGAAAAAACAGAATCATGGGGCCTGCAGAAAGCATTCCATAAAGTGCAGGCAGTACAAGGCTTAAAACATACCCTGTAAATCTGTTTTTTTCATAATATTTTTCCAAGAATAGAATATCTACAGCTGTATATATTGCTGCACTCCCATAGAGAATCATCAGCAAAGCCAACCCCGACAGAAGTATTGCAGGTAAATCTATTCCTCTGATCACTGAAAATAGTAGAATTCCAACGAGACTCACCAGATAGCCGGGTATCAAAACCATGATACTTTCAATGTCAAATACCTTGTAACCGTTTAAAGGCATCACTTTGAGCAGCCAGAATCGGTTTTTCATAAGATTTTTATCCACAGCTATTTCTATGGGGTTAAAAGGTACCGAGACTGCCATAATATTAAATATACCTGCTATTCCAATTAAAATATAGAGTGCCAGTAAAGGGTCTTCAGAAAAATAACCTTTGAAAACAAACAAAATCAACGGGATTACAAAGACCAACAACAGTGAAGCGCCTGGTATAAACATCTCGTGATTCCTTAAGGCCATTTGCCATTCTCCTTTAATCAAACCCCATGTTGAATGGCTGTATGATTTTTTAAAATCACCTGATTTTGAAGACTGCTTTTTATAAACTTTTGAATCCGAATGCTGGCTTTTGCTCCATCCTCCGTAAAATAATTTTTGAGATAAGAAAAAAACAAGTATTACAGCTAAAAGCGTAGTAATTACCAGGGAAATCAAAGGAACGAAAAGCCTTTCAAGCTCTCCGGTAGCAGAAAAAGATAATATCCTGATACCTGCCGTAACAGGTATAATATCCGTCATAAAAGGTCTTCCAAGAAACTCCGTAAAGTTTTGTACGTATATAGGAGATATTACTCTTGTTCTACCCGACAAAATGACGATAAACAGAATATTGACTGCAAAGGAAAGAAATATCGTAATTCTAGTAAATAGTTTTGTAGAGAGTATCCTTATACTGAGCATGCCAATAATAAGTCCCAGTGTAGACGGTATAAGTGATATCAGGAAATAAAAAGGTATTATGAGAAGGTAAAAAAACCATGGTGCAGATACCGACCATCCCATTGCCGCAAGTAATGGAAACATGATAAAGATTTTGTCTTTGTTACTGTTAAAAACATACTCTGCATATTTGGACATAAAAACATAGTTGATGGGCACCGGAATGGATATCAGGTAATTGAGATCAGGTGACTTATAGAAATTCTTGATGATATTGCTGATGCTTTGAACAAACGCAAAAAAATGTATAAAAGTGGTAGCTACAGTACAGAGTGCCATAATCACAGTTTTTGCAGCTGTGATATCCTCCGGTATCAATCCGTTGAATGTATACTTTTTAAACAGATATATCAGCAGTATTTGGAGAGATACTATAATCATACCGATTTTTACAGTCCTGAGAACCGTATTTCTATCTTTCCACAAGATGTTACGCAGGATCGAAAGCCTTAATTTCAAAAACCACAAGATATAATCCATCAGTCTCCACCTCTATCGATTTCATTTATATTTTCTTGCGTCAACTTCAAAAATATATCCTCTAGTGTAGACCCAGAAGATGATGCTTTTTCTTTCAGCTCATCCAGGGTACCCACTGCAATCAATTCTCCATGATAAATAACGCCTATCCTGTCACAAATTCTTTCGGCGATTTCCAGTATGTGTGTTGTAAACAGTACAGCAGCACCTTCATCGGCATGTTTCCTGAACATGTCTTTTGCAGCTTTGGCACTTACGGCATCCAGACCTGTGGTTGGCTCATCCAGGAGCATGACTTTGGGTTTGTGCAATAAAGCCGCACCTAAAGTGATTTTTCGGCGCATACCCTGTGAATAGCTGCCTATCAGCTGATCCGCTTCATCGAACATCTGAAGCTGTTCCAGCAGATGGTTGATGCTGCTTCCCGCATCCGACATGCCTTTCATGTATATACCGGAAACCATGCTTAAAAACTCACGTCCTGTTAGTTTGTCATATAAGTAAGGGTTTTCAGGAACGTATCCAAGATTCTTCTTTGCCTCTACGGGTTGGGTTACTATGTCATATCCGCATATTTTCACACTTCCGGAAGTGGGTTTTAAAAGGCCTGAGCTGACCTTGATTGTGGTTGTTTTGCCTGCTCCGTTATGTCCTAAAAAACCAAAGATTTCTCCGGGACGCACCGTAAAATTTATTCCTTTAACTGCCTGTTTTTTACCATAGTTTTTTACCAGGTTCTTTACTTCCAGCATATTTTCCTCCTGTTTTTTTAAAACTTTATTCTATCAATTACACTTGACAAAAGTTTGTACATAATTTTTAAATTTTATCCTATAATGAATGGTTAATTTACAGTATTTTCTCTTCAATGATAACCAAATATTTTACTCATGTCCAGTTTTTTATACAGGTTTACTTGAAGGCTGTGATTATTAGAGCAGATGGTACCTTTTATGGAAATAAGTTTACACGTATACGTACATATGATATAATAACACAAATTGAATATAGGGGAGCTTGCGCAGGCAGGCTGAGAGGAAGTGAAAATGAGGCTTCGACCCTTACACCTGATTTGGATAATGCCAACGTAGGAAATACATTTTACATTATTAAAGATATTGTGAATGAGTAGGATATACCTGTATTGGTATATCCTATTTTGGTGTTATGATACTTATTTGCTAACTTTTTAAACACATAAATCTTATTTACAGAGGATTTATGCCTATTGAAAGGCAGTGCAGCTTTATTAGATGGATTATTGGAAGTTGATGAATGATCGTTAAGGAGGGAAAATTATGTTTGAACAAATTTTTAAAAATGTCAATGAGAAAATGCCTTTGGTACACTCTATTACAAATTACGTGACAGTGAATGATTGTGCCAATACCATTTTGGCTTGTGGTGGTGCACCTATCATGGCTGATGATAAAATTGAAGTAGAGGAGATCACGTCTATTTGTAATGCTTTAGTCATTAATATTGGAACATTAAATGTGAGAACCATTGAGTCTATGATTTTAGCAGGTAAAAAGGCAAATGAGCTGAACCATCCTGTAATATTAGATCCTGTAGGGGCCGGCGCTTCTGTACTGAGGACTGAAACGGTCTTTAAACTTTTAAAGGAAGTGAAATTCTCAGTCATTAGAGGGAATATTTCAGAGATTAAAACCGTTTATGCAGGTAGCGGTACTACAAAAGGTGTGGATGCAGATATCAATGATGCAGTGAATGACACCAATTTAGATGATACCATTGGCTTTGCCAAATCATTAAGCCAAAAAACGGGAGCTGTTATTGCGATTACAGGGGCTATTGACATTGTAACAGACGGACGAAAAGCATATATCATCAAAAATGGGCATCCTCTGATGTCTAAAATAACAGGATCAGGTTGTATGTTGACGTCGGTAATAGGCTGCTATTGTGGTGCCAATGAAGATAATATTTTAGAGGCAACGGCAGCTTCTGTAAGTGCTATGGGATTATGCGGAGAATTAGCTTATAATAAAGTATGTCAAGAAGACGGCGGAACTGCAACATTTAGAACTTACTTAATGGATTATATGAGTAAGATAAATGCAGAGCTTCTAAATGGAGGTATGAAAATTGAAAGTCGATAAAAAATCAATGCTGCTTTACGTTGTAACCGATAGAACATGGCTTGGGGAAAATTTGCTCACGTCACAAGTTGAAGATACGATTAAAGCTGGTGCAACATTTATTCAACTGAGAGAAAAAGATATGTCATTAGATGACTTTATAAGGGAAGCCAGAGATATAAAGGTCTTAACAGATCGATATCAAGTGCCCTTTGTGATCAATGATAATGTAGAAGTAGCAATGGCTGTTAATGCAGATGGTGTTCATGTTGGACAAAGTGACATGGAAGCATCTAGGGTTCGGTCACTTATAGGTAAGGACAAAATACTGGGTGTGTCTGCTCAAACAGTAGAACAAGCTGTCACAGCTGAAAAAATGGGAGCTGACTATATTGGAGTAGGAGCCGTATTTGCTACATCTACCAAAACAGATGCAAATGAGATGTCGTTTGGTACCATAAAAGCAATATGTGAGAAGGTATCAATTCCTGTTGTCGCCATAGGGGGTATTGATGAAGATAACATTTTTCAGTTGAAAGGCAGCGGGGTTCATGGTGTAGCTGTTATTTCAGCAATATTTTCTAAGCCGGATATTTATTCAGCTGCTCAAAAGCTATACAGCCTGAGTAAGGAAATGGTTAGTATATGAATTTAAAAGGTATGATAATAGATTTAGATGGTACGTTATTAGATTCCATGAGATATTGGGATACAGTAGGTGCTGATTTTTTAAGAAATCAGAATGTAGTCCCTCCGGATAGCCTAAATGACATCATCAAAGAAATGAGTTTTGAAGAGTCGGCACAATATTTTATTGATGAATTTGGTTTGCATTTTTCGGTGACTGATGTGATCCATGAAATTAATAAGATGGTGGATGATGCGTATAGACATACCATTCAACTAAAACCTGATGCCGAGGGTGCATTGAAAAAAATGAAAGCTAGAGGCATGAAACTTTGCATTGCTACTGTAACCAATCATCAATTAGCAGAATTGGCACTAACTCGACTCGGTGTTATGGATTATTTTGAATTTATCATAACCTGCGGTGAGGTTGGGCAGAGTAAAAATGAACCTGATATTTACAATAAAGCTGCTCAATTATTTGGTCTAAAGTCAGCTGATATCGGGGTAATAGAAGATGCCTTGTACTGTATGAAAACTGCAAAAAATTCGGGATTTTATGTGATCGGTATGTACGATGAATCTTCTCAGTTAGATACAGAAGTGATTATAAAAACCTGTGATCAATATGTTACATCTTTTAAAGAATTGGAGGGGTTGTTATGAAAAAAGTGCTGACCATTGCCGGATCAGATTGCAGCGGAGGAGCAGGAATACAAGCAGATATAAAAACCATAACCGTCCATAACATGTATGCAATGAGTGCCGTTACGGCACTAACAGCACAAAATACCACAGGCGTATATGGTGTTTTAGAGGCTGAAAGTGAATTTGTCGGCCGGCAGTTGGATTGTATTTTTAACGATATCTATCCGGATGCAGTGAAAATAGGGATGGTATCATCCATCGAAATTATCGAAATGATCGCGAAGAAACTTGTAGAATATAAAGCGGAAAATGTGGTAATAGATCCGGTCATGTTTTCTACAAGCGGACATGCACTGATGAGCGATAATGCTATGGAAACATTAATCCATAAACTGCTGCCGTTAGGTGATGTCATAACACCTAATATATCTGAAGCAGAAGGCTTATGCGGGTTTAAAATCAATAACACAAATGATATGGTAAAAGCAGCAGAGCATATTTTTGGTACCTTAAAGGGTGATGTCTTGGTGAAAGGAGGACATCTATCGGATTGCGCAGATGATTTGCTTTATAGCAAAGGAGAATGTACATGGTTTAAAGGAGAAAAAATTAATAATCTCAATACACACGGCACGGGATGTACGCTATCGTCAGCCATTGCATGTAATCTTGCAGATGGTAATGATATTAAAACCTGTATTAAAAATGCAAAAGCATATATTACAGGTGCTTTAAAAGCCGATTTTAACTTGGGTCAGGGAAGTGGCCCTCTTAACCATTGCTATGGTTTATTAAAAACACTTTAACCATAAAAACGTTATAAAATTATAAATATATCTTGACTTGATATATCGAGTTGTGATATATTTTTTTTAACATACTATATCAAGTCTTGATATATCGTGTCGTGATACTTTGTCTGGAGGCTGTAAAACATGAACAAACTTATTAAAAAGTATTTACCTTTAAGTGAATCTGCCTATTATATTTTATTATCTTTGAATGAACCTATGCATGGGTATGGTGTCATTCAACATGTCGCTGAAATTACTAAAGGCAGAATAACCCTTGGGGCAGGAACCATTTATGGGTCAATATCAAAATTTGAAAAAGATAAAATCATTTCTTTGGCGGGAGAAGAAGAAAGACGCAAACTATATCAATTAACACCATTAGGTAAGACATTATTAAAAGAAGAAATAGAACGCATTGGAGAGTTGTATCATAATGGTCAAATATATGGAGGGTCAAAAAATGGATAGTACAATTAAAATTTATAAATGGTGGTGGGCATGGAATTATGATCAAATAGAAAATTGGCTGGAACAAATGGCATTACAAGGATATGTGCTCATGGATGTAAAAGGAATAGGGACTCATTTTTATTTTGAAAAAACAAAACCCTTGAAATGTCGTTTTTGTATAGATTTTCAACCTAGGATTAATAAAGATTATTTACAGATTATAATAGATGATGGTTGGGAAATATATCCTATGGGATTTGGATGGTATGTATGGAGTAAGGTATATGAAGACCAACGACCTCATTTGTATTCTGACTATGATTCTATTATTCGGAGAAATAACAAATTGTTGATTTTAATTTTATTATGCTGTGTACCATTAGTATTAGGCACCATTAATATATTGAGTAATTTCAGTAAAGTAACCGAATCATTGACAACTTCTCTAACCATAGGCTTTGTTTATGCAGCAATTTGGATTTTTGAAATATTTATTATTTCCGCTCTTTTGTATTCCAATAAAATGATTAAGAAGAAAAAAGAGTTTAGGCATTGAAAAAGGGCCACTAAAGCACTCAAAAAGAGTGCTTTTCCTCTTTAATATTATGTCGACATATGGTAAAATCACAGTAGTTTATTTGTAAAATATAAAGAAATGTTGGATATTGGAAGGGGACATATTAATGAAGAGGCAGTGGACATCGTTAATACTGATGTTTGTAATGGTAGGATGGATTTTGTTAGGATGCACAAGTGAAAGCATAAAGCCTGCCGGAGCAGATGTGAATGCAGAAACCATTAAAATTGGAGTTGTACAGCCGCTCTCGGGTGCCAATGAAGCACAAGGGTTATTGGAAAAAGAAGGTATTGAGCTTGCACATGAACGATATCCAACTGTACTGGGTCAACCCATAGAACTGATTTGTGTAGACAGTCAATCAGATATTATCCAAGCTCCAAAGATAACTCAACAGCTTCTACAAAAAGAAAATATAAGTGTTGTAATAGGCAGTTTCGGCAATTTGTTATCTATGGCATCCGGCCCTGAATATAAAAAAATGCAGGTACCTGCAATCGGTAGTACATGTACGAATCCTTTAGTGACTTTAGGCAACCCATATTATTTTAGAGTTTGTGCTACAGATTTACTGCAGGGTACGATTATGGCGCAGTACGCTTTTTCTGACTTAGGACTTATGAAAGTAGCCGTTTTAAAAGATGAATCCGATAATAACTCAATAGCGTTAACGCATGCTTTTAGCGAAGCATTTATAGAACTAAGTCAAGATGAAACCAGTGTCGTATACGATGGCAATTACATATTAGGAGATCAAGATTTTCAATCACAACTTAAAACCATTCAAGAGTTAGAAGCGGAAGCTCTTTTTATTCCGGGAAGCATTGAAGATGCGGTTGCCGTTATCAATCAAATTAGAGAATATGAAATGGATATACAGATAATAGGTGCTGATTGGTGGGAAACACAAAAGATCATTGATCTGGGAGGGGATGCAATAGAAGGTATCGTGTTTTGTAATTTTACAGATCATCAATCATTAAAAACAGAACATACCCATGAATTTTATAAGGCTTTTAAAGCAAAATTTGGTGAAGACGCCGAACCAACTCTAGAAACTATTTTGGCTTATGACGCTTACTTATTAGCCATTGATGCCATTGAACGTGCACAAAGTACAATGGGTAAAGAAATACGAGAAGCCCTGGCAGATACAGAATACTTTATGGGTGCTTCAGGCAGCATATTTAAAATGGATGAAAACGGAGATGGTATTAGAGCGGCAGTGGTTAAAACGGTTGAAAATCAATCTTTTTCAAATAAGATGATTAAGGCATTGCCAGATCCAATCATCCATCAGCAAGAACCGGAAGATGTTGACATATAACATAACATCAAGTATAGTGAAATAAGATCATTGAACCCAAATTATCTGGGTTCATAATTAAGAGTATTAATAACTCCGAGCCTATCTTCCTAAGCTTTTAAAGTAAGGAACATAAGCCGTTAGGGTATGTTTGGAAACGAATATGCCTTCCAGCGTGAAAAGGAGATTTAAATGCATCATAAGCTTTTTTTCGCGTGAAGAAAGGCTTTTTTATATGGGATTTTTATGGGGGTGGATAAGATCAAAAAAAAATACTGGATGAAAGCACTGTTATTAATTCTTGTAATTGCTGCAATTATTTTGATATACGATCATAAAAAATTGATTGTTAAAACAGCCTATTCTGACTATTTTACGTATAGGACGATGAAAGCTGAGACCTTAAATATTGACAGAGTGTACAGGCTTACCAATGATAAGGGTTCAAAAATTGCTCAAATGGTATCCGTTGATGGATATAAGCCAGTGATTGAACTATTGGTTATTATTGATGTTGAAGAAAACATAGTAGAAAAAGTACAGATTATAGCCCAACATGAATCTCATGATTATGGAGCTGCTATTACGGAAGATTGGTTCTTAGACAGATTCAGTGAAAAGAGTGTACGGGTACCTTTAAAAACAGTTAAGATGCGTCAGGAAAACTCTAATGAAATTGTTGCTGTTACCGGTGCAACCATTTCGAGTGCAGCTGTTGTGCATGGCGTAAATCTATGTATAGATAATTATATTTCTATGGTGAAATGAGGGGTGTAGAATGTCAAAAAAATTTCAGATGATTTTAGTTTTAATACTAAGTTTATGTTTACTTATTGGGTGTGCGCCCGGTTCACAAGAAGATGTTGTGAACCGTGAAGGACAAGGCAAATTAATAATTAGCGGGTTAGAACAAGGGGAATTTGAGATTACTGAAGACGAAGTAATGGCTCTTGAACCCGTTACTGCTGATGCAACGGGTGTAGACTCTGCAGGAAAAGAAA
>JANQMT010000200.1:0-18100 GCA_028279945.1 Clostridia bacterium
AGGCGCTTGAGGCAGATGAAAATGGCAAAAAAGATTTCTCTGAAATCATAGAGCATGCTAAGAGATTAGCACCTCCTACAGAAATTGAAACGGGTAAAATCGTAGGTGGATTTGCACACAATCAAGTATTGGCTTTAGCCGATAAAGTAATTGATGCCGTAAAGTCTGGCGCCATCAAAAAGTTCTTCGTAATGGCAGGTTGTGATGGCAGAATGAAATCTAGGTCTTACTACACTGAGTTCGCAGAGCAATTGCCAAAAGATACAGTGATTCTAACTGCAGGTTGTGCAAAGTATCGTTACAACAAACTAGATTTAGGCGACATCGGTGGAATTCCAAGAGTACTGGACGCAGGGCAATGTAATGACTCTTATTCACTAGCGGTGGTAGCTCTTAAATTAAAAGAAGTATTTGAACTTAATGATATCAATGATTTACCAATCGCATATAATATTGCATGGTATGAGCAAAAAGCAGTAATCGTATTACTTGCATTGCTTCACCTAGGCGTTAAGAACATCAAGCTTGGACCAACACTTCCAGCATTCTTATCTCCAAACGTAGCAAATGTATTGGTCGAAACATTTGGTATCAATGGCATGACAAATGTAGAAGATGATTTAAATCAATTCTTAGGAGAAACTGCAAAGTAAAATTTAATTACAGAAATAAATTAAAGAAGCCGGGCGATATGCCTAGCTTCTTTTAGGTTGTAGACAAATTGCATTTTTTCTTATCAATCTTTTTATTGCTTATAATATAGAAAAGATGTATTAGTTATGAAAATTTTATGATTTATATTGACTTACCAGTTGGTGACAGGTGTAATGTTATGATAAAGGAGGTATTATAATGAGAATAAATGAAGCAGCAGACCTTTGTGGATTACCTAAGAAAACAATAAAGTATTATGAAGAAGAAAAATTGATTCATCCTAAAAGGAACAATACAAACAATTATAGAGAATATCAAGACGAAGATATCAAGATTCTAAAAGAAATTAAATTGTTAAGAAAATTAGGGTTTACAATTGAAGATATAAGAATAATATTGAAGAACCCAGAGGATTTAAAGCTATTGTTTGAAAATCATATTAAAGAATTGGATACAAACATTAAAAATATGAATAAAACAAAAGAGATTTGTATCAATATTTTAGTTGAAAATGACCAATCAGAGGGTATAGACTTTGCTAATTACCTAGAAAACATTTCAAATATGGAGAGAGAAGGGTATCAGTTTATGGAAGAGAATATAAAACAAAGAAAGTTTAGAAGAGATTCAAATTTAACCATCATTTTCATAACGGTATTTGTATTAGTGGTTATTACTTTAGGGATTTTTTTGAATAATAATATTCTAGGGATCATACTGTTTTTAACCATCACAATAACTGTTCTGGGATTTTTAGTTCTATGGCATTCCAAAACAACAGCATATATTTGTAAACAGTGCGATACGAAATTTAATATTACCTTTTCAACAGATTTAGTTTCACCTCAAGTGCCGCCCAATAAAAAATATTTGAAATGCCCAAATTGTAAAAAGCGAACTTGGGCCAGAGAATCATATAGAGACTAAAATAGATGATTTTGAAAGATTTTTAGGGGAATAATAAATAATGTAAAGAACATTCTTTAAAGTGCTAAAATCAATATAATGAAAGATAATTACATTTACTAAAAAGTAATAAGGAGGATATCATGAGTCAGAATTTAATTAAAAATATCGACTTTTCAAAAGTAATAGAGTTGGAATCTTTAGTGGCGTATCAAGAGGGCCGGGTTGTCAGCAGAACTTT
Organism: Clostridia bacterium; assembly: GCA_028279945.1. Lineage (GTDB taxonomy): Bacteria > Bacillota > Clostridia > Peptostreptococcales > JAAYPU01 > JAKSCF01. The sequence continues at coordinate 1,802 of JANQMT010000200.1, forward strand.
ATCCCAAGGTAAACCTTTAAGCGTTACTTTGTTTGCATTTGATAAAGGAGAAGAAATCAGCGCTCATTCAGCTGGAGGAGATGCAATGGTATATGTACTAGATGGTGAAACCGAGGTCACCATCGATCAAGAAACCTTTAAAGTAAAAAAAGGAGAAACCATTGTAATGCCTAAAAATATACCTCATGCACTTTTGGCAACTGAAAAATTTAAAATGCTATTGATAGTGGTATTTAGCCTTACTTAGTAGTGCTGGAGCTAATGATAGAAAATGGGGACGGTTAGCCATCCCCTGTTTAGCTTATTGAAAAAATACTAGAAAAATAAATATAGGAGTTTAATTAGGGGTTGCTGAACGAATATGACTGTATTCATTTTTTAACAGGTAATGATGGAGTTATATACTTTTAGAAGACTTAACCATTACTTGACGATTTAAAAAACTCTCAACATCTATATGCTTATTATGAATGTACTCATTTCTGAGCAGTTTCAAAATATGATTTGCTTCTTTTTTATTAATATGGATACCCATTTGTAACAATTTATTCATTATACTCGAAACGCCTGAAAATTTACCAATAACAATTTCTCTTTTCCGTCCTATTTCCTCCGGTCTAAATACTTCATATGTGTCGGGATCTTTTATAAGGCCATCCACGTGAATACCTGACTCGTGGGAAAAAACACGTTTACCCACGATTGGCTTTCTGTCATGTACGCTCTCGCCAGAATTTTTTTGCACTAAGGTAGAGAGCTCAACCAGCTTAGAAATTTTAAAATCAGTATGGCATGATGTAATATATTTTAAAGCCATTACAATTTCTTCTAAAGATGTATTGCCAGCTCTTTCACCAAGCCCATTAACACAGCAACTGATATACCTAGCCCCAGCTCTATAGGCACATAAAGTATTGGCGGTCGCCATCCCAAAATCATTATGGGCATGAAAATCAATATCTCCTTTAAAATACTTTTTGATTTTTTTAACGACTTCAAATGATTGAATAGGGTCCAATGCACCTACCGTATCAGAGTACCTTACTCTTTTCACTCCAAACTTTTCTGCACGATTTAATATCTGACGTAAGAAATCAAGGTTAGATCTTGATGCATCTTCTATTCCTATAGAAACCGTTACATTTTTCCCCAAAGCATACTGGATACATGTTTCAAGCTCGTCAATGACCCAATGATAATCTTTTTTTAATTTTTTATATATATGAAGCTCAGAACCCGGAACCGATATATGTATGTCTTTCACACCACATTTCAATGAGTCATTAATATCTTTAAGCTTTAGTCTGTTCCATGAAATAATTTTAGCATTTAATCCTAAAGCCATGATTTTCTTCATACAATTTTGCTCTTCTATTCCCATAGCAGGTATTCCAGCTTCAATATAATCAACACCTGCTTCATCAAGCTTTTTTGCAATCTCAATTTTTTCTTCTTCCAAGAAAACAATACCTGCAGTTTGTTCTCCATCTCTAAGGGTTGTATCTACGATATAAAAATCTTTCATAGCAATCAGTCCTTTATCTCATTATGTTGAGAACTTTATTTAAAAATTAAACAAATTCAATTAAAAGCAAATAGCTTTTCTTCATCAAGTTTTATATAAAGTGGTTGTGGTAATTGTTTTACCTGTTCCCACTTTTCCTTTGGGATATCCCATCGCAAATCATAGTTTACCGAAGTAGAATGAACTTCCTTTAGATAGATGATGACATTAAAAGTTGAAACGCTTGTACCAACAATTTTACATTCTATAACATTCGTATCCTCATTATGTTGAGCCAGCTTGATATGATGCTCACGTATACCTACTTTATTGAATGAGGATAGAATAGATTGTTTTATTTTAAAAGGTCTTTTAAATGTTGAAATATTAACCACTTCATTGGATATGGGTAAAGCATTTAAAATATTTTTGCAGCCTGTCATTTTTGCTGCTGCTTCATTTGGAGGATACTGAAATAAAGTATCCTTTTTACCATATGCACTGATGCTTCCTTCTGAAAAAATAGCCAACTCTTTAGATATACTATACGCTTCATTAATATTATGACTTACCAAAATGGTGGTTCCATGATAGGAATTCAATATTTCTAACAGCTGATTTTCCATTTCGTAACGCAAGTGATTATCCAGAGCTGAAAATGGCTCATCCAGCAACAATATTTCCGGTTCAACCATTAAGGCGCGAGCCAGCGCCACCCGCTGTTGTTGACCGCCTGACAATTGAGAGGGAAATTTATTTTCCAGTCCATTGAGTTTCATCATCTTAATTTTTTCGTGAACTTTATTTAAAATGTTTGCTTTAAGCTTTTTTTTCACTAAAAAATTTTTTAGTCCATTTTTTTTAATATAAGGCTGCGTATTTAAAAGTGCAAAACCAATATTCTGAGTAACCGTCATATGAGGAAACAAGGCATAATCTTGAAATAAGTAACCGATTTTGCGATCTTGAATAGCAACATCAATACCTCGTTTTGAATCAAATAAAACTTTGTCTCCTAAAATAATTTGACCTTCATTTGGTTTAACAAGCCCTGCGATGCATCGCAACGTCATACTTTTACCAGAACCGGAAGCACCTAAAAATGAAATCCTTTTCTCACACATAGAAATATTAATATCTAAATTAAATTTATTCAAATTTTTCTTGATATCCACAATAAAAGGCATTGTTTAAACCTCGCTTCTTCTCTTATGTTTCTGTGATGTATCCAGCCATATGTTCATCAACAAAGTAACACTTAATGAAATCATAACGGTAACCATTACCCAAATAGAGGCACTTTTCATATCGCCGCTTTCTGAAGTGAAAAAAATGGCAATAGGCATTGTTTGGGTGCGATTAGGAATATTTCCGGCAATCATCAAAGTTGCACCAAATTCTCCAATACTTCTGGCAAATGATAACAAGATACCCGCTACGACACCTGACTTTGCTTGAGGAAGGATAACTTTAAAAAAAGTACGCCATTCGGAGACACCTAATGTTTTAGAGGCATGAATACAATGAGGATCTACTTGCTCCAATGAGCTTCTAACGGTTTTGTACATAAGAGGGAAAGAGACAGTTGTTGCTGCAATAACCGTTGCTTCCCAAGAAAAAACCAAAGATATATCAAAAACATTTAATAATTGACCTACGGGTCCATTTTTTCCTATTAACACAAGAAGAAAAAAACCTACAACCGTTGGTGGTAAAACAAGGGGAAGTGTCATAATGCCATCCATTAATCCTTTAAATTTTCCATCATAACCTACGATAGATTTAGCGACTAAAACACCAAGTATCAATGTGATAGCTGTTGATAATAATGCAGTTTTTAGTGAGATAAATAATGGTGTTAGATCAATCATTATGCTTCTCCTCCATTTAGGCTGTGTTCCTATACGAGATACCAGCTAATTAATCATGTGAAAACCATAGCTTTCAAAGACCTTTTTAACATCATCCGTATATAAAAAATCAATAAATGACTGAGCGAGTTCTTTCTTTTTGCTGTCTTGAATGATGGCTACAGGATAAATGATGGGTGTGTGTGCACTTGCTTTAGCCCATTCTACTATCTTGACATCATCCGTTGTCATAGCGTCTGTTTCATAAACGATGCCGCCGTCAACATTACCTGTTTCTACCCAAGTTAATACCTCTTTTACATTCTTCCCATAAACCATATTTTCTGAAAGCAGTATAAAAAGATTTAAACTATCTAAAACTTCCTTGGCATATCTGCCTGCAGGAACACTGTCAGGTTCTCCAATTGCAAATTTTTCGATGTCATCTGAAGTTAAATCACTGAAACCTTTAATTTTCAAAGAACTTTTAGGAACTATGAGGACCAGCTTATTTTCCAAGAGGTTGTTTTTAGATGGATCAACAATTAAATTCTTTTCTTCTAAGTTCTGCATCTTGGACTGAGAAGCTGACATGAAAACATCTACAGGAGAACCTTTTTCTATTTGGTGTTGTAAAGAACCGGAAGACCCAAAGTTAATGGTCAATTGATTATTAGGGTATTTTGCTTCATAGAGTTCTTTTATTTCCAACATGCTATTGCTTAGACTGGATGCCGCTGAGACGAATAATTCTTCAGAATCAGCCTTATCACAACCCGATAAAAATACAAGTATAAATATGAGGTGCAGTATTCAACTGAAACATATAAAAATATGGTATTTGGGCTTATGCATGTTTTAACCCTCCTTTTTCACTCACTTCTTTCAAATGATTTGCGATATGGTTAACATTTATTTTTTTATTTGAAAGGCAGCCATGACCTCTGAATTCATGTGACTTGTCGTTTTCAAGCTGACCTATAGCATCTGACCTGCATTGCTGACAATGATACATTTGTTGGATGTGAGTCTTACATTTATTCCGTTTAGAATCAATCTCTTTTTTAGATATTTGTTCAACATTTTCAAAAATAGTATCTTTTACAGGTAGTAATGGCATAATATTGGTTAATTCGGCACCTGCATGCTTTGCTTTTTTTACAACCGTTTCAATATGATGTTCATTGATGCCCTTTATCATAACAATGTTGACCTTACATATGACGCCTTTTGAGCTTAGATATTCTAAGCCTTCCAACTGGCGTTCAATTAAAAGTTGTGCACCCTCTTTACCTGTAACCTTTTTTCCATTATCATAAGCATACTCATAAATATTTGCACCTACAATTGGGTTGACTGCATTAATGGTGATGGTAACATAGTTGATGCCCATATCAAGCAGCTCTTTACTGTATTTAGGGAGATTCAATCCATTTGTTGAAAGACAAAAAGTCATTTCAGGATCATATGCCTTTATGAGTTTTATGGCTTCACTTACTTTATCAAAGTTTGCCAAAGCATCACCGGGTCCTGCTATACCTACGACTGATAAATGATCAACCTTTGCTTTTACTTCTTTAAATTTATCAAAAGCTTCTATTGGAGTTAGTATTTCACTTGAAACCCCCGGCCTGCTTTCATTAACACAATCATACTTGCGATTGCAATAATGGCATTTTATATTACATTTTGGTGCTACAGGAATATGCATTCTTGAATATTTGTGTGCGTAAACGTTATAACAAGGGTGTTTCACAAAATTTAAAGTACTTTTTTCTTGCAATCGTGCTTTCATAATACCGCCTCGTTTCTTAAATAATACAGTTCATACATTTTTGTTCTATATTGACCATGCTTTTCGTCCAACAGCGTATTGGTTATTTGATCAAGAAAGAGCATGGATCCATCATACCCAACGGAAACCTTTCTTTGTCCGCCAATTTGATCATGTATCGGAAACCCAATTCTTACTAAGGGAATGCCCTCTTTTTCTGTAATGAAAGCGCCATCTGAGTTTCCAATTAGAATATTGACGCCTTCATTAACAGAAAGCTCTTTTATTTTTTCAAAATCAGTATCATCTAAAATTAATATTTCCTCTTGTATCTTTTGTATATCCTCATGCAACATTTGTTTTAACTTGGATGCTTTTGTTCCTGTTGCCACCACTTTAGGAACAATACCATTCTCAATACATAATTTAGTCAGAGAATAAACCATTTCCGGATCTCCAAATATTGCGGCTCTTCCTTCGCCATTATATTTATGAGAATCGATCATGCCATCTAACATTCTGCCTCTTGCCTCAAGAATTTTCTTAGGAATCTCTAATTTTGAAAACTGGTTTAACAGCCCAATAAAACGGTCATTATTTTCTAACCCAATGGGTATAGGGCATTTGTATAGTGGAACACCGAATGTATCCTCAAGGTATTTACCGGGCGAATTTTCTTCTGATAAAATAGTGCTCATTTCAATGGTTGCCACAGCACCGCTCATTTTCTTAATATCTTCTAATTTTGTTCCTTCATTGTGTATTTTTTTATACGCACCCTTTTTATACTCTGAATCTAAAGTATGACTTATATCGGGTAATAAAGTATATTGAATCTCCATGCGTTCAAGTATTTCTTTAATGCTCCTAATATCAGCAGGTGAAATGTTGCCAACAATGATATTTAACGTTTCATTTTTTGGACTTTTATGCGTTAACTCTTCCACAATTCTTCTCAGTGTAAAATAATACCCTTCATATTGACTGCTGCCATAACCTGGTGTAGAGGCTGTAATAAATGTAACATCATCTGTTTTTTCTTCTTTGCTGAACTCCGTTACAATTCCTTTTATATCTTCTCCAATGGTTTCTGCTAAGCAACTGGTACAAATACCAATAAATTTAGGCTTATAAATTTGAATCACATTTTTTAACCCTTTTTTAAGGCTGCCGGATCCGCCATATATGGTCTGCTTTTCGTTAAGTGCGGATGATGCGATATCAATAGGCTCATTATAATGGGTAGCAATATGTCTTCTTATATAGGTACTGCACCCTTGAGAACCATGAATCATGGCAACGGCGCTTTCAATACCTTTAAAGGCTATGGATGCGCCCATTGGCATGCACATTTTACATGGATTAACATCTAGATTTACATAATTCTTATTGCGCATCATCATCACCTATCTCTCTATTAATGCTGTTCCATACAGGACTGTTGATGGTCAAATCAATTTCTTTAACAAAATTCACAGCACCCACAAAACCATTTAGAGGTTGTTTTCGTTCATGGTTATGGTCGCAAAAGGCCACACCGAGTTTATAGGCTAAAGGTCTTTCTTTCACCCCTCCGACTAAAATATCTGCACCTTTCTCTCTCATAAATTGTTCCAATTCAGCTGGATTACTATCATCCAGTATGACTGTTTCTTCATCACATAAATCGTGTATGGTTTCGTATTCATGTTTCTTTCCGGTTTGGGTTCCTACCATGACAATTTTCATGCCGACTTCGCTAAATTGCTTAATTAATGAAATGGCTTTAAAACCACCGCCAACATAAATGGCAACTTTTTTGCCTTCCAGTCTTTTTTTATATTGGCTGATAATAGCTTTAGTTTTCTCAACCTCTTCAGCGATGAGTAAACGGGTTCTTTTAACGACTTCTGCATCATCTAATGCACTTGCAATCATAGTCACTGAATTAACAATATCTTCTAATCCATAAAAACTGATATTAATATACGGAATGCCGTATTTTTCTTTCATTTTTTTTGCAAGATATGTCATGGATCCGGCACACTGAACGATATTTAATTTTGCGCTGGAAGCATTTTTGATTGCTTCATAAGTAGAGTCGCCTGTTATTTTTGAGATAATATTAACGCCCATTCTATTCAAGTAACCTTCGTTAATCCAGACTTCTCCCGCCAAATTAAAGTCGCCAAGAAAATTAATATGATTGCCTTTGATGGTTTCCTTTTTATTTCCAATCAAATCTAAAATCGCATGACAAGCTGCTTTATAGCCGCTAGACTTATTACCTGCAAATCCTGAAGATTGAACGGGTATTACCCTTATACCATGTTTTTTTTCTGCGGTTCTAGCTACTGCTTCGATATCATCCCCAATAACACCTACTACACATGTAGCATAGATGAAAATCAATTTAGGACCGTGCTTTTCTACAATCTCATCAATGGCTTTGGATAACTTTTTTTCTCCTCCAAAAATAATGTCTTTCTCGTTTAAATCCGTTGAAAAACTCGTTCGAAAAGTCTCATCACCACTGGTCAAACTTCCTCTAAGATCCCAAGTATAGCTGGCACATCCAATAGGACCGTGAATGATATGATAGGCATCCGTAATAGGATTAAGTACTACTCTTGCACCGCAGTAAACACAAGCTCTTTGGCTTACAACCCCAGCCATGCTGTTTTCTTCACATTTTATTTGATGTAATTTATTATTCTTTTTTTCAATGATAAAGGCTTTTCTTTCTTCAACCGTATATTCTTTACATTTTGTTTTCATACTTCTCACCAACTTTTGAAATGATTTGAGGTTATTTATATTACATGACTAACTCAAAATCTTCGTCTGATGCATCTCTATCTGCTCTGTCAAGCAGTGCATCACTTATCTTTTCAATAAGTCGAATAGCACCTTTATAACCTACATACGGAAAATAACTGTGACCGGTTCTATCAAGAACTGGAAAACCAATACGAACAAAAGGAATGTCTTCGGCTCTTGCAATGTACTTTCCATACGTATTACCAATGAGTAAATCCACCGGTTCACTCTTAATCCATTGATGTAAAGTGAATAAGTCACCGGTATTTTTTACATTTGCGCCTTCTACCATAGTACCAATGGTCTTGTTAAATTCCTTTCCCGGAGAGCCTGTTACGATATGAATGGGCTTCATCCCTAGACTCAACACAAATTCTGTCATAGCTATAACCGTATCCGGATCTCCAAAGATGGCTGCTTTTTTGCCATGATAATGGTAATGCGTATCCGTCATATAATCTACAGCCTGCCCTCTTTCTTCTTCCAGTTCATAAGGAACTTCAACATCCATTATTTTAACTAAGTTCATGATAAAATCATCGGTTGCTTTGATACCAATAGGCGCCTTTAAAGTTGTAGCCGGTATTTTAAACTTTCTATCGAGTTCTATGGCTCCGGCTTCTGAAGCAAATTTTCCTAAAGCAATGGTTGCCTTAGAATTTCCTGCCTTTTTCAAGTCTTTAAGTTGAGTACCCCCTTTTGGATACATTTCATATATACCTGTCATAGGCGTATCCACGACACCACTTGTATCTGGAAACATAACAAATGGTACGCTCATCATATTCATAATTCTTTTCATTTCACGCATATCACTTGGTTCAACAAACCCCGGAATTATATTGATAACTTTGCTTTCTTCAGAATCGCCTTTTTCTACTAAATTGGAAGCGATACTTTTTACCATGTTTGAAAAACCTGTTATATGAGAGCCTTCATAACTGGGGGTATTGGCATAAAATACGGTTTTGCCTTCCGGTACTTCCGCACTTTCTATGATTGTAGAAATATCATCACCAATGGTTTCTGATAAACAAGTGGTACTGATGGCAATAATTTCTGGATCGTATACTGAAAAAATATTCTTAATTGCAGTTTTTAAGTTTGCGCCGCCCCCAAAAACAGAGGCGCCTTCGGTAAACGAACTGGTAGATGCCACAATTGGATCTCTAAAGTGTCTTGTCAAGTGCATTCTGTGATAAGAGGAGCAGCCTTGAGAGCCGTGGCTATGAGGCAGGCATTTGTGAATCCCTAATGCTGCATACATAGCGCCTATTGGCTGACAAGTTTTTGCCGGATTTATCATTAATGCTTTTTTGTCGTATATTTCTTTAGGCGTACTATCTAACATATTATTTTTCCTCCTTTACCATACTGCCGTCAATTAAAGGTTCAGCCTTCCAAGGCGGTGTAATATGGCTCCATGCTGGTGTATGGATGCCCATTGCTATATCTTGTGAAAATTTTACAGCGCCTTTGAAGCCAGCATATGGACCGCTATAATCGTAATTGTGCAATTGTTTAGAAAAAATACCCATTTTTTGTGCAATATACTTATCTTTTATGCCTGAGCAAAATAAATCAGGCTTTATGATATTAATCAACACCTCTGTTTCATAATGGTTGAGATCATCAATGACAATCGTGCCGTCTTTCATTTCTTTGATCATGCCCCCGTAATGACTTAAAGGTATTTCTGACTTTAATTCTTCTAATTTTTCCTGTGACAAGTAGAGCTTGTAATTCTTTTCATCTTTTTCAACTTTTAAGTCAGGTATATTTCGACTATCTGCATCTATCTTGATATAAGGGATGACATCTCTTCCTTCATAATCGTCTCTATGTCCAAACTCATAACCAGCTACGACGGTATCAATACCGATCTCCTTTAGTATGCCTTGATAATGATGCGCCCTTGAGCCGCCTACATACAGAAATGCTGTTTTGCCTTCACATATTTTTTTATAAATATTAAGAATATTTTTTATACTTTCGAGTTCTTCCTTAATGACCTCTTCTGTTCTCTTGGTAAGCGCGTCATTATCAAAGTACATTGCCATATTTCGTAAACTTTCTATTGTGGATTGCACTCCTATAAAATTAACTTTGAGCCATGGCGTACCATATTTTGTCTCGATCATGTCTGCTACATAATTGATGGATCTATGACATTGCACTAAATTCAGATTCGCTTTATGGGCATTTTTAATTTCATCATATGAACCATCTCCTGTCATGACAGATACAACTTCATATCCGATTTTACTTAGGATTCTAGCGATTTCCCAACCATCACCGCCTATGTTGTATTCACCAAATAGATTAATTGAAAACTCGCCATAGGCTTGGTTGCCTTTTCCAATAACATGTTTCATCAATTCATTATTTGCAATATGGTGCCCTGCCGATTGACTCACACCCTTATAGCCTTCACAACTGAATGCTAATACCGGCACACCATATTTTTCTTCGGCTTCACTTGCTACGGCATGGATGTCATCACCTATAAGCCCCACAGGACAGGTAGCAGAAATACTTATAGCCGATGGTGAGAAGATCTCTACAGCTTCTTTAATGGCTTGCTTTAATTTTTTTTCACCGCCAAAAACAATGTCACTGTCCTGCATATCTGTTGTAAAACAATAATTTAAAAAGTTTTTACCGTTATCATTTGCCTTCGCTTTATTTCGCCTTGTGCCCCAAGAATAATAAGCACACCCTACAGGTCCATGAACAATATGTACCATATCTTTTATTGGACCAATAACAACACCTTTACATCCTGCAAAACTGCAGCCTCTATTGGTAATGATTCCTGGAATTGTCCTTTTATTTGCTGCAATTTCTTGCTTTTGTGTAGAATCTACAATAAGAGTATGTTGCTCTCTGTTTCGTTTTACCTTGTTTGGATAATTCCTGTTGATCAATTCCTTCTTGTTCATTTAACACTCTCCCTTATATAGCGTTTTCGCCATGTTCTCCGGTTCTTACTCGAATGACTTCTGATACAGGAAAAACAAATATTTTACCATCACCGGGGTTTCCGGTTTGATTGACTCTAATAATCGTATGGATTGTTTTTTTAACATCTTCATCTTTTACAATTAATGTGAATAGCCTTTTTGATAACAGTCGATGCTCCTTTATTATTTCTTCAGGTGCTAATGTTTCGCTTATTTCATTTTCAGCCATTGTCTGCTCTATTAAATCTTGATAAGCTGACCTTTTCCCACGACCATAAACCTTTCTGCAAGTAATGCCCGGATAACCATCGTTAATGAGTGCTTCTTTTGTTTTATTCACCATATGCGTTCTAATAATTGCCATTATCTCTTTCATAAAGATGCGCTCCTTCCTACAGGCCTACAGGGCTGCTGCTAATGGTATGGACTTCTTCAACATCACTAACAAAGATTTTGCCATCCCCTAAAGAACCGGTTTTATTTGTTTTTGAATTTAAAATAATGATATTGATGACATCATCTTTATACGCTTCTTCTACAACAATCAACAGTAAATCTTTTGGAATTTCATCGTAATACACATCTCCCACTTTTATTCCACGTTGTTTTCCTCTGCCGACAACATCTATTTTTGTGACAGCCGGAAATCCGCTTTTACTTAATTCATTCATTATAATAGGTGACTTCTCAGGTCTTACAATTGCTCTAATCATCTTAAACATAATATTTCCTCCAAACTTTTGAATCTATATGATTAAATTGATTTTAAAATATATCTATGGTAACCTTTGATTGAGAGTTTGTGAAATGATTAAATACGTCTTGTCGCACACATAGAGGTATTATTTTTCAAACTCTCTTATAATCCTAAAAATCCATGCTGCATCATAAGTTCTTCCAGTCGATCTTGGTCCATAGGAGTAGGATTAACAAACATTTCATTGCCATCAATGGCTTTGGCTAAGGCTCTGTATTCATCTGCTTGATTTTCTTCCGGGCTCCAATCAATAACGGTTTTCTTGTTGATTTCTGCCCTTTGAACAACATTATCTCTTGGTACAAAGTGAATCAATTGGCTGCCGAGTTCTTTTGCAAATGCTTCCAATAATTCATATTCATGATCCACCTTACGGCTGTTGCATATAATACCGCCTAACCTGGTGCCTCCGGTTTCAGCATACTTTTTAATGCCTTTTGCAATATTGTTTGCCGCATATAGTGCCATTAACTCTCCGCTTGCAACGATATAAATTTCTTGAGCTTTACCTTCACGAATGGGCATTGCGAATCCTCCGCATACAACGTCTCCTAAGACATCATAAAACACATAATCCAGATCTGCCTCATAGGCACCCAAACTTTCCAGCATATTAATAGAAGTAATGATGCCTCTTCCAGCACATCCAACTCCAGGCTCCGGTCCGCCGGATTCTACACATCTGATATCTGCAAATCCAGGTTTTAAAATCGATTCCAATTCGATGTCTTCACCTTCGTCTCTTAACGTTTCAAGCACTGTCTTTTGCGCCAGTCCTCCAAGTAATAATCTAGTGGAATCAGCTTTAGGGTCACAACCTACAACCATTATCTTCTTGCCCATCTCTCCTAAAGCAGCTGTTAAATTTTGAGTTGTAGTTGATTTACCTATACCACCTTTTCCATAAATAGCGACTTGTCTCATTAAAATCACCCTTTCTCAGTATTTATTAAATAAAAGGAATGTAAGGCATCCCTTTAATTCACCCTTTTAAAATAAGAATATTTTTAAGAAATAAAAAACGTCAAAACAAGATCATTCCTGTTTTGACGCCATTGCCTCAAAATATTATTAGTGCTTACTATAAGTTATAGATAAAAAGCCCAATTATATTTTACGAACCATAATGGTTCTCAATATTATTTTGTTCGTATTATAATGAATATTTTTATAATTTCATATTGTTTTGATCATATGCTTAATTTTGTTCAAAGTATACCACCTAAAATTTTATTTGTAAATACTTTTTCAGCAAAAAAACCATGTAAACGTTTTATGTAAACGTTTTTATTTTTTTGAAGGATATATTTTTATTTTTTAATTTACATACTTGTTAATTCTAATATACGCTTTTCTATATATAAATATATCTACTTATTGGTAATTACATTTTGTCGATATTTATTTCCAGACAAATTTCATCACAATTAGGAAATTTAGGGCAATTGATACATTCTTTCCATACCTTATGAGGCATTTTTTCCTTATCTATAATACTAAAACCACTTTTTTTGAAAAAATCGGGCTGATAAGTTAAAGTAAATACTTTTGGAATGCCTAACTCTTGAGCTTCGTTTAAAAAAAATTCTACAAGCCGCTTGCCAATGCCTTTTCCCAATAGTGATTCTTTTACAGCCAGAGCTCGTATCTCGGCCAGATCAATCCATAAAATATGAAGTGAACCTGTTGCTACTATTTCTCTATCGATTTCTACGATGGCAAAATCTCTGATATATTCATATATCACACTGCGAGATCGAGAAAGCATTAAATCTTTTTCTGCATAATAATTCACTAGTTCGTGTATTTTTTCAACATCTGATAATTTAGCTTTTCTAACATTCATTATTAAAACACCTTCTTATATGTGTATTCCCTTTATCCAATAATAACAAAAAACACGTCACAATTCAATTGAAAAGTGTATTTTTATACACAAATAGTGATTTTGTAGTATCATAATATTCAAACAGAGTAATCGGATTCCATGATTAAAGGAGAAAGTTAAAAAACATAAAAGCAAAACTCAATAAAAAACCCCTAGAAAGTTAGGCTTTCTAAGGGTAATTGAAATAAATTTGCAGGGTTATTTCTAATCTATGAGTAAATTTTAGTAATAACCTTTTCTAATGCTTTACAAGGTAATAATCGTTTCAATAAACCAAAAAATTTATACTCAAGTCCTACGATTAACCTTACGGGTGGGTTTTTACTGTTTAAGATTTTCTTAAAATCTTTAAGGACAACCTCTGGCCCTGGACCACTTTGCTCCGATTTAATCATTGCATTAATTGCAGCATCCATGCTTTCTTTATAGGGTGAATTTGCAGCATCTTTTGCGTAAGTTCTTTTAAAATTAGTCTTCATATCGCCGGGATCTATCAACGAGACATTGATTCCAAATTGTTTTGTTTCCATTCTTAAAGCCTCTGTCACGGCTTCTAAAGCAAATTTACTGGCACTGTACATAGACTGATAAGGTATTGATATTAACCCGGCTACTGAACTAATATTTACAATCAAGCCTGATTTTTGTTTTCTCATTATAGGTAAAACATTTCTGCATACCATCATAATTCCAAATACATTTGTATTAAAAGCTGATTTAGCCTCTTCTAAAGAGATATCTTCTACGGCACCTGATAGGGAATATCCCGCACAATTCAAAAGTATATCTATTTTTTCTTCATTTTCTTTAATATAGTTGACGGCTTTTCTAATAGTACCTTCTTTTGTAACATCTAAGGGAATCATCTGTATTTCAGAATGATCCTTATATGAACTTTCCTCAGCAAAAAGAGCATTTCTGGATGTACCATAAACGGTATAGCCTTGATCAACTAAGTATTCTGAACAACATTTACCGACTCCTGAAGACGCGCCTACAACAAGTGCAACTTTTCCATATCCTTTTTTCATTATTTTTTCACTCTCTTTCTACATAATATATCATTTGTACTACAAGATTTTATATATTTGCAAATTATATGCCATGAGTCGATTATTTGTAAAAAGAGATTTGACAGGGAATATGAAAAGTAAAAATTTATATACCTGTATTCAATTGCTATTTAAATATTCATCCGATGTTATATTATATTTTTTAATTTTTCTATAAATAGTGGTTTTACCCATTTTGATCTTTTGAGCAGCGGGAATCACCTTTCCGTGACAACTTCTAATGGCATCAATGATTAATTGCCTTTCGTATTCATTGATAGTAGATACATTTTCTGTTGATTTAATTTCAGTAGGCATATTGGTAATATGTGTTTTTATATTTGTTTTCATATGACTGGAAATGTATTCAGATGTGATTTCATTACCGTCGCATAAATAATAGGCTCTGGATATGGTGTTTTGCAATTCACGAATGTTGCCCTTCCAATGATGCTCTAACAAAGCCTCAATAAAATTTTCTTGAATGGTTTTGTTATCTTCATTTTCACTGTTTAACTTATTTAAGAAATGGTTGGCTAATAACGGTATATCTTCTAATCTTTCCTGTAAAGAAGGCATCTTAAAAAACATAACGTTTAAACGATAATATAAATCTTCTCTAAAATTCTTTTTTTGAACCTCTTCATATAGACTTCTATTAGTAGCTGCTATGACACGAATATTTAATTCTTTTTCTTGTTTTCCGCCCATTCTTGTTACTTTATGATTATCCAGGATTCTTAATAACTTAGATTGAATATCTAAAGGCAGCTCACCAATTTCATCTAAAAAAATAGTGCCGCCGTTAGCTAATTCGAATTTACCCGGTTTTCCTGTGGATAATGCACCGGTAAAGGTTCCTCGTTCATAGCCAAAAAGTTCACTCTCGACCAATTCAGTCGGAAGTGCCGCACAATTGACGGCAATAAAAGGTTTGTGCTTTCGATTGCTGATACTGTGAATGGATTGTGCAAATAATTCTTTTCCAGTACCACTTTCACCTTCTATTAATATTGTACAGCCTAAAGACGCTACTTTTTTAGCGGTATCAATGATTCTTTGCATGTTTGGGTTTTGAGTAATAATATTATCAAAAGTAAAGTAAGTGTTATTTCCGGTAAATTTTTGAGATAGATTAATGATATCTTCTATCTCTCTACACATAATAACCATACCGTCAAACATATGGTCACGTTTAATAAAACGGATGTGAACATTCACCCTGTACAACTTATTTTTATACTTAATAAAGGTTTCCTTTACTTCGGTATGTGTCAGGCCGTTATACATTAACGCTTTAAAATCTATCTCATAAAAAAGCTCTTTAATATCACATTGGCTGATACTCTCTAAATCAGAACTAATAATTCTTAAAAAACTTTTATTGACTTTAGAAATATTTAATTTTGAATCTAATATTAACATGCCTTCAGATATCTTATCAAAAGTAAAATTAATGATCTCCATTGACTGCATATGCAGCAATTGTTTTTCTATTAAAGCCGCTCCGGCCGCCACAATACTTAAAAAATGCTTGCTGAAAAAATTTTTATGAAAAGTAATGGTTAAAGTGCCTATTATTTCATCATTCATATATATCAATGCAGTGGCACAATTAACAATATGATGATCTTCACAGAAGTGCTCTGTATTATTGGTTCTGAAATTCTTTTTGTATCTTAGAGCAAGGGTTATGGCGTTGGTTCCAATAG